>NZ_JBEYJA010000036.1:0-86660 GCF_040703815.1 Streptomyces sp. NPDC006743 | reverse complement strand
ACGGCGGCGGAGCCGGCCGGGCAGTCGGACGGCAGGATCCGCCCCAGGTCCCGTTTCACGGCGCCGACGGCGCTGAGCTGACGCGCAAGCTCCTCATACTGCGCCCGCTCGGCCATCGCACCTCCCGTAATCGTTGCTTGGGGCAACCATAGGTTCGGTTGGTTGCTGCAGGCAAACAAATCATGGCCTGGCGACGCAAAAACTTGGCAAAGGCAAGTATTGCTGGTGTAAATATGCAGGTGGCGCGGGGTGTGGTGGCCGCCGGGGCGCACCCTTCGGCCCAGGGCGGGGCAAACCGGCCGTCCGGGCGGAGCCGCGGCCTCGGCCGCGCCCGCCGCAACAGCGCGAACCGGGCCCCCACTTGGGCAGGGGCGGCCGCTTTCGCTAGGGTCTCGGGCCATGGCTAACACCCAGGGCCCCCAGGGCAACCACGACCCCGCCGGCAGCACCCAGATGTTCCGCGCGTTCGTCGACGAGGCCGCTCCCCAGGCGAGGCAGCAGCAGGCGGCGCCCGCCGGTCCGCGGGTCGGCCTGATCGTCGGTGTCGTCGTCGCCGTGATCGTCGTCGCGGCCGTCGCCTGGCTCGCGTTCAAGTAGGAGCGGCGGCGGTCCGGGCGGACACGGAACGGTTCCAGCGGGCACGGAAGCGGTCCGGCGGGACGCGGCAGGGAAAAGGGCGCCGGGCGGCGCCGACCACGCGGCAGGACAGCACGACGGCCGCCGAAGCGCCGTACGGGCGCCTCGGCGGCCGTCGGCGCGCCGGGGGTGGTCCGGGCTCAGTCGGAGATGAGTCCGTCGCGGAGCTGGGCCAGGGTGCGCGTCAGCAGCCGGGAGACGTGCATCTGCGAGATGCCGACCTCCTCGCCGATCTGCGACTGCGTCATGTTGGCGAAGAAGCGCAGCATGATGATCCGGCGCTCGCGGGGCGGCAGCTTGGCGAGCAGCGGCTTGAGCGACTCGCGGTACTCCACGCCCTCCAGCGCCGTGTCCTCGTAGCCGAGGCGGTCGGCGAGCGATCCCTCGCCGCCGTCGTCCTCGGGGGCCGGGGAGTCGAGCGAGGAGGCCGTGTACGCGTTGCCCACGGCGAGGCCGTCGACGACGTCCTCCTCCGACACCCCGAGGACCGCGGCGAGTTCACCGACGGTCGGCGACCGGTCCAGCCGCTGCGACAGCTCGTCGCTGGCCTTCGTCAGCGCCAGCCGCAGCTCCTGCAGCCGCCGGGGCACCCGCACCGACCACGAGGTGTCCCGGAAGAAGCGCTTGATCTCACCGACCACCGTCGGCATCGCGAAGGTCGGGAACTCCACGCCGCGTTCGCAGTCGAAGCGGTCGATCGCCTTGATCAGGCCGATGGTGCCGACCTGGACGATGTCCTCCATCGGCTCGTTGCGCGAGCGGAAGCGGGCGGCGGCGTAGCGCACCAGCGGGAGGTTCAGCTCGATCAGGGTGTCCCGGACGTAGGCACGCTCGGGGCTGTTCTCGTCGAGCACGGCGAGCCGCAGGAACAGGGAGCGGGACAGGGTGCGGGTGTCGATGGTTTCCGAGGCCTCGGACGCCGGGGCCGGAGCCGGGACGGCCGGGAGGGCCGCCACGTCGTCGAGGGCGTCGATCGGCTCGAGCGCCGGGGAAGGCGCCTCGCTCTTGGTGAGCATCAGCACCTCGGAGCTGCCCTGTTCTGCGGACATGCCACCCCCTCTGGGTCGCGGGACGGTCGTGGCCGCGTTCTCTGACGAGGAGAACTCAGCCTTCACCTGAATACCGGAGCCGAAGCCCCGGCAAACGCGCTTCCCGCAGAATGTCACATGTCGGCAACACGCTGTAGTGACATGTCGACATCGGATACGCGAATCAGCCCTGGCGGAAAGGGGTCTGACGGCCTTTCGGGCCGAAGTCGCCGGGATCGGCCCTGGTGAGCGATTCGCTCGTGACGGTTACGCCTCGATCCTGTTTGCGGATCGTAGCCGCTGGAAGCTACGCGCGAGTAGCCGCGAGACGTGCATCTGGGAGACGCCGAGTTCCGCACTGATCTGCGACTGGGTGAGATTGCTGTAGTAGCGCAGCAGCAGGATTCTCTGTTCGCGTTCGGGGAGCTGGACCAGGAGATGGCGGACCAGGTCGCGGTGCTCGACGCCGTCGAGCGCCGGGTCCTCGTAGCCGAGCCGGTCGAGCAGTCCGGGCAGCCCGTCGCCCTCCTGGGCGGCCTCCAGGGAGGTCGCGTGGTACGACCGCCCGGCCTCGATGCAGGACAGCACCTCGTCCTCGCCGATGCGCAGCCGCTCGGCGATCTCGGCGGTCGAGGGGGAGCGTCCGAAGGCGGTCGTCAGGTCCTCCGTCGCACTGTTGACCTGCACCCACAGCTCGTGCAGCCGGCGCGGGACGTGGACGGTGCGGACGTTGTCGCGGAAGTACCGCTTGATCTCCCCGACGACCGTGGGCATGGCGAAGGTGGGGAACTGCACGCCCCGGTCGGGGTCGAAGCGGTCGATGGCGTTGATGAGCCCGATGGTGCCGACCTGGACGACGTCCTCCATCGGCTCGTTGCGGGAGCGGAAGCGGGCGGCGGCGTAGCGCACCAGCGGGAGGTTGGCCTCGATGAGCGCCCCGCGCACGCGGGCGTACTCCGGGCTGCCCGGCTCCAGCTCCTTCAGCTGGGTGAAGAGCACCTGGGTGAGGGCCCGGGTGTCGGCGCCGCGCCGCTTCTCGGGGGCGGCGGGGACCGGCGCGGAGTCCGGGCTCTGGGGCTGGGGGCGGCTCTGCGCCTGGCTCTGCGGCGGGGCCGGGGTCCGGGACTGGTCCGGGGTCTGAACGGGAACGTCCTCCTGGGGTGGCGCAGTACTGGCCGACACGGTCAACGCCACCTCTTCGTCGATCAACTCATCCGTCAAAAGCGGTCATAGCATCACAAGACAGGCGCTAAGTGTTCAAGCACCGCATATGCACGTGTTGAGGGATGAACAAGCGCTCAAGGCGGGTCGAGACGCGACAAAGCCCCGCACCGTTCCGGTACGGGGCCGGGCATGCGGCCGTACGGCCGTACGACTAGAACTCGTAGTCCGCGATCACCCAGGTGGCGAACTCCCGCCACAGGGCCACGCCCGCCTGGTGGGCCGGGTGCTCCAGGTACCGCTTCAGGGCGTCCGCGTCCTCGACCGCCGAGTTGATCGCGAAGTCGTGGGCGATGGGCCGGTCGCTGATGTTCCAGCCGCACTCCCAGAAGCGCAGGTCCTCGATCCGGCCGCCCAGGGCCCTGAACGCCCGGACGCCCTCCACGACGCGCGGATCGTCGCGCTCCACGCCCTCGTTGAGCTTGAAGAGGACCAGGTGGCGGATCATCACTTTCCTCCGTTCGCGGCCCACGTCATGAAGTCGCCGATGGCCTTGGCGGCGTTGGATATGCCCTCGAAGCCTATCTGGACGTAGTCGGCGGCCTTGGCCGGGTCGGTGATGATCACGTACAGCACGAAGACCACGAGCACGTAGACGACGATCTTCTTGGCGTTCACCGCCATCGCGGTCTCCCCCTGTCGCTGGTTGCCCCGGGCGCCGGCTCCCCCGTCGTCGAGCGCTGCGAGCCGAGCGCGGTCGATCGCTGTAGATGATCGCATGATGATCGCACGAAGGGCCCCGTCCGGTGGACGGGGCCCTTCACAAGCGGTAGCGGAGGGATTTGAACCCTCGGTGACTTGCGCCACACTCGCTTTCGAGGCGAGCTCCTTCGGCCGCTCGGACACGCTACCGAGACAGACCCTACAACACCGGGGGCCGTGGTTTGAAATCTGTTTCCCGGTCCGCTCCGCGGGTGGGGGAGGCGGACCGCCCGGCGGGGGTCAGCGGGCGCGGAAGAAGGCGGTGAGGGCCGCGGCGCAGTCCTCGGCGAGCACGCCCTCGATCACCTCGGGCCGGTGGTTGAGCCGCCGGTCGCGCACGACGTCCCACAGCGAGCCCGCGGCGCCCCCCTTCTCGTCACGGGCGCCGTAGACGATCCGGTCGACGCGGGAGAGGACGGCGGCCCCCGCGCACATCGTGCACGGCTCCAGCGTCACCACCAGGGTGCAGCCGGACAGCCGCCACTGCCCCACCCGCTCGGCGGCCCGCCGGATGGCGAGGACCTCCGCGTGCGCGGTCGGATCACCCGTCGCCTCCCGCTCGTTGTGCCCGGCGCCGAGCACGGTCGCGCCGTCGCCCGACAGCACGACGGCGCCGACCGGCACGTCCCCGCCCCGGACGGCCAGTGCGGCCTGTTCCAGGGCGAGCCGCATCGCGTCCCGCCAGCGGTCGCGGACGGGGTCGCCGGCACCCCCGTCCCTTTCCGGCCCGGCGGCGTCGGGGCAGCCCGGCGCGCCCGCCGGGCGGTGTGGCTCGGCAGGCCGGGTCGTGTCGTCGGCCGGGGGCGGGGTCAGCGGACGGTCTCCAGCACCTCCGCGGCGCCCAGGACCTCGGCGATCGCGCTCAGCGCGTCGTCCGCGTCCAGGGCGCGCAGCTCCTTCTCGCTGATGCCCAGGTCGTCGAGGATCTCGCCGTCGCCCAGCGGGCTGTGCGTGATGGCCTCGGCGGCACCGGACTCCTCCTCCTCGTCGTCGTCCCCGGCGGAGGAGGGCTCGCCGTCCTCCGTGCCGTCGAGGTCCAGGGCGTCGAGATCGGCGGCGTCGTCACCGGGCTCACGGCCGAGCAGTTCGTCGGTGAGCAGGATCTCCCCGTACGAACTGCGGGCCGCCGCGGCGGCGTCCGAGACGTAGATGCGAGGGTCGTCCTCGCCGTCCACGCGGACGACACCGAACCACGCGTCCTCCTGTTCGATGAGGACGAGCACGGTGTCGTCCTCGGCCGAGGCCTCCCGGGCCAGGTCGGCCAGGTCGGACAGCGTCTCCACATCGTCGAGCTCCGTGTCGCTCGCTTCCCACCCGTCTTCGGTGCGCGCGAGCAGTGCGGCGAAGTACACCGTGACTCTCCCACTGGTCATAGGCGTGCCGGTTGGGGGTCCCCCCGGCGGAGGTTCTGGGCGGGAAGAGCTGGGCTCCGAGCCCCACCCACTCGGAATCGTGGCAGAAACAAGGCGCTCAGGGGACGTCTTCGGCTCCCTGTGTCCGGCAGTTTTGCGGCTCGTCGGTAAAGGACTCACCAGCGCACTCGTTGCCGCCACCTGCGGATCGTACGCGGCTTTGGCCCACGGCCACGCAGGCCCACCTCGGAACGTCGGCGCGCCTTTCCTTTCTTCCCCGCTTCCCCGGTGTGTTCCGCGGCCCTCCCGGCGCGGCCCGGGGCCGCCGGTCCGCGCCTGTTACCAGCGGAACGTGCGCATGCGCATCGCGTGCCGCAGGCGGGCGGCCTTGGCCCGCCGGGGCTGGACGCGGTCGCGCAGTTCACGGGCCTCGGCGAGGTCGCGCAGGAACTGGGCCCGGCGCCGACGGCGCTCCCCGTCCGGGTCCTGGTCCGAGCCGGTGCCCGCGTCGGGGCCGATGCCTGGGCGGGTGCGGGGACCGGTGTCCCGGCGGGTGCCGGCGCGCCGGGGGTCCTCCGGCTCCCGTCCGCCGCCGTCCGCCGCGGCCCTCGCGGTCGCCGCGGCAGCCGTGGTCTCCGTCTCGTCCGTCCTCCCGGGCCGCTCGCCCGGTGACGGATGCTTGCGGGATCGCCGCTCAGGCATCGGTCCACCACCCCAGTCCGTCCCTCCCACCTTCCCCCGGACGGCGGGTTCGATGCCACGGCGGCGCGGGACCGGGCGGGTGCGGCGGCCGCCGGTGCGAGGACGGTGGCGGGCGGGCGGGTGCCCTCACCGCCCGGTTACTGTTGGCACATGCGTCTCCACGTCGTCGACCACCCCCTGGTCGCCCACAAGCTCACCACGCTGCGCGACCGGCGCACCGACTCCGCGACCTTCCGCCGGCTCGCCGACGAGCTGGTCACCCTGCTCGCCTACGAGGCGACGCGGGACGTGCGGACCGAGCAGGTCGACATCTCCACGCCGGTCGCGCGGACCACCGGCGTCAAGCTCTCCCACCCGCGCCCGCTGGTGGTGCCGATCCTGCGCGCCGGACTCGGCATGCTGGACGGCATGGTGCGGCTGCTGCCGACCGCCGAGGTGGGCTTCCTGGGCATGATCCGCAACGAGGAGACGCTGCAGGCCTCGACGTACGCCACGCGCATGCCGGAGGACCTCTCCGGCCGTCAGGTGTACGTCCTCGACCCGATGCTCGCCACCGGGGGCACGCTGGTCGCGGCGATCCAGGAGCTGATCGAGCGCGGCGCCGACGACGTGACGGCGGTGGTGCTGCTGGCCGCCCCCGAGGGCGTCGCGGTCATGGAACGCGACCTCGCGGGCACGCCGGTGACGGTCGTGACCGCGTCGGTCGACGAACAGCTGAACGAGCAGGGCTACATCATCCCGGGCCTGGGCGACGCGGGCGACCGGATGTACGGGGCGGCCGAGTAACCGGCGGCCGCGGCGCGGGCGGGCAGCCGCCCGCCCGCCTCAGCACCCCTTCTGCGGGGTGCCGGCCGCCGTCCGCGGGGCGGACAGGGCGGCCAGTGCCTTCTGGGCCGCCGGCTGCGACGCCAGCTGCTTGAACCCGTCGCCGATGATCAGGTCGACGTCGGTGCCCTTGCGGGTGTCGGTACGGCTCCCGGCGCCCGGGAGCTGGGTGGCGAGCACGGGCAGCGAGGTGTCGCGGGCCGACGCGGGACCGAGCAGCAGCCCGGCTCCCTTGACCTTCTTGTCGAACTCCTTGGTCGCGTTGCCCACGTGCCCGATGCGGAAGCCGCGCTTCTTCAGTTCGTCCGCGGTCTGCTTGGCCAGCCCGCCGCGCGGCGTGGCGTTGAGGACGTTGACCGTGATCGCGCCCGGCTCGGGCAGCGTCCGGGCGGAGGCCGCCGGGGAGGGACCGGACCGGACCGCGGCACCGGTCGCGCAGTGCGTTCCGGTGCCGGCCGCCGAGGCCTTGGTGTCGCTCCCGGTGAAGACGTCGATGAGCTGCAGCGTGCCCCAGCCGGTCACCCCCAGGACGACGACGGAGGCGGCGGCCACGAACACGAGCCTGCCGTGCCGCCGGGGCCGGCGCATCCGCGGGTACTTGTTCCCCGTGATCCGGTACTTCCCGCCCATGCCGGGGGGAGTCAGCATGCTCATGGGCGCAGCGTAGTGCGCCGGGGCGGCGATTCCTACTAGATGATCATTGGATATCGCCCAGTAGAACCCGAAAGGTCCAAGCCGTTACGGGTCCGAACCGTTACCCGCCGGGCCACGGCCGGGGGCCGGATCTGCCCGGCTGCGGGTTCCGCCTGGCGCTTCTGCGGCAGGACCGGCCCGTCCGCGTGGCTCAGCCCGGCCCGGCGGGAAGCCCGGACCGGCCCGCGCGGGCGTACGGCTCGGCGCGCACGGCCTGTCGCGCACGGCTGCCGAGCCCGGGGCCGGGGGCCCGGCTCAGCCCAGCTCGAGTACGCGCGCGTGCAGCACCTGACGCTGCTGCAGCGCGGCCCGCACCGCGCGGTGCAGGCCGTCCTCCAGGTAGAGGTCGCCCTGCCACTTCACGACGTGCGCGAAGAGGTCGCCGTAGAAGGTCGAGTCCTCCGCCAGCAGGGTTTCCAGGTCGAGCTGCTGTTTGGTCGTCACGAGCTGATCGAGGCGGACCGGGCGCGGCGCGACGTCCGCCCACTGCCGGGTGCTCTCCCGGCCGTGGTCGGGGTACGGCCGGCCGTTTCCGATGCGCTTGAAGATCACACGGAAAGCCTACCGGCCCAGAGCTTCCGGGCGCAGCCTCGGCAGCGCAGTGCCACGCTGGAAATGCCGCGGCAAACCGGGCGAATCGGGACCAGGGGCTGAACAGGGGCTTGAGATGAGCGACAGCGAGACCGCGCCGGGGACGGCGGGGAACGACCCGGCGCTCCCGCCCGGCGCCCGGCAGATCGCCTCCGGCTACGCCTTCACCGGCCCCGCCCTCGAACTGGGAGCCCTCGTCCAGGACGGCCGCTGTCTGCCCGGCGCGCGGATCCGCATCCCGCTGGCGATGCTCAACCGCCACGGACTGGTCGCCGGCGCCACCGGAACCGGCAAGACCAAGACGCTCCAACTCGTCGCCGAACAGCTCTCGGCCCAGGGCGTGCCCGTCTTCCTCGCCGACGTCAAGGGCGACCTGTCCGGGATCTCGGCGCCCGGCGTGGCGGACGACCGGATCAGGTCGCGGGCCGCCGAGGTGCGCCAGGAGTGGGCCCCGGCCTCTCTGCCCGCCGAGTTCTACGCGCTGGGCGGCACGGGACACGGTGTGCCGCTGCGCGCGACCGTCACCAGTTTCGGCCCGGTCCTGCTCTCCAAGGTCCTCGAACTCAACCAGACCCAGGAGCAGTCGCTCGGCCTGATCTTCCACTACGCCGACACCAAGGGCCTGGAGCTGATCGACCTGAAGGATCTCAGGGCGGTGGCCGCCTTCCTCACCTCCGAGGAGGGGAAGCAGGAACTGAGGGCCATCGGCGGCCTGTCGACCGCCACCGCCGGGGTGATCCTGCGCTCCCTGACCGCTTTCGAGGCGCAGGGCATGGCGGACTTCTTCGGCGAGCCGGAGTTCGACACGAGCGAGTTGCTGCGCACGGCGGGCGACGGCCGCGGTGTCGTCTCCGTCCTCGAACTGCCCGCCGTGCAGGACCGGCCGCGGCTCTTCTCGACCTTTCTGATGTGGCTGCTGGCCGACCTCTTCCACGACCTGCCGGAGGTCGGTGACGCGGACAGGCCCAAGCTGGTGTTCTTCTTCGACGAGGCGCACCTGCTCTTCGCCGACGCCTCGAAGGCGTTCCTGGAGTCGATCACGCAGACCGTGCGTCTCATCCGCTCCAAGGGCGTCGGGGTCTTCTTCGTGACCCAGACCCCCAAGGACGTGCCCGCCGACGTCCTCGGCCAGCTCGGCAGCCGCGTCCAGCACGCCCTGCGCGCCTTCACCCCGGACGACCGGAAGGCCCTGAAGGCGACGGTGAAGACCTTCCCGGACTCGGCCTACGACCTGGAGGAGGTCCTGACCGGGCTCGGGATCGGCGAGGCGGTGGTGACCGTGCTCAGCGAGAGCGGTGCGCCGACCCCCGTCGCGGTCACCCGGCTGCGGGCGCCCCAGTCCCTGATGGGCCCGGTCGACGGCCCCGGCCTGGACCGCGCGGTGCGGGCGTCCCCTCTCTACGAACGTTATGCACAGGCTGTGGACCGCGAATCGGCGTACGAGAAGCTGACGGCGGCTCAGGCGGCTCAGGCGGCTCAGGCGGCCCAGGCGGCTGAGGCCGCCGAGGCCGGGCGGCGCTCCGCGGCCGGGGCTCGCGCGGGGGAACGGGACCGGGGTCCCGCGGAGGAGCCGTCGGTCATCGAGCAGGTGGTCAACAGCGGGGCGTTCAGGGCCCTGGCGCGGTCGGTGGGCACCCAGCTCGGCAGGGAGATCACCCGCTCGCTCTTCGGTACGGCCCGCCGGAGGCGGTGAGGCCGGGCGCCGGCGCCTCGGCGCCCGGCCCACGGGATGTGCCGCGGGTTCAGTCGCCTTCCGGCTCGCCGGTGGCGGCGCGGGCCCGGTGGGAGGCGGCCTGCCCGGAGGCGGCCTGCCCGGAGCCCGGCGGCTCGAAGCCGGGTGGCTCGGAGCGGTGCGGCTCGGTGGCGGGCTCCCGCGGCGGTGGGGGCGGGGGCGGGGACGGAGGTGCGGGTGCGGGGGTACGGCGGGCGGCCTCCGCGCGCACGAGGGCGCGCAGGACCGCGTAGGGGTCGCTGGGCATGGCTGCGCTTCACTTTCTCGACGGTCGGGTCCGGTCGGGCTGACTGCCTGCGGAGGGCGGCCCGGTGGGGCGGCCCCCGGCCGGCTCAGCAGCGCAGGACCACGCAGCGCAGCGCGTTCAGACGGTGGGGCGGGAGCGGCGGCGCGGGGCGGACGCGGCCGGAGCGGCAGCCGTCCGCGGCCGAGGCCGCCGCGGTGCCACCTGCCGTCGCGGTGAGCGGCGCGCGCCGCGGCGGCACGCCTGCGCGTCCGCCCCCGCGCACCGGCGGCCGGGGTGCAGGGGCCGCACAGGGGATCTCCTCCTCGGCCGCGCCCCCTCCCTGACCGCCCGCACCGCTCCAGCCCCCCCTGCCACCGGGGCCCGGCCCGGCGTTCCGGCCCCCGCCGTCCTCCGGGCCCCCGCTTCCGCTCACGCCTCCGGTGCCGGCGGTTCCGGGCCAGGGGCCCGCGGCGGGTGCCGCCCCGGCGGCCGGGCCCGGGTACGCCGCCGTGTATCCGCCCGGCCCGCCCAGGGCGAGCAGCGGCACCAGCACCAGCAGCACTCCCGGCAGCAGCCCCAGCAACAGCGCCGCCACCGGCGGCAGCGCGGACACCGGTCCCCGAGCCGGCACCCCCCTGCGCGGCCGGACACCCCGCCGCGCCGCACGTCGCGCGGGGCGGCGTACGGCGCGGTCCTCGGGGTGCCGGTCCGGCACGGTGCTCACGACGGTTGTCTCCCCGGCGGACGTACGCCCCTCATCGCACCGGCCGGTGGAACCGCCCGCACGGGGTAGGTGGCGCTCGCCGTGTTGACGCCGTCGTTCACACGGTGCGCGGGACGTGCCGGGCGTGGCCGCGGATGCGGAAGGCGGTGACGATCTCCATCACGCCGACCACGACCAGCCACCAGCCGCCGAGCAGGGTCAGTACGGCGACCGACGCCAGCGGCGAGTCGATCAGGACGATCCCGGCGATGAAGGTGAGGATGCCGAGGAAGATCTGCCAGCCGCGGGCCGGTGCCGTCCGGTCGTGGAGCGCGGCGAGCGTCTGCGTGATCCCGCGGATCAGCCAGCCGATGCCGATCCAGAGGGCCAGCAGCAGGATCGACTGCATCGCGCTGCGGAAGCAGAACAGGCCCAGCAGGATGGACAGGGCACCGCTGGCGAAGGCCAGTACGCGCAGTGCCGTCGACTTGTGTGTGCCGAAGGCGGAGACCAGTTGGAGCACTCCGCTGACCACCAGGTAGACGCCGAAGAGGATCCCGGCGGCCAGCAGGGAGGCGCCCGGCCACAGCAGGACGAGGATGCCCAGGACGAGGGCGGCCACGCCGGTGGCGAGGACCGCCTGCCAGGCGGCGCGGGAGAGGTGGTGCAGGGGTCCCTCCAGCGGCGGCTCGTAGCGGGAGCCTTCGGGACCGGCACTTCCGGAACGGGGAGCTTCGGCTCGGAGGCCTTCGGAGCGCCGGCCTTCGGACCGGGGATCGGAGTAGGGCGGCGGGGCCGTGGTCCGACCCGCCTGCCCTCCGGGACTCCCGGTACTGCCGGGTCCTCCGGGACTTCCGGTACTGCCGGGTCCTCCGGGGACGCCGGACCCTTCCGGCCCGCCGGGGCCTTCCGGGCCTCCGGGGCCTTCCGGCCCTCCAGGACCCGGTTCCCCCGTCCCGTATGCCTGCTCGGGGTCGCGCGGATCACGTTTCGCGTGGACGTGGCGGTCGTCGTAGCCCGGCCCGCCGGGGCCGCTGCTCGGTGGCTCGGTCATGGTCCATGCTTGGACCGCGCGCGGTCCGGTCGCCACCGCTGTAGGCCGTCCGGCTGACGGGGAGCGGTCCGCCCCCTCATCTCCCGGCGGACTTCGCCGCCTTGGCGGCGGCCTTCATCTCCTGCTTGTGGGCCCGCACCTTGGCCAGCGACTCGGGGCCGGTGATGTCGGCCACGGACCGGAAGGCCTTCTCCTCGCCGTACGGCCCGGCGGCCTCCCGCCAGCCCTCGGGCCGGACACCCAGCTGCTTGCCCAGCAGCGCGAGGAAGATCTGCGCCTTCTGCCTGCCGAAGCCGGGCAGTTCCTCCAGCCGGCGCAGCAGCTGCGGACCGCTCTCCACGTCCCGCCACAGCGCCTCGGGGTCGCCGGCACAGTGCTCGACGAGGTAGTGGCACAACTGCTGGATGCGCTTGGCCATCGAGCCCGGGTAACGGTGCACGGCCGGTTTGTCCGACAGCAGCCGGGCGAAGGTCTCCGGGTCGAACGCCACGATCTCGTGCGCGTCCAGGTCGTCGGTCCCCATGCGCCGGGCGATCGTCGCCGGACCCTTGAACGCCCACTCCATCGGGATCTGCTGGTCCAGCAGCATCCCGATCAGCGCGGCGAGCGGACTGCGGCCCAGGAGGGCGTCGGCGTCGGGGTCCTGGGCGAGGTGCAGGGTGACGTTCATGTCCCGATGATCGCCTGCCGGAGGACACGCCGCACGGCCTGCGGCCCAGGTGAGTTCCGCGGTGCGGTGGCCGGTGCGGTGGGTGATGCGCCGGGACCGTGGCCGTCAGGAACCGGTCGTGTCGCGCGGCCGGGACCGTACCCGTCGTGAACCAGTCGCACAGGGTGGCGCACGGAGCCGAGCTTCCTATTGGGCCACCCGAGGACTTCTGTTCCGCTTCCGTAACCTCGCATATTCCAGGGCGTTATTCCGGTGTCGCGCCGCCGCGCCCAGGGAGAAAAAAATCATGTGGAATGTCACCCTTTGGATGCTGGTCGTGTGTGCTTCCGCCTGCACCGCGGGGTCCATTCTCGTACCACCCTATCAATGCCGTATGTGGCGGGTCGACACGGAGGAATTGCGTCGCCGTCGGCATATGGTCGCCGTGCTCAAAAAAAATACACGTCCGCTCGAAGGTGACCCGGCCGCCGAGGAGTCTTCGCCCGACGCCCATCTCGTCGGCTGAACGGATGAAGCATCCGATCGCACAATATAGGCCCCATCGGGTAATTCCTTCACCCGTTTGCCGCGCATCCGGGGAAGTCGGGTGGCGTTAGGTGGGATATGACTAAGGCATCCAGGGAAGGGTACTTGGGTCTGCTCGTGGGCCGCGAGCGCGAGGACACGAGTGCCGGGCACGCGGTGGCGCCGGGTCCCTACACCTACCTACCCGGACCCGCGCACGCGAAGGCCGACGCCGCCCTGACCAGGGGCGACTCGCAGGCCGCGCTGAAGGCGACCGAGTCGCTGCTACAGGATTTCCTGGACGCGATGAGTGCCCTGGAAGCCGACCTGGCCCGCAGGTGGGTCGGCTCGGACAGCCGTCCCGTCTTCGCGCGTCCCGAATAGCCGGGCCGCGACATGTATGACGAACGTATCGGCCGGCGCACGGGCTATTCCGCTGATTATCCTCATGTGGAACCGGAAGCTTTCGACGAACCCCGCCGCCGGACGGGAACCGGCCGTCACCGGGCCCCGACGCAGTTCTTCTCGGGCACCCTCGGCCCCCTGGTCCCCCCGGACTCCGCGTGGGACCCGGCCGAGGAACTGGCCTTCATGCTCCGGGACGCCATGGAGCGGCAGCCGCCCCGGACTCCCGTGGAGGGGGAATGGACGCAGGCCGGCGGCCGTCCCGCCGAACAGCCGACGGGCCACCCGGGCTCCACGGCCCGTACCGGTTCCGCTGATCACGCGGGCTTCACGGATCATGCGGACTTCGCAGATCATGCGGGCTTCACGGATCACGCAGGTTCCGCGAATTATGCGGGCTTCACGGACTACGCCGGCACCGCTGATCATTTCGGTGCGGCGGAGTACGCGGACCCGGGAAGAACCGGTCGAATCGGCGGAACCGATCGAACCGGACCAGGCGACCGCACCGAACGCACCGAAAGGGACGAAAGGGGCGAAAGGACCCGGAGGAGCGGAAGGGTCGTAGATCCCGAAAGCGCGGGCGCGGGGAGCGCCGTTCCCGGCGCGCCGAACACGCCCCTGGAGAACCTCCAGGAAATCACGGCGGAACTCCCTCCCCTGCGGCGTGGCTCCCACGGTCACCGCAAGGTCCGTCCGCGCAGGCGGAGGAGTGGCGTGCGCACCGCGAGCCACGTCATCGGCGCACTGGCGGCGGTGACCGCCTCCACCGTGAGCTTCTTCGGCGGCATGGTCGCCTACGACCCCCTGCGCCTCGTGGCCGTCGCCCGGATGCAGGACGGCATCGCGTCGTGGTGGCCGCTGCTGGTGTACGGGCCCTGGCTGGTGGCGTCCCTGTCCGTCCTGCGTGCCGCGCTGCACCGGCGGCGGGCCGTCCACTCGTGGTGCGTGGTGCTGCTCTTCTCGTCGATCGCGATGCTCCTGTGCGTCATCCAGGCGCCCAAGACGCTCGTCGACATGGCGGCGGCGGCCCTGCCGGGACTGGCGTCCCTGGCCTGCTTCCAGCAGCTCGTGCGCCAGATCACCCTGACCCGCCCGCCCCGCCGCACCGCTCCCCGTCACCGCGTGCCCCGCACCTCCCGGCCGGACGCCGTGCGGGAGGAGCCGGCACCGTCCGCCCGCACCCCCGCCTCCTCCGGCCCCTCCTCCCGCTGAGCCCGGAGCCTGTGAGCCCGGGGCTTCCCGAACCCTGACCGGGAGGCCCCGGGCTCCGGTGCGTGTCCCGGGCGCCGTGCGCGGTCACGAGGCGATCGGGCGGGGCCGCCGGGGCGCATGCACGACGAAGGCCCGGACCGTCTGTACGGTCCGGTCCTTCAGCCTGGCGGAGGATACGAGATTCGAACTCGTGAGGGGTTGCCCCCAACACGCTTTCCAAGCGTGCGCCCTAGGCCTCTAGGCGAATCCTCCGCCGGAAACATTACATGACGCGGAGCCGTGCTCGCGAACTCGTTCCCGGGCCCCTGGATCGGGTAGTCTTTCGGCAGCCCCTCACGCGGCGCTATCTGACTGAACTCCCCCAGGGCCGGAAGGCAGCAAGGGTAGGTCGGCTCTGGCGGGTGCGTGGGGGGCGCTCGCGTTCTGGGGGCGGTGGCCGCGTTCGCGGGCCGGGCCGGTTGTCGGTGGGCGCCTATAACCTCGTATGCGTGTCGTCTCTCGCGTTGTACCGCCGCTACCGCCCGGAGTCCTTCGCCGAGGTCATCGGGCAGGAGCATGTCACCGACCCGCTGCAGCAGGCGCTGCGGAACAACCGGGTCAATCACGCGTACCTGTTCAGCGGTCCGCGCGGGTGCGGCAAGACGACCAGCGCCCGGATCCTCGCCCGCTGCCTGAACTGCGAGCAGGGCCCCACGCCGACGCCGTGCGGTACGTGCGACTCGTGCCGCGACCTGGCGCGCAACGGCCCCGGCTCCATCGACGTCATCGAGATCGACGCCGCTTCGCACGGCGGTGTGGACGACGCCCGTGACCTGCGCGAGAAGGCCTTCTTCGGGCCCGCGCGCAGCCGGTACAAGATCTACATCATCGACGAGGCCCACATGGTCACGTCGGCCGGTTTCAACGCGCTGCTCAAGGTGGTGGAGGAGCCGCCGGAGCACCTGAAGTTCATCTTCGCCACGACCGAGCCCGAGAAGGTCATCGGGACGATCCGCTCGCGGACCCACCACTACCCCTTCCGGCTGGTCCCCCCGGGAACCCTGCGGGACTACCTGGGCGAGGTGTGCCGTAAGGAGGACATCCCCGTCGAGGAGGGCGTGCTCCCGCTGGTCGTGCGGGCCGGTGCCGGTTCCGTGCGTGACTCCATGTCCGTCATGGACCAGCTCCTCGCCGGTGCCGGTGAAGCCGGTGTGACGTACGCCATGGCCACCTCCCTCCTCGGGTACACCGACGGTTCGCTGCTCGACTCGGTCGTCGAGGCGTTCTCCTCCGGGGACGGCTCCGGTGCCTTCGAGGTCGTCGACCGCGTCATCGAGGGCGGCAACGACCCGCGGCGCTTCGTCGCCGACCTGCTGGAGCGGCTGCGGGACCTGGTGATCCTGGCCGCCGTGCCCGACGCGGCCGAGAAGGGGCTCATCGACGCCCCCGCCGACGTGATCGAGCGCATGCAGGCCCAGGCGCGGTCCTTCGGCGCCGCCGAGCTGAGCCGCGCCGCCGACCTGGTCAACGAGGGCCTGACCGAGATGCGCGGCGCCACCTCGCCCCGCCTCCAGCTCGAGCTCATCTGCGCCCGCGTGCTGCTGCCCGCCGCGTACGGCGACGAGCGGTCCGTGATGGCCCGCCTCGACCGGATCGAGCGGGGCGTGAGCTTCGGCACAGGAGCGGGCGCCCCCGCGATGGGCTACGTGCCCGGGCCCGAGGCGCACGGGGGAGCGGGCCTCGCCGGCGGCGCGCCGGTGCCGCCCGGCACCGGCGCCGCGGCGGCCCGGGCGGCGGTACGGGCTCCCGGAGGCCAGGGCGCCTCGGGGGGCCAGGGCGCGCCCGGCACACCGGTGGGGCCACAGGCCGCTGCGGTGACTCCGGGTGGCCCCGCCGCGCCGGCGGGAGCCGGAGCCGCGGGGACCGGCCCGCGCAGCGCGGCGCCGGTGCCCCAGGGACCGGCCGCGCCCCCCGCCGGTGACCGCGACCAGGACGCGCCCGCGTCCGGAGCCACCCCCGCCGCACCCCCGCCCCCCGCGGCCCCGGCGGGTGCCCCCGCCGCGGCGCCCGGGCAGGGAGCGCCGGGGGCCTGGCCCACGGCCGCCCCGGCCGGTGCCGGTGGCCGGCGGCCCGGAGGGTGGCCCACGGCGGCGTCCCCGGGCGGCGGACAGCCCGCGGCCGGGGCCGGCCCGGCGGGCGCGGGCGGCACGACCGGCGCTCCTGCCGCCCCTTCCGCCGCCCCGGCTCCTTCCGCCGCCCCGGCAGCCGCACCCGCCCCGGCGGGCGGTGGGCTCGACCCGCGCCAGCTGTGGCCGAACATCCTGGAGGCGGTGAAGAACCGCCGCCGCTTCACCTGGATCCTGCTCAGTCAGAACGCCCAGGTCACGGGCTTCGACGGCACCACCCTCCAGGTCGGTTTCGTCAACGCGGGCGCCCGGGACAACTTCGCGAGCAGCGGCAGCGAGGACGTGCTGCGGCAGGCGCTGGCCGAGCAGTTCAACGTCCAGTGGAAGATCGAGGCGGTCGTCGACCCGGCGGGCGGCGGCGCCCCCGCGCCCCAGCCCTCCGGCGCGTTCGGAGGCGGTGGCGGCTACGGCGGCGGACCCACGGGCGGCGGCTACGGCGGATCCGCGGGCGGCGGTTACGGCGGCGGTGCCCAGCCGGGTGGTGTCGCGGCCCCGCCGCGTACGGCGGCTCCCCAGGCCGCGCCCCCGGCTCCCGGTCCCGGTGCCCCGGCCGCCGACCTGTCTCCGGCGGCACGGGCGGCCTCCGGTCCCGCCGCCGGTCCGGCCGCCGCGGCCCGGCCCGGCAGGCCTCCCGCGCCCGAGCCCGCCCCCGTGGCCCCCGAGGACGACATCCCCGAGGACGACGACCCCGACCTCGACGAGTCCGCCCTGTCCGGCCACGACCTGATCGTGCGGGAGCTGGGCGCGACCGTGGTGGAGGAGTACCCGACGGAGTAGCCGCGCGGCGGTCGCTGAGCGGCCGCGGCACGCGGCGTAGGGAGGAGCGGCGGCGCAGAACCCCCTCGGAGGGCGGCCCCAGGGCGGCCTCCGGAGAGTTCCCGGGAAGCCCCGTGCAGCCCCGCGGGAGGCTCGGAGGAGGTCCGCGGAGGCCGTTTCGGATAAACGTACGAGCAGATCCTTCCGGTCCCCTCGGCAACCCGCACAAAAGGGTGCGGCGCTCTGCCGTTAGGCTGACCCCGTGAAGGTCCTCGTCATCGGCAGCGGCGCTCGTGAGCACGCCCTGTGCCGTTCCCTGTCCCTCGACCCCGATGTCACCGCGCTGTACTGCGCGCCCGGCAACGCCGGCATCGCCGAGGTCGCCGAGCTGCACCCGGTCGACGCCCTCGACGGCGCGGCCGTCGCCGCGCTCGCCACCCGGCTCGGAGCCGGCCTCGTGGTCGTCGGGCCCGAGGCGCCGCTGGTCGCCGGGGTCGCCGACGCCGTGCGCGAGGCCGGCATCCCGGTCTTCGGCCCGTCCGGGGAGGCGGCGCGGCTCGAGGGCTCCAAGGCCTTCGCCAAGGACGTGATGGCGGGCGCCGGTGTCCCCACCGCCCGGTCCTACGTCTGCACCACGGCGCAGGAGGTCGACGACGCGCTCGGCGCCTTCGGCGCCCCCTACGTCGTCAAGGACGACGGCCTCGCCGCCGGGAAGGGCGTCGTCGTCACCGACGACGTGGAGGCCGCCCGCGCGCACGCCGCCGCCTGCGACCGGGTGGTGATCGAGGAGTTCCTCGACGGTCCCGAGGTCTCCCTGTTCGCCGTCACCGACGGCGTGACGGTGCTGCCGCTCCAGCCCGCCCAGGACTTCAAGCGCGCCCTGGACGGCGACGAGGGCCCGAACACCGGCGGCATGGGGGCGTACTCCCCGCTGCCGTGGGCCGATCCCAAGCTGGTGGACGACGTGCTGCAGAGCGTGCTGCAGCCCACCGTCGACGAGATGCGCCGCCGGGGCACCCCGTTCTCCGGGCTGCTCTACGCCGGTCTCGCGCTCACCGGCCGCGGTGTGCGGGTGATCGAGTTCAACGCCCGTTTCGGCGACCCCGAGACCCAGGTGGTGCTGGCCCGCCTGCGGACCCCCCTCGCGGGCGTCCTGCTGGCCGCGGCCACCGGAACCCTCGCCGACGTGCCGCCCCTGCGGTGGAGCGACGACGCGGCCGTCACGGTGGTCGTCGCCTCCCACAACTACCCCGGCACCCCGCGCACCGGTGACCCGATCACCGGCCTCGACGAGGTGGCCGCCCAGGACGCCCCGCACGCGTACGTGCTGCACGCCGGCACCCGGCGCGACGGGGACGCCGTGCTGAGCGCGGGCGGCCGGGTCCTGTCCGTCACGGCCACGGGCAAGGACCTGACCGAGGCCCGCGAGCGGGCGTACGCCGCCGTCGGCCGCGTCCGCCTCGACGGTTCCCAGCACCGTACGGACATCGCCGCGAAGGCGGCGGCCGGCGCGTAAGGCGCGGTGTCTCCCAAGGTCAGGCCCCGGACAGGATCCGGGGCCTGACCTTTGCCGTGTGTCATCCACCTCTGACCAAAGCCATTCCATCGAGTGAGCAATGCCCCATCCGGCTGACGTGGGCCCAGCCCCCAACTAGGGTGCGGCGCAAGCGTTCCGGCACTTGGCCCACCGGCATTGCGATGTCAGTGGCGGGTGCCACAGTGGGGGAGTGGGCAACACAGGGCAGTCCAGGACAGACGGGAGGGGGTGACGTCAGGCCGTGACCGGAACCGGTGTGGAGGTCGGCGCGCTGTCGGCGCGCTCCCGGGCGCTGGCCGTGCTGCGCGTCCGCGGCCGGGCGCTGGCCGTGGCCCTGCTGCCCGCGGCCGCCGCGGTGATCCTGCTCGCGGGTGGTGCCACCGGCCATCTCGTGGGCCGGGGCTGGGACCTCGCGAGGTGGGTGGTGGGCGCGGTCGCCGTCGTCGTCCTGCTCGCCGCCGCGGGCGTCGGACTGGTCGTCGCCCGCGCCCGCCCCGCCATGAGCCCGACGGTCCCGGTGCCGGAGGAGTCCGCCCCGGACCTGTACCGCCTGGTGCGCGACCTGGCCGACCGGCTCGATGTGCCCGTCCCGTCCGCCATAGCGCTCACCCCGGACTGCGACAGCTGGCTGGAGGACCGCACCCATCCGGCCCACGGGCCTCCCGCGGGGGGCGACCGGGACGAGCCGGACGCGGTGAGCGGGCCGTCCGCGGCCCGTCCGCGCCGTGCGGCGGCGCCCGTCCTCGTCATCGGCTCCCCGTTCCTGTGGTGGATGCGCGTCGGCGAGCTGCGGGCCGTCCTCGCCCCCGTGGTGGCCGGTACGGGCCCCTCGGCGCACCCGGACATAGCCGCGGCCCGCCGCTTCGTCCGCGGGCTGGACGCGGCGGTGGCCGCCGCCTCGACGGCCGGCCGGTGCCCCCTCTCCCACGTGGTGTGCGCGGGTGTCGGCTGGGTGGCCCGCCTGATGCTGCGCGGCTGCCGGGAGGACGCGGCCCAGATGGAGCGGGGCGTGGCGGCGGCCGCCGCCGAGCGTGCACAGGCTGTGGACTACGGTCTGCGCATCGTCGCCCAGGAGCAGGTGGGCCTGGCGTACGCGGGCTGGGACCGGCTGCTGACCCGGGTCGCGCTGCCCGCCTGGCGCATGGGCCGCTGGCCGTCCCGGCTGGACGCGGGCGTCGTCGCGGCGCTCACGGAGCTGTCCCGCCGGGACCGTCTGGCCGAGGGATTCGCCTCCCGCCTCGGCGAGCGGCCCGCCTGCGATCTGCTGGAGGAGCCCGGCGCGGTCGACGAGGCCGCCTCGCTCCTGGCCGCGCGGCTCTTCCACGGCGGGCCGGCCGAGCGCGGCCCGGACTGGGCGCCGGTGGACTGGCAGGACTACCCGGACGAGGTCGTCGACCGCAAGTGGCGCACGGACGCCGCACGGCTGCACCGCGTCCTGGACACGCTGGGCGTCAGCCGGTCCCCGGACTCCCCGGCCACCGACGCGCACGGCGCGACCCTGGCCCGCGTGCTCGACCACCTCTCCGACCACCGGCCCCGCACCCTTTCCGCCGCGACAGACGCGACAGACGCGGAGGACGAGAGCGGCGCGAGCCGGGCGCTCCCCCCGGCCGGGACCCGGCGGGAACAGGATCCGTCCCCGGCGTGGGCCGCGGCCCAGGCCGCTCCCGAGGCCGGGGAAGCGGAGGAGGAGACGGGTCTTGGCACCGAGCGGAGCGCGGCGCTCGCCGCGGGCCTCAGCGCGGAACTGGCCCGTGAGGAGGCCACCGCGCCCGCGGCCCGGCCGGATCCGGCGGAAGCGGCCGGCCAGGCCCCCGGCGCGCTCCCCTGGGACGAGGGCGCGCTGCCCCTCTTCCCCCTCCAGCCGCCGCGCACCGGCCGTGAACTCCTCGCCGACCATGTCACCGCGATGGTCTGCTGTGCCGCGATGGACACCGCGGGCGCCACCCCGGGCCTCGACTGGCTCGACGGCCCCACCCTCCTGATCGACGGGGAGAGAGCCGCCGACCTCGGCCCCAAGGTCCTCGCCCTCGTCGAGGACGGCGACCCGCTCCCGCTGCGCACCTGGCTCGTCGATGCGGGCATACGTCCGGAGAAGCCCGTACGGCTGGCGTGAGCCCGGCCGGTGCCGGTCCCGGAGGAGGAGCTACCGGATCCACTCCTTCCACTTTCGGTCAATTCGCAACGAGCAGTGACAACATGCGCGCGTTATGTGATGTGCTGGGACCGACCGCGCACGTGGCAAGCGCGTACGTCATACGACAGCCACGCGGTCACGTCCGGCCGCGTCGCCGGCCGGCATCCGCCCCGGGGCAACGGCCCCCGCCGCACATCCGCACCGCCGTACAGCCGCCCCGGACGAGACATCAGCACCGCCACGCCGAGCACGGGGGCACGAGGGAGGGGGACAGCCATGGGACCGGACCGTGTCCGCCGCTGGGAGTCGGGAGCACTCGCGCACGCCGTCACGGACCCGTTCGGCCAGGGCCCCGTCCCCTGGCTGCGCGGCAGCGAGACGTATTTCGACGACACCGGCCACGTCGTCCCCTGGTACGTGGACCCGGCCCCGCAGTCCGTGCCGGGCGGCGCCGGTGCGCCCCGCATCCCGGCCCCCCGCGCCGGCGGAGGCGGTCTCCGCTCGGCCGACGACGTCCACCGCCAGATCAAGGGCTTCGCCTCCACCGGCGCCGTCACCCCCGGCGAGGCGATCGACTTCCACATCACCGTGGACCCGCCGCAGGAGTTCGGCGTCGACGTCTACCGCATCGGGCACTACGGGGGCGACGGCGCCGCCAAGATCACCACGAGTCCGCGGCTCTCGGGCATCGTCCAGCCCCCGCCGCTCACCGCCGACCGCACCGTGTCCTGCCACCACTGGTGGCTGTCCTGGCGGCTGCAGATCCCCTCGTACTGGAGCATCGGCGCGTACGTCGCCGTGCTGACCACCGCCGACGGCTACCGCTCGCACATCCCCTTCACGGTCCGCGACAGCCACCCGGCGGATCTGCTCCTGCTGCTGCCCGACGTCACCTGGCAGGCCTACAACCTGTACCCGGAGGACGGCCGCACCGGAGCCAGTCTCTACCACGCCTGGGACGAGGAGGGCCGGCTGCTCGGCGAGGCCGACGCGGCGACCACGGTCTGCTTCGACCGGCCGTACGCGGGCGCGGGCCTGCCGCTGCACGTCGGCCACGCCTACGACTTCATCCGCTGGGCCGAGCGCTACGGCTACGACCTCGCCTACGCCGACGCCCGCGACCTGCACGCCGGCCGCGTCGACCCCACCCGTTACCGCGGTCTGGTCTTCCCCGGCCACGACGAGTACTGGTCGGTCCCGATGCGCCGTACCGTCGAACTCGCCCGCGAGCACGGCACCTCCCTGGTCTTCCTCTCCGCCAACACCATGTACTGGCAGGTCGAGCTGGGCCCGTCCCCGGCCGGGGTCCCGGACCGCCTGCTGACCTGCCGCAAACGCAAGGGCCCCGGCAGGCCGGTGCTGTGGCGGGAGATCGACCGGCCCGAGCAGCAAGTGGTCGGCATCCAGTACGCGGGCCGGGTCCCCGAGCCGCACCCGCTGATCGTGCGCAACGCCGGGCACTGGCTGTGGGAGGCCACCGGGGCGCGGGAGGGCGACGGGATCGAGGGACTGGTCGCCGGCGAGGCCGACCGCTACTTCCCGCGCACCCCGCTCCCCGACCACCAGGACCGCATCCTGCTCGCGCACTCCCCGTACACCGACAGCGAGGGCGCCCCGCGCCACCAGGAGACGTCCCTGTACCGGGCCCCCTCGGGCGCCCTGGTCTTCGCGTCCGGGACCTTCGCCTGGTCACCGGCGCTGGACCGTCCCGGCCACGTGGACCCCCGGATCCAGCGCGCCACCGCCAACCTCCTCGACCGCATCTGCAAGCGCGACTGACCCGGCGTCGGCCCGCGTCCGGCCCCTTGGCGGTCCTCCGCCGGGCCCCCGGGCGGTCCTCCGCCGGCCCCCCTGGCGGCCCGCCGCCGGACCGTCCGGGTGCCGCCGTCCACCCGCTGTCCGCGGCCCGTGTCCGATACGGGAGAATCGAGCCATTGGACAGAACCACGGGGAGGAACCGTGTCCGGATTCGTCGAAAAGCCCGAGCCGATCCAGGTTCCGGGCCTGGTGCATCTGCACACCGGCAAGGTGCGCGAGCTGTACCAGAACGAGGCGGGCGACCTCGTGATGGTCGCCAGCGACCGCATGTCCGCCTACGACTGGGTGCTGCCCACGGAGATCCCCGACAAGGGCCGCATCCTCACGCAGCTCTCCCTGTGGTGGTTCGACCGCCTCGCGGACCTCCTCCCCCACCACGTCATCAGCACCGAGGTCCCTGACGGCGCCCCCGCCGACTGGGCCGGGCGCACCCTCGTCTGCAAGTCGCTGCGGATGGTCCCGGTGGAGTGCGTGGCCCGCGGCTACCTCACCGGCTCGGGCCTGGCCGAGTACAACGCCTCCCGCACGGTGTGCGGCCTGGCCCTGCCCGAAGGCCTGGTCGACGGCTCCGAGCTGCCCGCGCCGATCTTCACCCCGGCCACCAAGGCGGAGGTCGGCGAGCACGACGAGAACGTCTCCTACGAGGAGGCGGCCCGGCAGACCGGCGCCGAGACGGCCGCCCAGCTGCGCCAGGCGACCCTCGCCGTCTACGGCCGGGCCCGGGACATCGCCCGGGAACGGGGGATCATCCTCGCCGACACCAAGTTCGAGTTCGGCTACGACGGGGAGACTCTCGTCCTCGCCGACGAGGTGCTCACGCCCGACTCCTCGCGTTTCTGGCCGGCCGACCAGTGGCAGCCGGGGCGCGCGCAGCCGTCGTACGACAAGCAGTTCGTCCGCAACTGGCTGACCTCGGCCGAGTCCGGCTGGGACCGCACGGGCGAGCAGCCCCCGCCGCCGCTGCCCGAGCACGTGGTGGAGGCGACCCGCGGCAAGTACGTGGAGGCGTACGAGCGGCTGACCGGGACGAACTGGTCCTCGGTCGTGTCCTAGGCCCCACGGCCCGCGCACGAAGAAGCCCCCCGGTGGTGACCGGGGGGCTTCTCGCCGGAGCGGACGACGAGGCTCGAACTCGCGACCTCAACCTTGGCAAGGTTGCGCTCTACCAACTGAGCTACGTCCGCGTTGCGCCGTGGCGCGAGAGCAACTATACCCAACCTCGCTCCCGTGCGAGCCGTACTGCCGCGTGCCGGTTCTCCGCGCCCAGCTTCGTCACGGCCGACGACAGGTAGTTCCGGACGGTCCCAGGGGAGAGCGCGGCCCGCTCGGCGATCTCCGTGACCGGTGCGCCGTCGGCGGCCAGCTCCAGCACCTCCGCCTCGCGCGCGGCCAGCGGGGAGTCCCCGGCGGAGATCGCGTCGGCGGCCAACTCCGGGTCGACGTAGCGGTTCCCGGCGTGGACGGTGCGGATGATCTCGGCGAGACGCTGTGCGCTGACGGTCTTCGGGACGAAGCCGCGCACCCCCGCCGCGAGCGCCCGCTTCAGGTGTCCCGGCCGCCCGTGGCTGGTCACGATCAGCACCCGGCAGCCGGGCAGTTCCGCGCGCAGGGATGTGGCGACCTTCACACCGTCGGCGCCCGGCATCTGCAGGTCCAGGACGGCGACGTCGGGCTCGTGCGCCCGGGCCATCGCCAGTGCCTCGGGCCCGCTCGCCGCCTCCGCGACGACCCGCAGGTCGTCCTCCAGCGAGAGCAGCGCGGCCAGCGCGCCCCGGATGAGGTGCTCGTCGTCGGCCAGCAGCAGCCGGACGGGAGCCGGTGGCGTCGTCATGGGGTGACCTCGCTCAGGGGGGTGGTCTCGTGCACGGGGCCGGAGGGCCCCGGCACGGCGGCGGGCGGCAGGGGCACCTCGGCGGTCAGCCGGAAGCGGCCGGGCCCCGCCGGGCCCGCCCGCAGCAGGCCGTCGAGGGCCGCGAGGCGTTCGCGCAGTCCGGCCAGGCCGGAGCCCGGCCGGCCGGCCGCCGGGGCGTCGGGCACCCCGTCGTTCTCGACCGTCAGCTCGGCCCGGCCGCCCTCCACGCGCAGGGAGATCGCGCACTGCCGGGCGTCACCGTGGCGCAGCACGTTCGTGGCGGCCTCGCGGACCACCCAGCCCAGTGCGGACTGCACCGTGGCGGGCAGGCCGCCGGCCGGGCCGGTGACGGCGCAGTCGATGCCCGCCGCGGTCAGCACGCCCTGCGCCCCGGCGAGTTCCGCGCCGAGGTCGGCCTCCCGGTACCCGCGCACCACCGCGCGGACCTCGCGCTGGGACTCCTGCGCCAGTCGCTGCACCTCGGTCATCTGCTCCACCGCCTCGGGCCGCCCGCGCCGGCCCAACTGCACGGCCAGCTCGGCCTTCAGCGCGATCACCGCGAGATTGCGGCCCAGGACGTCGTGCAGGTCCCGCCCGAACCGCAGCCGTTCCTCGGCCACGGCGAGCCGCGCCTCGGTCTCGCGGGAGCGCTCGGCCTCCCACAGCACGGACAGGGTCCACGCGCCGCACCGCGCGGCCAGCAGGCAGAAGCCGGTGGCGAAGACGACCAGCAGACCCGCCATCAGGACGTCGGGGGCGCTGCGGACGGCGAGCGCGTCCGCAGCCATGAGGACCAGCCCCACCACGGCGGCACGACGCAGGAACACCGGGACGGGCACGAGCATCGCGTACACCAGGCCGAACGACACCAGACCCGCACCGAGGGCGAGCCGGGCCGTCCACGGTGCGAGTCCCCCGAGCGCGGTCAGCACGAGGGGCAGGGCGAGGGCGGCCGCCAGCAGGCCGAGCGAGGGGGCGAGCGCGCGTCCGGGCAGCCGTTCGCGGCCCAGGTAGTGGCCGAAGGAGGGCCGGGCCAGCCGGTTGGCCGCCACGCACTGGAGCACGCCGGCGAGGAGCGTCAGCCCCGCCAGCACGAGCGGCAGCGGCCGGTGCCGCACTCCCGCGGCGACCGGCAGGACCAGCCAGGTGAGCATGAACACCCACTCCGCCGCGCACAGGGAGATCACACTGTGCAGCTCGACGCGTTCCGCCTTGCTGCGCTCCCGCCACTGCCGCCGCTGCCACCGGCGGATGCCGTCGAACACCGTGCGCCTCCTGTCCGTCCGTTCCCTCACCGCACCCGGAGCCGCCCGCATCCGCGTACCCGGAGCCGCCCGCGTCCGTGCACCCGGCGCCATGGTCGCCCGTGCACACGATGCCGCACCCGCCCGCGCGCCCGGCGCCGAGCCGTACCTCGTGCCCGGCACCGGCACCGGCACCGTCCCCGTGCCCGGCAGGACAGCGGTCCCCGTGCCGGGCGTGACGGCGGCCCCCATGCTCGGCACGGCGCCCACCCCCTCGCTCGGCACGGCGCCCACCCCCGCGCCCGGCGCCTCGCCCGTCCTCGTGCTCAGCGGCGTGGTTCCCAGCGGAACCACCGCCGTACAGCAAACACCGCCAGTGCCAGCCAGACCAGGGCGACGACCAGGGCCCGCAGGACCTCGTATCCGCTCAGCTCACCGGTCCAGCCGCCGCGCACCAGCGTGATCGCCGGTGTCAGCGGCAGCAGTTCGCACAGGTGGGCCAGCCGGTCGGGCAGGACCTCCAGCGGGACGGCCGTCCCCGAGCCCACCGCCGACACCATGATCAGCGGGATCGAGGTGACCTGGGCGCTCTCCGTGGTGCGGGTGAGTCCGGCCGTGACCGCCGCCAGGGTCAGGCACAGCGCCAGTCCCAGCAGCAGTCCGAGGACGGCCAGGTGCGGGGCGTGCGGGGCGGGGACGTGCAGCAGGACCGTGCAGGCGGCCGTCAGGATCAGCGACTGCCCCAGACCCGTGGCGAGGGCGGGCAGCGCCGCCCCGGCGAGGATCTCCGCGTCCCGCGGTTCACCGGTGCGCAGCCGCTTGAGGACGAGCTGCTCGCGCCGGGCGACGAACACACCGACGAGCGTGGAGTACACGGCGAACAGCAGCGAGAAGCCGATGGCGGCGGGCAGCATGACGAGCCCCACGGTGAGCCCGGCGTCCTCCAGGTCCAACTGCCCGGCCGCCGAGTGGAGGCTGAACGGCAGCACCAGCGGGACGAAGACGGCGGCGACGAGGGTGCTCCTGCTCCGTGCGAACAGGGTCAGTTCGGCGCGGGCGAGCGCGCTCATGCGGCTCAGCGCGGTGCTGGGGCCGCGCCGGGCACGGGCCGCGCCGGGGGCGAGGGTGCCGCCGGTCATACGACGTACTCCGTTTCCTTCGGCGCGGAGGAACCGCGCGTGGCCGCCTCCCCGGCGGAGGCCTCGCGTGCGGAGGCGTCCCGCGCGATCCCGAGGAACGCCTCCTCCAGGGAGGCCGACCGCGCGTCCAGGCGGCGCAGTCCGAGACCGGCCCGCCGGGCCCAGAGCAGCAGTTCCGTGGCGGTCCGCTGCAACTCCCGCGTACGCAGCCGTACGAGACGGCCGTCCGTCTCGTGACCGCACACGCCCAGGGAGTCGAGCGGGGGAAGATCCCCCAGGAAGTAACCGGGGGGCAGTTCGAAGGAGATCCGGGAGGGCTGAGCGGCCGTCACCTCGGCGGGGCTTCCCGTGGCGGCGATGCGTCCCTCGTGCAGGATCGCCAGCCGGTCGGCGAGGCCTTCGGCCTCCTCCAGGTAGTGCGTGGTGAGCAGCACGGTCGTGCCCGCGTCCCGCAGGGTCCGCACCAGCTCCCAGGTGTCCCGGCGGCCCTCGGCGTCCAGCCCGGTGGTCGGCTCGTCCAGGAACAGCACCTCGGGGTCACCGAGCAGCGCCAGTGCCAGGTCGAGCCGGCGCCGCTCCCCGCCGGACAACTGCTTGACCCGTACCGCCGCGCGCCGTTCCAGACCGACCAGGGCAAGTGCCTCCCGCGGATCGCGGGCGCCGCTCACGCAGCCCGCCCACATCCGCATGGTCTCCGCGACGGTCAGTTCGGAAGGGAAGCCGCCTTCCTGGAGCATCACGCCGGTACGGGGACGTACGGCGGCGCGGTCGGTGAAGGGATCGTGGCCCAGCACCCGGACACGCCCTGCGGCCGGAGCGGCCAGTCCCTCCAGCAGTTCGACCGTGGAGGTCTTTCCGGCGCCGTTGGTGCCGAGCAGCGCGAAGACCTCGCCGCGTTTCACGTGAAACGTGATGCCGCGTACGGCTTCGAACCCGCCCCCGTACACGCCTCGCAGGTCGGTGACCTCTATCACGTGCTCGTGTTCGTCCCTGTCCATGACATCAGCGTCGCGGCAGACGGGGACCGGGAGCAGTGCGCGGTGTCATCGAGCGGAATGACAAATGTCAGTCGACGTCCGGAGGGCGGGAAGGCGGACATGAAAAGACCCCGGTCCGAGGGACCGGGGTCTCATTCCCGAGCGGACGACGAGGCTCGAACTCGCGACCTCAACCTTGGCAAGGTTGCGCTCTACCAACTGAGCTACGTCCGCATTGCATCCGACCGGCTTTCACCGATCGGTGCGAGCACCAGCCTACCTGATCCACTTGCGTGGTCGGACCGGCGGTGCAGAGCGGGTGACAGGAATTGCACACTGCGCCTTCCCCCTGGAAGGGGGATGTTCTGCTACTGAACTACACCCGCATGTACTCCGTGGGTCTCGGCCTTCCGGCCTCGCCCCTCGGCGTGCTCCAGACATTAGCTGATCAGCAGGGGGGTAGCGCAAGTCGGCTGCTCCCAGGGCCCGCTGACGGACCCTGGGCCGCCTCCCGGAGCGCCCCGGCCTGCCCCGCGCCCCGCCCGCTCCCGGGACGGACGCGCCCTCGGCGGCCGCGCCGGAAGGCGCCACGGCCGAGGCGGACGTGCCCGAGGCGGGCACCCCTCACTGGGCCGCGCTGAACGCCTCGTAGACCTTCTTGGGGATGCGGCCGCGCGCCGGCACGTCCATCTTGTTGGCCTGGGCCCAGGCCCGGACGGCCGCCGGGTCGGGGGCGACCTCCGTCTGCCGGTACGCCTTGCCCGACCTGGACCGCTTGCGGCCCGCCTCGACGTAGGGCGCGAGCGCCTTACGCAGTTTCTTGGCATTGGTTTGGTTCAGGTCGATCTCGTAGAACCTGCCGTCGAGTCCGAAGGCGATCGTCTCCGCCGCTTCCGAGCCGTCGATGTCGTCAAAGAGAGTGACCACGACACGCTGCGCCACGAATATCGGTCCCTTCGTGCGGCACCTGTGCCCGTGCACTCCGCCATGACGTGGGGAGATGTTCGTCAGGTGCCGACTGTCCGCCGGTTATCGGGAAAAGTATCGGCTGTTGCCAATTCATTTGTACAGTGCCGGGCATTGCGAAGTGAAGCCCCGACTAAATCTCTCTGCGTGTCCCGGCGTGGCACCCCTGCAATACCGGGCGCGAGGCGGAAGGCCGAACTTTTCCAGAACTTTTCACGAAGCCCCCCGATCGAGGCGGCTCCGTGACGGGCGTCACGTAGATTCCTACCAGTCTACTCGCGTAGAAATTTTGTGCGGGTAGTCTGAAGGAACCTGCTCAGCACCACACACCGGGAGTGCCAGTGGCACGCGTCGTAGTCGACGTCATGCTCAAGCCGGAGATCCTCGACCCCCAGGGCCAGGCGGTGCAGCGCGCACTGCCGCGGCTGGGTTTCGAAGGCATCTCCGACGTCCGTCAGGGAAAGCGATTCGAACTGGAAGTGGACGGGCCCGTCGACGAGGCCGCCCTCGCCCGCATTCACGAGCTTGCCGAATCCTTCCTCGCCAACACCGTGATCGAGGACTTCACCGTGAAGGTCGAGTCCGGCGACGTGGTCGCGGAGGCCGCGAAGTGACCGCTCGTATCGGCGTCGTCACTTTCCCGGGCAGCCTCGACGACCGGGACACCCAGCGCGCGATCCGCCTCGCGGGCGCCGAACCCGTCGCCCTGTGGCACAAGGACAAGGACCTCAAGCAGGTCGACGCGGTCGTCCTGCCCGGCGGCTTCTCCTACGGCGACTATCTGCGGGCCGGCGCCATCTCCCGCTTCTCGCCGGTGATGGACACCGTCATCGAGCAGGCGAAGGCCGGCCTGCCGGTCCTCGGCATCTGCAACGGCTTCCAGGTCCTCACCGAGGCCCACCTGCTGCCCGGCGCGATGCTCGGCAACGACCACCTCCACTTCATCTGCCGCGACCAGAAGCTGCGGGTGGAGAACGCGGAGACCGCCTGGACCGCCGACTACACGGCCGGCCAGGAGATCAACATCCCGCTGAAGAACATGGACGGCCGGTACGTCGCCGACGAGTACACCCTCGACAAGCTGGAGGCGGAGGGCCGCGTCGCCTTCCGCTACCTGGTCCGCGGCGAAGCCGCCGAGGGTTATGGAAACCCCAACGGCTCGCTGCGCGACATCGCCGGCATCACCAACGAGGCCGGCAACGTGGTGGGCCTCATGCCGCACCCCGAGCACGCCACCGAGCCGCTGATCGGCACCGGCCGCACCGACGGCCTCCCGTTCTTCACCTCGATCCTCAAGAAGCTGGTCACCGCATGAGCAGGACGCCTCTGGACACGGTCGAGCACGCGGCCGCGACCCCCGACGTCGAGCTGCCCTGGGCCGAACTCGGCCTGAAGAAGGACGAGTACGAGCGGGTCGTGGAGATCCTGGGCCGCCGCCCCACCGGGGCCGAGCTGGCCATGTACTCCGTGATGTGGTCCGAGCACTGCTCGTACAAGTCCTCCAAGGTCCACCTCCGCCAGTTCGGCGAGAAGGCCCCCGAGAACGACGCCATGCTCGTCGGCATCGGCGAGAACGCCGGCGTCGTCGACGTCGGCCACGGCTACGCCGTCACCTTCAAGGTGGAGTCGCACAACCACCCGTCCTACGTCGAGCCCTACCAGGGCGCGGCCACGGGCGTGGGCGGCATCGTGCGCGACATCATCGCGATGGGCGCCCGCCCGGTCGCCGTCGTCGACCCGCTGCGCTTCGGCGCGGCCGACCACCCCGACACCAAGCGGGTGCTGCCCGGCGTGGTCGCCGGCATCGGCGGCTACGGCAACTGTCTGGGCCTGCCCAACATCGGCGGCGAGGTCGTCTTCGACGCCTGCTACCAGGGCAACCCGCTGGTCAACGCCGGTGCCATCGGCGTGATGCGGCACGAGGACATCCACCTCGCCAAGGCGTCCGGTGCGGGCAACAAGGTCATCCTGTACGGGGCCCGGACCGGCGGCGACGGCATCGGCGGCGCGTCGATCCTCGCCTCCGAGACCTTCGACGACGCCAAGCCGTCCAAGCGCCCCGCCGTCCAGGTCGGCGACCCCTTCCAGGAGAAGCTGCTCATCGAGTGCACCCTGGAGGCGTTCGCCGAGAAGCTGGTCGTCGGCATCCAGGACCTCGGCGCGGCGGGCCTGTCCTGCGCCACCTCCGAGCTGGCCTCCAACGGCTCCGGCGGCATGCGCGTCACCCTGGACGACGTCCCGCTGCGCGACTCCACGCTCTCGCCCGAGGAGATCCTCATGAGCGAGTCGCAGGAACGCATGTGCGCGGTCGTCGAGCCGGAGAAGGTCGACCGGTTCCTGGAGATCTGCGAGAAGTGGGACGTCATCGCCACCGTCATCGGTGAGGTGACCGACGGCGACCGGCTGGAGATCTACTGGCACGGCGGCAAGATCGTCGACGTCGACCCGCGCACGGTCGCCCACGAGGGCCCGGTCTACGAGCGTCCCTACGCCCGCCCCGAGTGGCAGGACGCGCTCCAGGCCGACGACGCGAACAAGCTGCCCCGGCCGCGGACGGCCGAGGAGCTGAAGGCGCAGGTCCTGAAGCTGGTCGCCTCTCCGAACCAGGCCTCCAAGAAGTGGATCACCCAGCAGTACGACCACTTCGTGCAGGGCAACACCGTCCTGGCCATGCCGGAGGACTCCGGCATGATCCGCATCGACGAGGAGAGCGGCCTCGGCGTCGCCCTCGCCACGGACGGCAACGGCCGCTACGCCAAGCTCGACCCGTACACCGGCGCCCAGCTCGCCCTGGCGGAGGCGTACCGCAACGTCGCCACCACCGGCGCGAAGCCGCTGGCCGTCTCCGACTGCCTGAACTTCGGCTCGCCCGAGGACCCGGCGGTCATGTGGCAGTTCGCGGAGGCCGTGCGCGGTCTGGCGGACGGCTGCCTCCAGCTCGGCACCCCGGTGACCGGCGGCAACGTCTCGCTCTACAACCAGACCGGCGAGGCCGCCATCCACCCGACACCGGTCGTCGCCGTCCTCGGCGTGATCGACGACGTGGCCCGCCGTACCCCGGTCGCCTTCCAGGAGGAGGGCCAGCTGCTCTACCTCCTCGGCGACACCCGCGAGGAGTTCGGCGGCTCGGCCTGGTCGCAGGTGGTCCACGACCACCTCGGCGGTCTGCCCCCGAAGGTCGACCTGGAGCGCGAGCGGCTGCTGGCCGAGATCCTGATCTCCGCCTCTCGCGACGGCATGATCGACTCCGCGCACGACCTCTCCGACGGCGGCCTGATCCAGGCGGTCGTGGAGTCGGCGCTGCTCGGCGGCAAGGGCGCGCGGCTGGTCGTCCCGGACGGCCTGGACGCGTTCACCTTCCTCCTGTCGGAGTCGGCCGGCCGCGCGCTCGTCGCCGTGCCGCGCTCCGAGGAGGTCCGCTTCAACGACATGTGCGGCGCGCGGGGCCTGCCCGCCACCCGCATCGGTGTCGTCGACGGTGACGCGGTGGAGATCCAGGGCGAGTTCGCGCTGCCGCTGGCCGAGCTGCGCGAGGCCCACGAGAGCACCATCCCGGCACTGCTGGCGTAGTTCCCGCCGCAGACCGGACGAGCAGCCCGGCCGCTCCGCCGAGGAGACGGCCGGGCGCTCACCTTCCCCTCAAGTTCCGGGCCCGGGAAACCCCCGGCACCCGTCCCGCGCCACGGCATAGGCTCACCCCATGCCCCCGGCCAGGAAACGCCCCAGGACCTACGACCCCGCCAGGATTCGCGCGGCGGTCCTCGCCCAGCTCGGTGCCGTCCGGGAGGGCGTGCGCACCCTGACGCCCGGCCAACTGGCGCTGCCCACACGGCTCGGGGACTGGACGGTACGGGAGCTGGTCGCGCACATCGGCATGGCCGTCACCGCCGTCGGCCGCTCCCTCGAACTGCCCGAGCCCGCACGGCAGGACGCCGTCCTGCTCGACTGGCCGCGGGCGATCGCGTCCAACGCCGCGGCCATCGACGAGTTCACCCGCCGGCTCGCCGCCGGGACCCCGGACCTCGGCGCCTACCTCGGGGACATCGGCCGGACCCTGGAGCGGCAGCTCGACGAACACCCCGGCACGCGGCTCCTGGCCACCAACGCGGGCGCGCTGCCGCTCGCCGACTACCTCGTCACCCGGACCGTCGAACTCGTCGTCCACACCGACGACCTGAACGCCGCCGTACCGGGTCTGGAGGTCCCCCACGACCGGCAGGCGCTCGCCGCCGCCACCCGCCTGCTCGCCGACGCGCTCGCCGCCAGAGCACCGGGCGGTTCGACCGAGGTGCGCGTACCGCCGTACGCCGTCGTCCAGTGCGTCGAGGGCCCTCGTCACACCCGCGGCACCCCGCCCAACGTCGTGGAGACCGACCCGCTGACCTGGGTGCGGCTGGCCACCGGACGCCTCTCGTGGCACGACGCCCTGGAGAGCGCCCGGCTCAGCGCGAGCGGGGAACGGGCGGACCTCGGCGCCCTGCTGCCCCTGATGGCCTGACCGCTCACCGGCGTGTCGCGCCGTCCCGGACCGCCCCGCGGTGTGCGACAACTCACTCGTCCTCGCGGTGCGCGGGGACCGGGCGCGGGACACCGCGGGCGCCGGGACCGGCCCCGCACCCTGACAATGCCCCTCTGACCTGCGAAAATACAGAGCGTTCGGGAGCGGTCGCGCGGGAGTGACCCGGCCGCTCGGGGTTTTTTTGACATTCCCCAATTCGGACCAGTGGTCGACCTCGCCTACACTCGATTGCGTGCCACGTGGTGACGGTCGACTCAATCACGATCTGCTCCCCGGCGAGAAAGGCCCCCAGGACGCGTGCGGCGTCTTCGGTGTCTGGGCTCCGGGCGAAGAGGTCGCAAAGCTCACGTACTTCGGGCTCTACGCCCTCCAGCATCGGGGCCAGGAATCCGCGGGTATCGCGGTCAGCAACGGCTCCCAGATCCTCGTCTTCAAGGACATGGGCCTCGTGTCCCAGGTCTTCGACGAGACCTCGCTCGGTTCGCTCCAGGGTCACATCGCGGTCGGACACGCCCGCTACTCGACCACCGGCGCCTCCGTGTGGGAGAACGCCCAGCCGACGTTCCGTGCCACCGCGCACGGCTCGATCGCGCTCGGCCACAACGGCAACCTGGTCAACACGGCGCAGCTCGCCGAGATGGTCGCCGAACTGCCCAAGGACACCAACGGCCGCTCGACCCGGGTGGCGGCCACCAACGACACCGACCTGCTGACGGCCCTGCTGGCCGCCCAGGTCGACGCCGACGGCAAGCCGCTGACCATCGAGGAGGGGGCCCACGCCGTCCTCCCGCAGGTCAAGGGCGCCTTCAGCCTCGTCTTCATGGACGAGCACACCCTGTACGCCGCCCGCGACCCGCAGGGCATCCGCCCGCTGGTCCTCGGCCGGCTGGAGCGCGGCTGGGTGGTCGCCTCCGAGTCCGCCGCGCTCGACATCTGCGGTGCCAGCTTCGTGCGCGAGATCGAGCCGGGCGAGTTCGTCGCCATCGACGAGAACGGCCTGCGTACTTCGCGATTCGCACCGGCGAAGCCGAAGGGCTGTGTCTTCGAGTACGTCTACCTGGCCCGCCCCGACACCGACATCGCCGGACGCAACGTCTACCTCTCCCGCGTCGAGATGGGCCGCAAGCTGGCGAAGGAAGCGCCCGTCGAGGCCGACCTCGTCATAGCGACCCCGGAGTCCGGCACCCCCGCCGCGATCGGGTACGCGGAGGCCTCCGGCATCCCCTTCGGCAGCGGCCTGGTCAAGAACGCGTACGTCGGACGTACGTTCATCCAGCCCTCGCAGACCATCCGGCAGCTCGGGATCCGGCTGAAGCTGAACCCGCTGAAGGAAGTCATCAAGGGCAAGCGCCTGGTCGTCGTCGACGACTCGATCGTCCGCGGCAACACCCAGCGCGCCCTGGTGCGCATGCTCCGCGAGGCCGGGGCCGCCGAGGTCCACATCCGGATCTCCTCGCCGCCCGTGAAGTGGCCGTGCTTCTTCGGCATCGACTTCGCCACCCGCGCCGAGCTGATCGCCAACGGCATGAGCATCGACGAGATCGGCACCTCGCTGGGCGCCGACTCGCTGGCGTACATCTCCATCGACGGCATGATCGAGGCGACCACCATCGCCAAGCCGAACCTGTGCCGTGCCTGCTTCGACGGCGAGTACCCGATGGAACTCCCCGACCCGGAGCTGCTCGGCAAGCAGCTGCTGGAGACCGAGCTGGCCGCAGGGCCCGCCGCCACGGCCGCGGCCGACGCCATCCGTCGCCCGTAGTCAGCCCGCCACACCCGCAGTACGACACGAAAGTTCTCATCGTCATGTCTGAGACAACCGGTGCCAGCTACGCAGCGGCGGGCGTCGACATCGAAGCGGGCGACCGCGCCGTCGAGCTGATGAAGGAGTGGGTGAAGAAGACGCAGCGCCCCGAGGTCCTCGGCGGCCTCGGCGGCTTCGCCGGCCTCTTCGACGCCTCCGCCCTCAAGCGCTACGAGCGCCCCCTGCTCGCCTCCGCCACCGACGGCGTCGGCACCAAGGTCGACCTCGCCCGCCGGCTGGGCGTGTACGACACCATCGGCCACGACCTGGTCGCCATGGTCATGGACGACATCGTGGTCTGCGGTGCCGAACCGCTGTTCATGACCGACTACATCTGCGTCGGCAAGGTGCACCCCGAGCGGGTCGCCGCCATCGTCAAGGGCATCGCCGAGGGCTGTGTCCTGGCCGGCTGCGCCCTGGTCGGCGGCGAGACCGCCGAGCACCCCGGTCTGCTCGGCGAGGACGACTTCGACGTCGCCGGCGCCGGCACGGGCGTGGTGGAGGCCGACCGGCTGCTCGGCCCGGACCGCATCCGCGAGGGTGACGCGGTGATCGCCATGGCGTCCTCCGGTCTTCACTCCAACGGGTACTCGCTGGTGCGGCACGTGCTGCTGGAGAGGGCGGGCCTGTCCCTGGACGCGCACGTCGAGGACTTCGGCCGCACCCTCGGTGAGGAACTGCTGGAGCCGACCAAGATCTACTCCCTGGACTGCCTGGCGCTGACCCGCACCACCGAGGTCCACGCCTTCAGCCACATCACCGGCGGCGGACTCGCCGCCAACCTGGCTCGTGTGATCCCGGACACCCTGCATGCCGTGGTCGACCGCTCCACCTGGACCCCGGCCCCGGTCTTCGGCCTGGTCGGCCGGACGGGTGACGTGGAGCGGCTGGAGCTGGAGAAGACCCTCAACATGGGCGTCGGCATGATCGCGATCGTGCCCCAGGAGTCGGCGGACGCGGCCCTCACCACCCTGGCCGACCGCGGGGTCGACGCCTGGGTCGCCGGTGAGATCACCGCGCGGGGCGCGCACACCACGGGAGCGGCCCTGGTGGGCGACCACGCGTGAGCCGCGGGTGAGAACAGCACGAAACCCGGTCCGGCGCTGGAAGCACCGGACCGGGTGAAGTGGAGGACCTTGCGACGCGCGTGGGACGGCAGAACCGGCCGCTGGTGTCAGGCGCCGCGACGGTGTTGTGAGGAGGAGCCGTCCTGCTCGTCCTCGTCGTCGTCCTCATAGAGGTCGGCGTACCGTGCGTACAGGTCGTCGTCTTGCTCATCGCCCTCGAAATGGTCGCCGTTAGTCGGCGGCGACGGATTCGACGTCGATGCGCCCAGCTCCTCGGCCAGGCGTGAGAGGTCAGTCCCACCGCTGTTGTACTTCAGCTGGCGGGCGACCTTCGTCTGCTTGGCCTTGGCCCGGCCGCGCCCCATGGCTCGACCCCCTCAACGACGGGGCTCAACGGCCCCAGAGTCTGACACGCGTTCATGATCCGGCACGGGCTCTCCGCAGAGAGACCGGTCCGTAGGGCTTCCACGGTACCTGAGCCCGCGGCCATACGGTACGTCGCCCGTAGGACGCGCGTGTGCGCAGTGCCTTCGAGGCGCCCTGTCCTCGCTGGTCAGTGGCGATTTTAACCACTTATCGGCGAGCGACCCGCCGGTGGAAGTGAGAGTTCTCTCCAACTGTCCACCGGCAGGTACCGGTCAAACGTCACACGGAGGGCGTGCCGGCCCCCGCGCGCACGCGGCTCACCGCGCGCGTCACAGGGTGTGCGCGGCGCGCGCCTCCGCCATCCGCTGCTCGGCGATCCGGTCCGCCGCCGCGGCCGGCGGAATCCCGTCCGCCTTCGCACGTGCGAAGATCCCGAGCGTGGTGTCGAAGATCTTCGCGGCCTTCGCCTTGCACCGGTCGAAGTCGAAGCCGTGCAGCTCGTCGGCGACCTGGATGACCCCGCCGGCGTTCACCACGTAGTCCGGCGCGTAGAGGATCCCGCGGTCGGCGAGGTCCTTCTCGACGCCGGGGTGGGCGAGCTGGTTGTTGGCCGCCCCGCACACCACCGCGGCGGTCAGCACCGGCACCGTGTCGTCGTTCAGGGCGCCGCCGAGCGCGCAGGGGGCGTAGATGTCGAGCCCCTCGGTGCGGATCAGGGCGTCGGTGTCGGCGGCCCGGCGCACGGCGGGGTGCGTGGCGACCACGCGGTCCACGGCCTCCTCGCGCACGTCCGTGACCACGACCTCGGCGCCCTCGTCCAGCAGGTGCCGGACCAGGTGGTGCCCGACCTTGCCCACACCCGCGACACCCACCCTGCGGCCGCGCAGCGTCGGGTCGCCCCACAGGTGCTGGGCCGAGGCCCGCATGCCCTGGTAGACACCGAAGGCGGTCAGCACGGAGGAGTCGCCCGCGCCGCCGTTCTCGGGGGAGCGGCCGGTGGTCCAGCGGCACTCGCGCGCCACGACGTCCATGTCGGCCACGTACGTGCCGACGTCGCACGCGGTGACGTAGCGCCCGCCGAGCGAGGCCACGCACCGTCCGTAGGCGAGCAGCAGCTCCTCGGACTTGACCAGCTCCGGGTCGCCGATGATCACGGCCTTGCCGCCGCCGTGGTCCAGGCCGGCCATGGCGTTCTTGTACGACATCCCGCGGGCGAGGTTCAGCGCGTCGGCGACGGCCTCCTGCTCGCTCGCGTACGGGTAGAAGCGGGTGCCGCCGAGGGCGGGTCCCAGGGCGGTGGAGTGGATGGCGATGACGGCCTTGAGGCCGCTGGCGCGGTCCTGACAGAGCACGACCTGTTCATGGCCGCCCTGCTCCGAGCGGAACAGGGTGTGCAGTACGTCAGCGTGCGCGCCGGTTACGTCGGTCACGGTGGTGACTCCCAGGTAAGTAGCGGCGGGTGGTGTGTCGTCCCCGTGCGGGTGGCGGGGCCGTGGCAGGAGACTAGACCCTGACCCCGTCCGCCCGGGGCGCGGTGGTCCGGATCACCCTCCCAAGGAGTACCTTCCTGCCCGCCCATGCGACGATCTGCAGTGGTTTTCCGTCCGTCCGGGCGCGGGCCGGGCGGGTTTCGGGCCCGGTCCGGTGGGGAGGGAGCAGGCGTGCCCAAGGTGTCCTCCGTGGTCGTCCCGTACGCGACCTATCTGCGCGTCTACGAGCCGCTGGCCGCCTTCCCGGAGCCGGAGCGCAGCCACTGGGCGCGCTACGCCCGCCGACCCGGCCGCCCCTCCTACCAGGACGAACTGCGCCGCTCGCTGGCCGACCTGCTGCCCACCCCGCCGGTGGCGGTCCCGGTGCACGAGAGCCGGGACGCGTTCGTGCTCGACGTCGACGGGGTGGTCTGCGTCTGCCCCTGGCGCACCCGGCTGCGCGGCTGGCAGGCGCTGGACGATCTCACCGAGGAGCTTCCGGCGGTGGTCCTGGACGCGGTGCTGCCCCCGGTCGTACGCCGCCAGGCCGCCCAGGACTACGAGCGCTGGCTGGCCCGCAACCCGGACGCCCGCCCCTGGATCCGCACGGCGACCTGGCAGGTGCCGCTGAACTGGTTCGTGCTCGTCTCCGACGAGGAGCGGGAGTACGTCCGGGGCGTGGGGGCCGCCGCGGCCGGTGCGGCGGGCAAGGGCGGCGGCGACTCGGCCGCCGGGGAGGGGCTCGGCGCCGCCGGCGGCCTCGGGGAGGAGCCGCCCGCGCTGCGGTACCGGACGCCGATGGTGCAGGCCCGGCGGCGGGTGGCGCGGGGCCTGCGCGCGCTGCGGGACGCCGTCGACGAGGGCCCGCTGGTCGACGGCCTGCTGGACGTCGGCCGCTGGCTGGAGGAGTTCCACCCGCGCTCCCTGGTGGAGCTGGACTACGGCGGACTGGTGCACGTGCTGCCGGTCGGTGAGCTGGAGGGCGACCATTCGGCGGCCGACGTGGCCGAGGGGATCGAGGCGCTGCGCCGGGGCGACGGGACGGCGGCGGCGGAGGCCTACGGGCGGCTCGTGGAGCGCTGGCGCGGGGTGCGGGAGCGGCGCTCGGCCAACTGACGATGTGATGACGATTCGTCAGCGAGTGATCTGCGTCACGGCTCGAACGGCATCGAACAGCGTACGGTCAAGCGTCCTTTGCGGAGCTGAGGGGACGTAGGGGCCCGATCCGGGCGTTTGTGTCAAGGGTGATGGACTGCACTTACCAGACCCTTGCCTTGCTTGCCCCTCCTCATGCCAAAATAGGACAAGGAGTCCGGGGAGGGCTCCTTCCGTCCGCTTATGCTCCGTGCTGGACGGAATCTCAGCATTGCACGCTTTGGGGGGTCTGGTGACTTCCTGATCACCCTGTGACTGATCGTCACAGTGGTGTGACTGTCCGCTATGGCATGGTCCATCGGCTTCCGTCGCTGATGAACACCTGGGAGGGCAATTCCATCGGTTTGGCCGACGCGGCTGGACAGATGGTGTAGTTGTAGTGCCGAGGACAAGCCGTTCGTCCTATAACCGACTCGACTCGCGTCCGCCATTTCGGGCAACGCGGGTCAAGGTGCAGAATTTAGAGGAAAGAACCGAGAAGGTTCGGTTCTCCCGAGGAGGCCGCTCATGACCGCTCGCACCCCTGATGCCGAGCCGCTGCTGACCCCGGCTGAGGTCGCCACCATGTTCCGCGTCGACCCGAAGACGGTCACGCGCTGGGCGAAGGCCGGCAAGCTCACGTCGATCCGCACGCTCGGCGGGCACCGCCGCTACCGCGAGGCCGAGGTCCGCGCTCTGCTCGCGGGCATCCCGCAGCAGCGCAGCGAGGCCTGAACAATTCCATAACCGGGCAAACCGGTCGGCCCCCCAACCGGCCAGGACGCCCGGACCCCTAGCTCCAAGCGACGCGGGTCCTGCCCCAACAGGCCCCACGCCCAAGCCGTCAGAGCTTCGCAGGCAAGTGAACAGGGTGCGTCGTCGATCGCGCTGGACTCCGCCGGGTCCAGCGCGATCTTTTTTGTGCGCTCCGAGGGGGCCGGCGAGTGACTCTGTGAGCGGGCTTGTCCGACCCTGGGGAGGGGTGTCGGATCCCCTGTGAACAGCCGTGAAGACCAGTGCAATTGCACATATTAAATTGACTGGGTGTAGGAGGGGTGTAAGGAGAGGGCTTTCAAAAACTCGTGCGGTGACACCCGTCACATGGCGCGATGCTTGTTGGCTGCCGCCGCCGTGCGCTAAAGGAGGCTCCGCTTCCACCGGCCCCTGCAGGCACGGGAGTTCGGGATCCGGGCGGCGCGCTCACGCGGTCGACGGCCGCTCCTCCTCCACGGTCTCCAGCACGTCCTGGACCTCCAGGGCCCCGAGCGGCTTCCGGGCCGTCACGGCGCCGCCCAGCGCCTCCTGTCCGGCGCCCGGCGCCCGGGGGACGTCCCCGGCCGGGACGGGGCGGGGGGCGGCCTCCATCGCCAGCCGCAGCAGGCGGTGGCAGGCAGGACAGCGACTGGTGAGGTGGCCGTACGACGAGGCGGCCGCGAGGTGCGCGCGGAGCAGCGCCCGCGTCTCGTGCCTGGCCGATGCCGCCATACGCCACCTCCGGCGGGCCGCGCCCGAACGGACCCTGCTTCTGGGGTACCGAGGGAATGTGACGCCGTCAAGGGACCGGGAACGGACGGAGGGACCGGCACACGAGAGGCCGCGGGCGCGGCCTGGGTTCGGGGTCTCGGGCGGCGGCCCCCGCCGGCATCGGCGGGGGAGCGCGGGAGGTATGGGAAAGGCCCGCTTCCGTTGCCGGGTGCGGGCCTTCACTTGCGGTCCTGACGGGATTTGCTGGGTCCGACGGCGGCTGCCGCCGCGGGCGCGGCCTGGGTTCGGGGTCTCGGGCAGGAGCGCGGCCGGCCTCGGTGGGTGAGGTCCGGGGCATAAGAGAAAGGCCCGCTTCCGTTGCCGGATGCGGGCCTTCGACTGCGGTCCTGACGGGATTTGAACCCGCGGCCTCCACCTTGACAGGGTGGCGAGCACTCCAAACTGCTCCACAGGACCTGGTTTCGCGGCGCTGATCTCGCGTTGCGCTGCGAAAAGAGACTCTACAGGAGGCGGGCCGCCTGGTCGAACTCACTCAGGGTGCCGGTCCCGTCACGGCGGTCACGGGGCCGCCGCGTCGATCGCCTTCACGATCCGCTTGTCCGAGACGGGGTAGGCCGTGCCCAGCGCGTGGGCGAAGTAGCTGACCCGCAGCTCCTCGAGCATCCAGCGGATGTCCCGCACCTGCTGCGGCACCGGCCGGCCCTGCGGCATCTGCTCCAGCAGCCACGCGTACTCGTCGCGCATCTCCTGGACCTTCTCCATACGCGTCGTGTCCCGCTGGACGTTGGTCGGCATCTGCTGGAGCCGCCGGTCCGCGGCGACCAGATAGCGCATCAGGTCGGGCAGCCGCCGTATCCCCGCCTCCGTGACGAAGCCCGGCTTCACCAGCGCGTCCAACTGCTGCCGTACGTCCGTCAGGTTCGCCAGCAGCGCGGGGCTCCGCACCGCCTTCAGACGGCGTTCACAGGCCTGCCAGGCGGCCAGCACCTGCTGGACCTGGCCCACGGTCCGCACGGTCAGGTCCACGATCTCCGACCGGACCTTGTCGTAGAGCTTCCGGTACGACTCCTCGTCCCACACCGGTCCGCCGAAGTCCGCGATCAGCCGGTCCGCCGCCGCCGTCGCGCAGTCCTCGAACAGGGCCTGGACCGAACCGTGCGGATTGGCCGACAGACCGAGCTTCTGCTGGTTCGTCAGGTGATCGCTCGCGTATTTCGCCGGGCTCACCGGGATGTTGCGCAGGATCAGCCGGCGCGTGCCCTTCCACATGGCCTCGGCCTGCTCGGCCTCGGTGTCGAAGAGCCGCACCGAGACGGTGCCCGCCGCCGGTCCGTCGTCCACGAGCGCCGGGTACGCCTTCACCGGCTGACCGGCCCTGCGGGTCTCGAAGACCCGGGTGAGCGAGCCGATCGTCCAGTCGGTCAGCCCGCCGCGCTCCAGCGACTCGCCGCCGGCGCGCTCGGCGGTCGCCGCCGCGGCCTGCGAGAGGGCCTTGCGCGCCTTCGGTCTGAGGCTGAGCTTCAGCGCCTCCAGGTCCTTGTCCTCGGCCAGCTTGCGGCGCCGCTCGTCGACGATCCGGAAGGTGATCTTCAGGTGGTCGGGGACCTTGGCCCAGTCGAAGTCCTCGGCCTCGAACGGCACGCCGACCATGCGCCTCAGCTCACGCGCCATCGTGACCGTCAGCGGCTCCTGGAGGGGCACCGCCCGCTCCAGGAACGCCTTCGCGTAGTTCGGCGCGGGCACGTAGTGGCGGCGGACCGGCTTGGGCAGCGAGCGGATCAGCTCGGTCACGACCTCCTCGCGCAGGCCCGGGATCTGCCAGTCGAAGCCCTCGTCGGTGACCTGGTTGAGCACCTGGAGCGGGATGTGGACGGTCACACCGTCCGCGTCCGCGCCCGGCTCGAACTGGTACGTCACCCGGAACTTCAGGTTCCGCTGGCGCCACGAGTCGGGATAGTCGGCCTTGGTGACCGCCTGGGCCGACTCCCGGACGAGCATCTCCCGCTCGAAGTCCAGGAAGTCCGGCTGCTCGTGCCGCTTGTGCTTCCACCAGGAGTCGAAGTGGGCACCGGAGACGACGTGTTCGGGCACCCGCTGGTCGTAGAAGTCGAACAGCGTCTCGTCGTCGACGACGATGTCCCGGCGCCGGGCCCGGTGCTCCAGCTCCTCGACCTCGCTCAGCAGCCTGCGGTTGTCGGCGAAGAACTTGTGGTGCGTGCGCCAGTCGCCCTCGACCAGCGCGTTGCGGATGAACAGCTCCCGGCTGGCCTCGGGGTCGATCCGGCCGTAGTTGACCTTCCGCTGGGCGACGATCGGCACGCCGTACAGCGTCACCTTCTCGTACGCCACCACCGCGGCCTGGTCCTTCTCCCAGTGCGGCTCGCTGTACGTCCGCTTCAGCAGGTGCCCGGCGAGCGGCTCGACCCACTCGGGCTCGATCTTCGCGTTGACCCGCGCCCACAGCCGCGACGTCTCGACGAGTTCGGCGGACATCACGAAACGCGGTGGCTTCTTGAAGAGGGCCGAACCCGGGAAGATCGCGAACTTGGCGTTGCGGGCGCCCAGGTACTCGTTCTTGGCGCCGTCCTTCACGTCCTTCATGCCGATGTGCGAGAGCAGACCCGCCAGCAGGGAGACGTGGACGCGGTCGCCCGGGGCGTCCTCCTCGTTGAGGTGGATGCCCATCTGCTTGGCCACCGTGCGCAGCTGGGAGTAGATGTCCTGCCATTCGCGGATGCGCAGGAAGTTCAGGTACTCCTGCTTGCACATGCGGCGGAAGGACGAGGAGCCGCGCTCCTTCTGCTGCTCGCGCAGATAGCGCCAGAGGTTGAGGAAGGCCAGGAAGTCGCTGGTCTCGTCCCGGAAGCGGGCGTGCTGCTGGTCGGCCTGCGCCTGCTTGTCCGCGGGACGCTCGCGCGGGTCCTGGATGGACAGCGCGGCGGCGATCACCATGACCTCGCGCGCACAGCCGTTCCTGTCGGCCTCCAGGACCATGCGGGCCAGACGGGGGTCGACGGGCAGCTGGGCCAGCTTGCGGCCGGTCTGCGTGAGCCGCTTGCGCGGATCCTTCTGCTCCGGGTCGAGCGCCCCCAGCTCCTGGAGCAGCTGCACGCCGTCGCGGATGTTGCGGTGGTCCGGCGGGTCGATGAACGGGAACTTCTCGATGTCCCCGAGGCCGGCCGCGGTCATCTGCAGGATCACCGAGGCGAGGTTGGTGCGCAGGATCTCCGCGTCCGTGAACTCCGGCCGCGCCAGGAAGTCGTCCTCGCTGTACAGCCGGATGCACACGCCGTCCGACGTACGGCCGCAGCGGCCCTTGCGCTGGTTGGCGCTGGCCTGCGAGACCGGCTCGATGGGCAGCCGCTGCACCTTGGTGCGGTGGCTGTAGCGGGAGATCCGGGCGAAGCCGGGGTCGATGACGTACTTGATGCCCGGGACCGTCAGCGACGTCTCCGCGACGTTGGTGGCCAGCACGATCCGGCGGCCGGTGTGCGGCTGGAAGACGCGGTGCTGCTCGGCGTGCGAGAGCCGCGCGTACAGCGGCAGCACCTCCGTGGACCTGTACTGCTTCTTGGTGAGGGCGTCGGCGGTGTCCCGGATCTCCCGCTCACCGGAGAGGAACACGAGGATGTCCCCCGGGCCCTCGGCCAGCAGCTCCTCGACGGCGTCGGTGATCGCGGTGATCTGGTCCCGGTCGGCGTCCTCGGAGTCCTCTTCGAGGAGCGGCCGGTACCGCACCTCCACGGGGTACGTCCGGCCGCTGACCTCGACGATCGGCGCGTCACCGAAGTGGCGCGAGAAACGCTCGGGGTCGATGGTCGCCGAGGTGATGACGACCTTCAGGTCGGGACGCTTCGGCAGCAGCTGGGCCAGGTAACCGAGCAGGAAGTCGATGTTCAGGGACCGCTCGTGGGCCTCGTCGATGATGATCGTGTCGTAGGCGCGCAGCTCGCGGTCGGTCTGGATCTCGGCGAGCAGGATGCCGTCCGTCATCAGCTTCACGAAGGTGGCGTCCGGGTCCACCTGGTCGGTGAAGCGGACCTTCCAGCCGACGGCCTCACCGAGCGGGGTGCGCAGCTCGTCGGCGACGCGCTCGGCCACGGTGCGGGCCGCGATCCGGCGCGGCTGGGTGTGCCCGATCATGCCGCGCACGCCCCGGCCCAGCTCCATGCAGATCTTCGGGATCTGCGTGGTCTTGCCGGACCCGGTCTCACCGGCGACGATGACGACCTGGTGGTCGCGGATGGCCGCCGCGATCTCGTCCTTCTTCTGGCTGACCGGCAGTTGCTCGGGGTAGGTGACCGCGGGCACACGGGCACGCCGGTCGGCCATGCGGTGCGCGGCCTTGTCGGCCTCGGCCTCGATCTCGGCGAGGACGGCGGCGCGCGCCTCGGGCTTGCGGATCTTGCGCGCGCCTTCGAGTCTGCGCCCGAGCCGGTGCGCGTCACGCAGCGACAGCTCGGTCAGACGGGCGGCGAGAGAGCCCAGGGCGGGGGCGGGATGCGTAGACATACGCGTCCCAGGATCTCACCTCGGGGAAATCTCGCGCGAATGATTTGAGCGGGCCGCGCCCGGTGGGCCGCCGGGCGTGCGGGCGGCTGGGACGGCGGGCCGTGGCGGCGGACCGTGGCCGCGGTGGAAGCGGCCGGCGGTGGCCGCCGGCGGCGGAGCGGTCCGCGGGGGCGGCGAGCGGTGGTGTCGGGAGCGGCCCGCGAGGGCGGTGAGCGACGGTGGGGGCGGGTCACCTGCCGGAACGCAGCAGGTCCGCGACGGCCGGTTCCGACCAGTGTCCGCCCGCGCCGGGGCAGGCGGCGATGTAGGAGGCGACGGCGTCGCAGTCCCAGACACCGGCCGACAGCAGCCCGCCGCCCAGGAAGCGGACGTAGGGGGCGGACGGCGGGTTCCAGGGCACGTCGTCCAGGCCCCAGGGAGCGGTGAACGTGAGGACGGGCAGGCCGTCCACCTGGCCGGGGCAGACGAGCGTCTCGTAGCGGCCCCGGCCCAGCACGGCCCGGCCGCTGCTGAGCACGTCCGTCAGGTCGAGCCGTTCACCGGGCTCCCGGTACATCTCCTGGGCGGCGATGTCGGAGAACTGCTCGGCCGACAGCAGATGGGCCCTGGCCAGGACCCGGCCCTGGACGTGGGGATCGTAGAAGGCCCGGCCGCCGCCCCACACCGGTGACTCGGTGGCGAAGTACAGGGCGCCGGTCAGTTCGACGGGGACCGAGCGGGTCGGCATCCGGGTGTCGCGGCACCCGGGGGTGGCTCTGGCGGCTCCCGGAGGCCGGCCGCCGCGGAGGTAGAAGGCGAGCCGGCCGAGGTCCATGTTCGAGCCGTAGGAGGTGTACCAGACCTGCTCCGGGGCGGCGTCGGCCGGCAACGTCGGGTCGATGGGGTGCAGGGCTTTCACGCCGGTCGGGACTCCTCGCGCACGAAGAAGCCCCTCTCCGAGGTGACTCGGAGAGGGGCTCGATGCCCTGGTGGGGGCGGTTGTGGCTGGGGCCGGGGTCGAACCGGCGACCTTCCGCTTTTCAGGCGGACGCTCGTACCAACTGAGCTACCCAGCCACGAGGTTTCACGTGAAACCTCAGCGGTCCTGACGGGATTTGAACCCGCGGCCTCCACCTTGACAGGGTGGCGAGCACTCCAAACTGCTCCACAGGACCATGTGGCAGTGTGTGTACCGACGAGAGTCAGTCTTACACACCGTACTGCGTGCCCCCAACGGGATTCGAACCCGTGCTACCGCCTTGAAAGGGCGGCGTCCTAGGCCGCTAGACGATGAGGGCTATCGGCCCGCCTGGGCGCTTCTCAGCGCGTCGGGGACGTGAGAAGCATATGGGATGGCGGGGGGTATCGCCAAAACCGTTTACGAGCCCGAGGGGGAGGGGGCCGGGAGCGGCGCCGACGAGGCGGGAGAAGACGGTGCCGACGGGGTGGGAGAGGCGCCCGGGCGGTTGTCCTCGGCCAGATGGCGGCTGACCTCCGCCGTCGTCTGGCCCAGGCCGCCCAGCCTGATCGCGTCCCAGGCCTGCAGGCGGCGGCTGTCCCGGTCGAAGTAGAGGACCGACGCCTCGACCGGGGCGGGGTGCTCGTGCTCGACCGCGCGCAGCCCGCTGCCGCCCGTGGAGCCCTCCATGCGCAGCCGGGTGCCGTACTTGAGGATCTCCGTTCCCTCGTGGTGCAGGTGGCCGCACAGGACCAGCGGCACCGCGCCGTCGGTCTCGCGGGCCGCCACCGGTTCGTGGGCGACGGCGATGTCGACGGGTGTGCCCCTGGTCTGCTGGTCGCGCAGGGAGGAGGCGAGGCGGGCGCCGGCCAGCCGTTCGGCCGCGTCGCCGCCGGGCGCGGCCGAGCGGTCGGGCGTGAACTGCGGGTCGCCGATGCCCGCGAAGCGCAGGCCCGCCACCGTCTCGGCCCGGCCGTCGTCCAGCACGTGCACGTTCTTCATGCGCTCCAGGTGGTGCTGGGTGGCCGGCGAGTCGTGGTTGCCGCGCACCCAGACGTAGGGCACGCCCAGATCGCCCACCGGGTCCAGGAAGCCGTTCTCCGCCGCCGTGCCGTGGTCCATCGTGTCGCCGGAGTCGACGATCACGTCCACTCTGTACTCCCGCACGAGGGAGGCGATGATCTTCCAGCTCGCCGGGTTGAGATGGATGTCGGAGACGTGCAGGACGCGCAGGGTCGTGGGGTCGGGCTGGTAGGCGGGGAGCGTGGAGGTGACGTCGTAGAGCTTGGTCACGTTCGTCACCAGGCGGGCCAGTTCCTTCTGGTAGACGTCGAACTCGGTGACGATGCTGCGTGCGTTGCCCACCAGTGAGGGCGCCGAGGAGAGCAGCCCGGAGAACCGGGGTTCCAGCACCGACTTCGGGTTCCAGGTGGCGTAGGCGGTGGCCCCGGACGCGGCGAGCAGGGTCAGGGCCAGCCCGCCGGCCGCCAGGGCGCGGCGCGGGCGGCGGTAGACGGCCAGGCCGAGGGCCGTGGCGCCGAAGACCACCGCGGCGCAGGACCGCACGGCCAGGTCGAGGGTGCCGTGTTCGACGTCGTGCACCACCTCGTCCTGGAGGCCGGAGAGCCGTTCGGGGTGGTCGACGAGGGCCTGGGCGCGTTCCGGGTCGAGCCGGTCGACGTTCACGTCGAGGCGTACGGGGGCGGTGTGGCTGTCCAGGCCGAGGGCGCCCAGCGGCGCGATGTCGATCTTCGTGCCGCCGCTCAGGGAGGGGCGCAGGGCCATGGTCGTGTTCACGGGGCCGACCGGGGCGCGTACGTTGCCGACGACCAGCAGGCCGAGCCAGGCGCCGGCGACCACGACGGCCACCAGGCCCAGGGCGCGGACCCAGGGGTGCGGTTCGGGGGTGAGGGCGAGGGTGCGCACCGTCCGGCGGGTGCGAACTGTCCCGCGCGAGGTCAGCGCCCTGCGGGAGCGCACGGCCCCGCGGCCGGTGTCCCCGTCGCGGGTGGTGCCGCGCGGGGTGTCGCCGGGGCGGATCTCGCCGCGGCGGGGGCGTTTCCAGGGGTTCAGGTCGGCGAGGCGGACGCGAGCCATTGGGCGCGTATGCCCGCCCGGGGCGCCGGACATGCGTGTGTGGCCGGGGGACCGGGCGGCCTCCGGCGGGTGGGGGCCGGGGTGCGGGGCAGCCGGGCGGACGGGGTGCCGGGCGGGCCGGGTGCCGGACAATGGGGCTGTGCTGGAGATGACGCGCGAGGAGTTCGAGGAACTGGTCGCCGAGGCCCTCGACCGGATCCCGCCGGAGCTGACGCGGCTGATGGACAACGTGGCGGTGTTCGTCGAGGACGAACCGCCCGCCGACGATCCTGAGCTGCTCGGGCTGTACGAGGGCACGCCGCTGACCGAGCGCGGGGAGTGGTACGCGGGTGTGCTGCCCGACCGGATCACGGTCTACCGGGGGCCGACGCTGCGGATGTGCGAGAGCCGGGAGGACGTGGTCGCGGAGACCGAGGTGACGGTGGTGCACGAGATCGCCCACCACTTCGGGATCGGTGACGCGCGGCTGCACGCCCTGGGCTACGGCTGAGGACCGGCCGGGAGACCGGCGTGTCCTCTTGCGGGCGCGAGGAGTTGGGCACGGCGACTTCTCCCTCCCGGAGGTGGCTCCCGTGCGCCCCTTGTACGTATCCGTCCGTCTCGCCGCCGCGGTCGCCGCCCTGGCCGCCACCGCCGGGTGCGTGAGCGTGGGGGAGGACTCCGGCGGCGGGGCCCGGCCGTCGCACTCCGCGCGGCGCGGCGGCGGTGAGGTCGCGGACGGCGGCGCGGTGGTGTCCGGCGGTGTCGCGGACCGGGCCGGCGGTGCCGGCGACGGCAGGCACGGGGGGCGCGGGAGGAAGGACGAGGGCGCGTCCGGGGGGTCGCCGTCGGGCTCGGCCTCGCCCTCGGCCGCCCGGAGCGCGTCGGCCGCGGCGCCGGCCGGGCCGGGCAGGCCGCCCGAGGCGGGTGACCCGACGCCGACGGAGGTGGTGCCCGTGCCGCCGCAGACGTCCGCCCCGCCGCAGGAGCCGCCGCCCTCGACGCCCACGGCGCCGGCCTCGCCCGATCCGACACCGGCGGAGCCGTCGTCCTCGGCGCACGAGGGTCCGGGGCCGCAGTTGGAGCAGTGGGTGCCGGCGCCTGAGCCGGGCAGGGTGCGTCGGCCCGCCGGTGCACGGGCGTGACCTGCGCTTACGGCGTCGGTTTGCCTTGAGGGGTGGTAGGTGCGTATGGTGGTAGATCGTTTGATCCCATTTGCCCGGCGCCCACGCAGAGCGCGCCGTGTGGCGCGTACTCTCCTTTGCCGTGGCGGACCGCATCGAGGCGGTCGTGGTGCGAAACACGGAGTTGACGGGCGCGTGCCGACGAGACTCCGGAAGGTTTCGCATTCGCATGTCCATTGCCAGTACTGATCACGTCGTCGTGCCCGAGAGCACCGAGGACGCCCCCGAGAACCTGACCGGCCCGCAGACCCCGGCCGGCCAGGAGGTCACCGGGGCGGCCGAGGACCGCACCGAGCAGGCCCCCGAGATCACCTTCGCCGACCTCGGTCTGCCCGAGGGCGTCGTGCGCAAGCTCGCGCAGAACGGCGTGACCACCCCCTTCCCGATCCAGGCCGCGACCATCCCGGACGCCCTGGCCGGCAAGGACATCCTGGGCCGGGGCCGCACCGGTTCCGGCAAGACCCTCTCCTTCGGTCTGCCGACCCTGGCCACCCTGGCCGGCGGCCGCACCCAGAAGCACAAGCCGCGCGCCGTCATCCTCACCCCGACCCGTGAGCTGGCGATGCAGGTCGCCGACGCGCTCCAGCCCTACGGCGACGTCCTCGGCCTGAAGATGAAGGTCGTCTGCGGCGGTACGTCGATGGGCAACCAGATCTACGCCCTGGAGAAGGGCGTCGACATCCTCGTCGCCACCCCGGGCCGGCTGCGCGACATCATCAACCGCGGCGCCTGCTCCCTGGAGGACGTGCGGATCGCCGTCCTCGACGAGGCCGACCAGATGTCCGACCTGGGCTTCCTGCCCGAGGTCACCGAGCTGCTGGACCAGGTCCCGGCGGGCGGTCAGCGGATGCTCTTCTCCGCCACCATGGAGAACGAGATCAAGACCCTCGTCGACCGCTACCTGACCGACCCGGTCCACCACGAGGTGGACGCTGCGCAGGGCGCGGTGACGACCATGTCGCACCACATCCTGGTCGTGAAGCCCAAGGACAAGGCGCCGGTCACCGCCGCGATCGCCTCCCGCAAGGGCCGCACCATCATCTTCGTGCGCACGCAGCTCGGCGCGGACCGCGTGGCCGAGCAGCTGCGCGACGCCGGTGTGAAGTCCGACGCGCTGCACGGCGGCATGACCCAGGGCGCCCGCACCCGCACCCTGGCCGACTTCAAGGACGGTTACGTCAACGTCCTGGTCGCCACGGACGTCGCCGCGCGCGGCATCCACGTCGACGGCATCGACCTGGTGCTGAACGTGGACCCGGCCGGTGACCACAAGGACTACCTGCACCGCGCGGGCCGCACGGCCCGGGCCGGCCGCACCGGCACGGTCGTCTCCCTGTCCCTGCCGCACCAGCGCCGCCAGATCTTCCGGCTGATGGAGGACGCGGGCGTCGACGCCACGCGCCACATCATCCAGGGCGGCGCGGCCTTCGAGCCGGAGGTCGCCGAGATCACCGGTGCCCGGTCGATGACCGAGGTCCAGGCCGAGTCCGCGGGCAACGCCGCGCAGCAGGCCGAGCGTGAGGTCGCCCAGCTCACCAAGGAGCTGGAGCGCGCCCAGCGGCGTGCCACGGAGCTGCGCGAGGAGGCCGACCGGCTGGTCGCCCGGGTCGCCCGCGAGCGCGGCGAGGACCCGGAGACGGCGGTGGCCGAGGCGCAGGCCGCGGCCGAGCGGACCGCCGAGGTGTCGCTGCCGGAGCAGCCCGCGGCGCAGGACGTCGACCGGGCGGAGCACGCCGGGCGGGGCGAGCGCGAGGAGCGTACGGCGGGTTCGTCGTCGTACGACCGCCGCGAGCGCCGCGACGACCGGGGTGACCGGGGTTTCCGCCGCGACGACCGCGAGCGTTCCTTCGGCGGCGACCGCGACCGTGACCGTGGTGGCCGTTCGTTCGAGCGTCGTGAGGACCGGGGCGGTTTCCGCCGCGACGACCGGGACCGTTCCTTCGGCGGCGACCGTGACCGCGGTGACCGCGGTGGTTTCCGCCGGGACGACCGCGGCGGCCGTTCCTTCGACCGTGACCGGGGCGAGCGCGGTGGTTTCCGCCGTGACGACCGGGACCGTTCCTTCGGCGGCGACCGTGACCGTGACCGTGGTGGCCGTTCGTTCGAGCGTCGTGAGGACCGGGGCGAGCGCGGTGGTTTCCGCCGTGACGACCGGGACCGTTCCTTCGGCGGCGACCGTGACCGTGACCGCGCTCCCCGCTCCTTCGAGCGTCGTGACGACCGGGGCGGTTTCCGCCGCGACGACCGTCCGGCGCGGCGCGACGAGCGTGGCGGGCACCGCGGCAGCGACCGTCCGTTCAACCGTGACCGCCAGGGCGAGCGCCCCGGCTTCCGGTCCGGTGGCCACGAGCGTCCCTACGGCCGCCGTGACGACCACCGCGGCGGTGGCTCCTTCGGCCGCCGCGAGGACAAGCCGCGCTGGAAGCGCAACGGCTGACAGTCCGTGAGCTGAGGCGCGACGGCGGACAGCCTGTTGCGAGCTGACCCGAGAGGGCCCGTACGACACCCGTCGTACGGGCCCTTTCGCGTTGCCGCGTGATGCATGTCACACCTCCGGGAGGGGAATTGCTGGGGGCATGACAGATGACGAGGGCGCCGGAGCGCCGGCGCCGATGCCAGGGAACGCCGGGCCGTCGGACGAGGAGCGGCTGGCCCAGCTCGGTTACACGCAGGTCCTCGCCCGCCGCATGTCGGCCTTCGCCAACTACGCGGTCTCCTTCACGATCATCTCCGTCCTGTCCGGCTGTCTGACGCTGTACCTCTTCGGGATGAACACCGGCGGCCCGGCCGTGATCACCTGGGGCTGGGTGGGCGTGGGCCTGATGACGCTGTTCGTCGGCCTGTCGATGGCCGAGATCTGCTCGGCGTACCCGACCTCCGCGGGCCTGTACTTCTGGGCGCACCGGCTGGCGCCCCCGCGCTCGGCGGCCGCCTGGGCCTGGTTCACGGGCTGGTTCAACGTCCTGGGACAGGTGGCGGTGACCGCCGGGATCGACTTCGGCGCGGCGTCCTTCCTCGGGGCCTACCTCAACCTCCAGTTCGGCTTCCGGGTCACCCCGGGCCGCACGGTCCTGCTCTTCGCGGCGATCCTGCTCCTGCACGGCCTGCTGAACACCTTCGGCGTGCGCATCGTCGCCTTCCTCAACAGCGTCAGCGTGTGGTGGCACGTGCTGGGTGTGGCGCTGATCGTCGCCGCGCTGGCCTTCGTGCCCGACCGCCACCGCTCGACGTCCTTCGTCCTCACCCACTACGTGAACAACACCGGCTGGGGCAGCGGCGTGTACGTCGTGCTGCTCGGTCTGCTGATGGCGCAGTACACCTTCACCGGCTACGACGCCTCCGCCCACATGACGGAGGAGACCCGGGACGCGTCCACGGCCGGCCCGAAGGGCATCGTCCGTTCCATCTGGACCTCCTGGATCGCGGGCTTCGTCCTGCTGCTCGGCTTCACCTACGCCATCCAGGACTACGGCCGTGAGCTGGACTCCCCGACCGGCGCGCCGCCCGCGCAGATCCTCCTGGACGCCCTCGGCGCGAGCGCGGGCAAGCTGCTGCTGCTCGTGGTGATCGGCGCGCAGTTGTTCTGCGGCATGGCGTCCGTGACGGCCAACAGCCGCATGATCTACGCCTTCTCGCGCGACGGCGCGCTGCCCTTCTCCCGCCTGTGGCACACGGTCGGACCGCGCACCCGCACCCCCGTGGCCGCGGTGTGGCTGGCCGCGCTCGGCGCGCTGGTCCTGGGCCTGCCCTACCTGATCAACGAGACCGCGTACGCCGCCGTGACCTCGATCGCGGTGATCGGCCTCTACATCGCCTACGTCATCCCCACCCTGCTGCGGGTGCGCAAGGGCGACGCCTTCGAGCGGGGCCCCTGGCACCTGGGCCGCTGGTCGCGGCCGATCGGGATCGTGTCGGTGGTCTGGGTCGGCGTCATCACCGTCCTCTTCATGCTGCCCCAGGTCTCCCCGGTCACCCGGCAGACCTTCAACTACGCCCCGGTCGCCGTCCTGGTCGTCCTCGGCTTCGCCGCGCTGTGGTGGTTCGCCTCCGCCCGCCACTGGTTCCTCGACCCGGCCCACGCAGACCGCCGCCCCCACCACGGCACCGCCACCCCGCCACCGCCCGTCCGGCAGCGCTGAACGCCCTCCGGCCCCGGGCGCCCCACGGGCCCGCCCGCGCGCCGTCCGTACGCCACACTTCCGGCCGCGCCGCCCGATACCCGATCGGAGACGCGGCCTCCTACGGCTATGCTCAGGGATGCAACATCGCCCGGGCCCTTAGCTCAATTGGCAGAGCAGTGGACTTTTAATCCATTGGTTGTGGGTTCGAGTCCCACAGGGCCTACGGGAGCGGGAGAGGGTTCACCCCTCTGACCTGCTGCGCGGCGCCCGGGCCGGCTTCGGTCGGCTCGGGCGCCGACTTGTTTTCGAGCGCGTGCGTGAGCGGACGTGCCTGTGGTCTGCCGAGCGTGCCTGGGCCGGGCTCCCTGGGCATCCCGCGTCAGGCCGAGTGCCCCATGATGGGCCGTCTGTCACGGATGTTCCCGTGCGTCCGGTCGGCAGGCGGTGTGCTCGGCGTGGACGAGACCGTCCGGCGCCGCATTCGCGGTCGCCGGCGACGTACGGTGAAGGTACCGAGGGCATCACGGAGTCCGGCCGTCCTGTCGGGTCGTCCTCGGCGAGTGACGAACCCCGGGCCGCCCGAGCGGACGGTGCGGAGACGGGTCGACAACATGTCCGCCGCGATCACAGCAGTTCCGAGATCCTCGCCGGTTGCGGCGCCTGCCCGAGGAGCGACGTGATGGTCGTGCAGCGGCTGGACATCCACCGGCGTGACCGGGGAGAGCGGGCCCTCGTCACGCTCGCCGGTGCGATCGGTCCGGCCACGGCTCCCCTGCTGCGGGCCGCGCTGGAGCAGTGCCTGCGGGACGGTGTGACCGCCATCGACGTCGATCTCACCACCGTCGGCTCCTGCGACTCCAAGGGCCTGGACGTCTTCCTGACGGCGTCGCGGTGCGCCGGCCGGGTGCACGCCTCCTTGCGGCTGCACCATCCGTGCGCGCAGATCGCCCGGCTCCTCGCCGTCACCGGCTCCGCGCCCCTGCTCAGCGACTTGCCGGGCGCGTCTTTGCCGGCCGACGAGCCGCAGGGCGGCGACCGCGCACTTCTCGTCAAGGACGCGATCCGGCTCCGGCGCCTGACCCGCTGGCAGGCGGAGGGGATGAGCGAGGATATCGCCGACCTGGCTGTGGAGCCCGCTGCGGGCCTGTCCGCGTACGGGGACCGGCAGCGGGACGTCTTCTTGGGCCGCCTTGCCGTCAGCGCCCGACGGCCCGGCTTCGCGCTGCTGGTCGCCGAGACGACGGTGCTGGTCGGGTGCGCCTTCGGATTCCCGGTGGTCCCCGGTGCTCGCTCCGAGCGGGGGCTGCAGGAGAGCGTCCAACGGCTCACCGGCTGTGCCCGGTTCCTGCTCCTCACACAGGTCGTGGCGCATCACCACGCCCAGTACCGCGACATCGGCCGCCGTCTGCAACAGCGTCTGCTGACTGACCGGCACGCCGTCCTCGGAGTCGTCCTGCTCCGTCCGGCGGACCAGGCCGGACAGGCCACCTTCCAGTCCTGGGGCTGGCGGAACTGCGGGGAGATGGTGGGGCTGCCCGGCCGGGGCGCCCCCCGCATGCTGCTGGTGCTGTTCCGGGAGAAGGGGCCGGTACCCGCGCCTGCGGCCGTTGGCCTGGGCCGGGCGTAGCCTGGGAGACACCGAGAGCATGTCGGGCGCACAGTCCGGGCGGCGCCCTTCCCGGCGAGTGACGAACGAGGGCAGCGGCTTGGCTGTCCGGGACGGGACCGCGCGATGGACTCCCTCACACCGCCCGCCGGAGGTGCACCGCAGGATGACGTGCACACGTACACGATGCCGTTGTCGCGTCTGAATCTCACACCGGAGGCCAGTCACGGTCCGCTGGACGGGGCGTGGTGGCCGCGTTGTGACACCCTGGCACTGGAGTTGCCCGCGCTCGTGGGTTCGCTGGACCCCGGTCGCGGTACGGTCACCCGCGTCACGGTGGACGTTGCGGACTGGCCCGATGCCCCGCACACGGTGCCGGCGCCCGACCACGTGATCGAGGTCGTCCTGAGCGACGCCGCCGGTGAAGCGCATGCCATCACCCTGGAATGCGGCACGGTCGGGTGCTGGGAACTGCTGGTCGTCCCGCCCGACGAACCGGTCGGAACAGCCGGTCGCCTGATGACGGACGCCGCCGATCCCTGGAACACGCTGTCGGCCGACGCCGTCCTCGCCCGGGTGGAGGACGGCGTCGGCCCAGAGCGGCGGATGACGGAACGGCCCATGATGGAGTGATGGGACGGGCAGATTCCTTCACCGGCCACCCCCGCCGCCCCGGTCCGCGTGGATCCGGTGAGGGTATGACGGCCGAGCCGCGCACGGACCGCTCCGAGAGCTTCGGGGAAGCGCTGCTGGGGGCGGTTCTCGATCGAGCGCACGAGCTTCCGCCCCACCACATCGGCCCGCTGGTCGCCGACGTGGTGGAGCGGCTGGGGGGCCGCAGCCCGCAGGTGCTGTTGCAGGACTACGGCCAGTTGCTGCTCGTACCCCTGCCCGGCCAGGGCCTCACGGGCGGGGACCCGCAGTTGATCGACGATTCCGCAGCGGGCCGGTGTTTTCTCGACGCGCTGCCCGTCGAGATGCCCGAGAACGACGGCGTACGCGTCCACCTGCCGCTGCTGGACGGTGGCGACCAGGTGGGCGTCCTGGCTGTGACGCTGGACCGGGTCGACGACGACGGGCGCCGAATACTGCTCCGGCTCTCCGGACTGGTGGCCGACCTGCTGGTGACCAAGCACGGGTATTCCGACCTGTTCTTCCGTACCCGGCGCGGCGAACCGATGAGCGTGGCCGCCGAGATCCAGTGGTCCCTGTTGCCGCCCCTGGCCATGATCATGCCGCGCGTAGCCCTGGCCGGGGTCCTGGAGCCCGCGTACGACGTGGCGGGGGACAGCTTCGACTACGCGCTCAACGGCGACGTGCTCCATCTGGCCGTGATCGACGCGATGGGACACGGCCTCGACGCGGCCACCATGGCCACCGTGGCCATCGGGGCCTACCGCCATGCCCGCCGCCTCGGCATCGGCCTGACGGAGATCTACGCCTTCATGGACGACGCCGTGGCGAAGCAGTTCGGCACCGAGCACTTCGTCACCGCGCAGATGATGCGGCTGGACACGGAGACGGGGCACCTCCAGTGGGTCAACGCCGGCCACCCCGCGCCGCTCCTCGTGCGCGACCACCGTGTCACGGGCCGGCTCGTCGCGCCGACGACGCTCCCGGTGGGCCTGGGCGGTGCGGAGCCGGAGAGCAGTGAGCTGGAGCTGGAACGGGGAGACCGCGTCCTGTGCTTCACCGACGGGCTGATCGAGGAGCACACGGCCGGCGAGAAACAGTTCGGGGAAGAACAGTTGATCGACTGGGTGAACGGGCTGGAGAGGACCGGCCGCGGGGTCCGGGCGGTGGCCCGTGCCCTCTCGCACACCCTCATGCGGGCACGGGGCGGCCGTACCACGGACGACGCCACGCTGCTCCTGCTGGAGTGGCGCGGCTGACCGGACCGCTGGGTCCGCCCCGGTACGGGGGACTCAGCTCGCCGTCGTCCGCCCGCCTCCCGTGTCGACGAGGATCTGCTCCGCCGAGCTGACGTTGCCGCCCAGGACGGCCTGGGCCATCGCCGCGCGAGCGGCCTCGGGTGTGGCCTCCGGAGGGACGACCAGCAGCGAGAAGTGGTCCCTGTCGCCCCGGGTGATCAAGATGGTGTCATCACCTACCGGGAAGGAGACCACGTGCACCACGCGATCGTCCACGATGATCCGCGTCGGGAGCCCCTCCCAGGCCGTGGCGTCCAGCCCGACCCGGCTCAGGGGACCGAGGTGTTCCGTGAGCGCCGCCAGCAGGGCCGGCAACTCCGCACCGATGTCATGGGACCTCGGCCACCACGCCCCGTCGAGAACCCCTTCGCGTGATGCCGTCGTCTCCAGCCGGAGCAAGGCGCACCCCGGTCGTACGGTCTGGTGGATGCCACTCGGCAGATGCCGGGGCTCAGGGGATGGGTCGGAGACGGTCATGAGGACCACCCGTTCGAGGTCAGGCGAACACAGGATGCGCCTCGCCTCTGACCACGCTACTCCCCGTCACGGCGAGCACCGGCGTCGCCGGGATCGCGGTGACGCCCCTATCCAGCGAGGGAAGCGGTATGAGGGCCTGCGCAGAGACCGCCTCACTGTCCCGTGACGCCTTCCGGTGCATGGAGGGGGAAGAGGAGTGGGACCCAGGCCGAGCGAGTGACACGGCCTCCACTCCCCGCTGCTTTTCGGACTCGGCGTCAATCCGCGTGTGACGCATGCGCGGATGTGCCGGTGGCCCGCGGATCGAACGCTGTCGGGCCGAGGGCGGGCACGTGTTCGCAGCTCTTAAGGCAGTTCCCCACCCGCTGAACGGCGGCCGCTCCTCCGCCTGGTCATGATCGATGCCATGCGGCACGGCCGGTCCGCTATGTGGCCGCCCTTCCTACGGCGTTCCTGCCTGATGAACCCCCGAGCCACAGCCCCCAGTGATCCGGATCACAGCGGATCGGTGCATAGAACGGCGCCTGTCACAGTCTTTCCCCGGGTGTAAGCGACCGGCGGGAACGGGGACGGTGTGGATGCGGCAGGCTCAGGGCGGTGAGTTCGACGAGTTCGTGGCGGCCCGCTGGGCGGTCCTGCTCCACCTCGCCCGGCTGCTCACCGGCGGTGACCGGCACCGGGCCGAGGATCTCGTGCAGGAGTCGCTCGTCAAACTCTGGTTCGTATGGCCGAAAGTGGCCCATGAGGCGCCCGAGGCGTACGTACGCACGGTGATGGCGCGCGCGGCGGCCCGCTCGGCGCGCCGGCGCTGGTGGGGTGAGCGCCCCGTCGACCAGGTGCCCGAGCTGCCGGAGTCGGGGGACGTGTCCGCGACCGTCGCGGAGCGCTCGCGCCTGGAAGCGGCGCTGGCCCGGCTGCCGGCGCGGCAGCGGGCGGTGGTGGTGCTGCGCTACTACCAGGACCTCTCCGAGAGCCAGGTGGCGGACGCGCTGGGCTGCCCGGTGGGCACCGCCAGGTCGCACGCCGCGCGCGGAGTGGCCCGGCTGCGGCAGCTCCTGGACGACGTCAGCGAGTCGGTGGGCTGAAGGAGACACATGGACCACTTCGAACGGCAGTTGACGCGGATGATGCGCGCCGCCGAGGAGCACGCTCCCTTCGAGGCCCGCCACCGCGAGCGCCTGTGGGCGGGGGTGCGGGCCCGCCGCCGGGCCCGGACGGCGCAGCGGGCCGTCGGGTCGCTGCTCGCGGTCGCGGGTGTCGGCGTCGGGGTCTTCCTGCTGCCCGGCACCCGCGCCGGCGTGGAGCCCGCCGCGCCCGTGCCGCGCCCGGCGTCCAGCCCGCTGCCCTCGCCTTCCTTCCCCGGGACGTCACCGGCACCGGGCTTCACCCCGGGCGGCCCGACCTCTCCGCCACCGGCGGGCCGGACCTCCTCGATGTCCCCCGCCGGGCCGCCGGGTGCGTCGGAGACGACCGACGCGACGAGCGGGACCCGGACGGCAGGGACCACAGGGACGGCGGCCGGGGCGGAGACGACCGGGACGGGCGGCGCGCGGGGCACGGCCGGGAGTTCCCCGCCGGCCACGTACGCCCCGCCCTCGTGGACCATGCCCCCGCCCAGCAGTTCGTCCCTCACCGGGCCGCCCGGCTAGGCCCGCCCGGGCCGGACCGCCCCCACCTACGCGACCGTCACACCCCACCCGCCCCGCGCGCCCCCGTTCCCGACCGCCCCCAGCCCTGCCGGCCCACCCGCCCCGACCCGCCCGCCCGGTACCCCCAGGAACGGACGCCCGATGACCACGACCCTGCCCACCGCCCAGACACCGGGCACGCCCCGGGCGGGCGGTACCCGCGCACCGCGCCCCGCCTCCGCCGAAGGGTCCGGGCCGCCCGGCGGGCGCCGGCTGCGGCGCCTGGCCGGCCGGCTCACCCCGACCGACCTGCGGGTGCTGCGCCTGTACCTCTTCACCCGCCTCGGACTGTGGCTCGTCGCCTACGCCAGCGCCTGGCTGGCCCCCGCCGGCGCCCCGGACAGGACACCCGCCACCTGGCTGTCGCGCTGGGAGCAGTGGGACTGGGTCCACTACCAGCACATAGCCCAGTACGGCTACTTCGACCCGTTCCCCGGCGTCGATCCCCTGCAGGACAACCGGGTGGCCTTCTTCCCCGGCTTCCCCCTCGCGCTGCGCGCCGTCCACGTCCTCGTCCCGCACTGGACCGTGGCCGGACTGCTGGTCTCCCTGGTGAGCGGTGCGGTGGCCGTGGTGGCCCTGGCCCGGATCGCCGGAACCGGCCGGGCGGACGGTGACCGGTCCGGCCCGCGGGCCGCCGCCTTCCTGCTGTTCTCGCCCGCCGCGGTGTTCCTCGCCGCCGGCTACACCGAGTCGCTCTTCCTCGCGCTGGCCCTCCCGGCCTGGCTGGCGGCCAGGCACCGCAACTGGCCGCTCGCGGCCCTCCTGTGCGCCGCCGCCACCACCGTGCGGATCAGCGGCCTGTTCCTGGCCGCCGCCCTCGCGGTCGAACTCGTGATCGTCATCCGCTCACAAGGGCGGACGGGAGACCCCTCCCGCCGCTCGCTGCCCCGCCGGCTGCGCCCGCTCGGCTGGTGCCTGCTGCCGGCGGTGCCCGCCGCCGCGTACACCGTCTACCTGCGGGTACGGACCGGCGACTGGATGGCCTGGAAGCACGCCGAGGAACGCGGCTGGTACCGCGACTTCCACAGCCCCGCCGAAGCGTTCCGCCACACCTGGCGCAACGCCTTCGGCCACCTCCAGAGCACCGGGTACGCCGTCGAGTTCCAGCTGGAACTGGCCGCCATGGCCGCCGGGGTGCTGCTGCTGGGCGTCCTGCTGGTGCGCCGCCGCTGGCCGGAGGCCGTGTTCATCGCGCTCAACCTGTGGGCGCTGGGCACCTCCTACTGGTACCTCTCCGTGCCGCGGGCCACCCTGATCTGGTGGCCGCTGTGGACGGGCCTGGCGCACTGGAGCCTGCGGCACCGCTGGGTGAAGGAGGCCTACGTCGGCGTGGTGGCGCCGCTGACGACCGTCCTCGCGGTGACGTTCACCTCGGGACACTGGACGGGGTGACCCCCGGCGCGTGACGCACCCCCTCCCCGCGCCGGCACGCCCTCTCCCCGCGCCGGCGCACGGCCCAGCGCGCCGGGCCGCCCGGACGGACTGGTAGAAAACCCGAGGCGCCCCCACGCCTGCGAGCAGCCCGCCCATCGCCGAGAGAGAGTGCGCCGATGCCCCTCCCCCACGTCCTGCTGTCCGCCGCCGTCTCCCTGGACGGCTTCCTGGACGACACCGGTCCGAGCCGTCTCCTGCTGTCCGGCCCCGCCGACTTCGACCGGGTCGACGACGTACGGGCGAGCGTGGACGCGATCCTCGTCGGGGCCGGGACGGTGCGCGCCGACAACCCCCGCCTGCTGGTCAACTCGCCCGAGCGGCGCGCCGCCCGGGTCGCGGCGGGCCGGCCCGAGCATCCGCTGAAAGTCACGGTCACCGCCTCCGGGGAGCTGGACCCGCGGGCCCGCTTCTGGCACACCGGCGGGGAGAAGGCCGTCTACACGACGGACGAGGGCGCCGAGCGCCTGCGCAGCGCGGGCATCGGCACCGGGCCGGCAGGCGACGCCGGCACCGACGACGCCGGTGCGGATGCCGCGGCAGGTGCCGGTGCCGAGGCCGTCTCCGTGGTGGCGCTCGGCGCCGAACTCGACTGGCACGCGGTGCTGGAGCACCTGCACGACGTGCGCGGGGTGCGCCGGCTCATGGTCGAGGGCGGCGGCACCGTGCACACCCAGCTGCTCCAGCGGCACCTCGCCGACGAACTGCACCTCGTGCTCGCGCCGCTGCTCGTCGGGGACCCCGGCGCCCCAAGGCTGTTCGGGCCGGGCGCGTACCAGAGGGGACGGCTGCGGCTGGTGGAGACGCGGGCCCTCGGCGACGTCGTCCTCATGCGCTACGAGCCCACGGCCCCCGGCACGGGAGCCGCCCCCGTTCCCGCCGACCGGCACTGGCTGCGGATCGCGTGCGAGCTGGCCGGCCAGTGCCGGCCGTCGCGGACGGCGTTCAGCGTGGGCGCGGTGGTGGTCGCCGCCGACGGCACCGAGCTGGCCCGCGGCCACTCGCGGGAGGCCGGCGATCCGGTGGTGCACGCCGAGGAGGCCGCGCTCGCGAAGATCGATCCGGCCGATCCGCGGCTGCCGGACGCCACGGTGTACAGCAGTCTGGAACCGTGCGCCCGACGCGCCTCCCGGCCGCGTCCGTGCGCCCGGCTGATTCTGGACGCGGGAGTGCGGCGAGTGGTCACGGCCTGGCGGGAGCCGGACACGTTCGTCGAGGCGGCCGACGGGTCCGGGGTGCTGGCGGCCGCGGGCGCGGACGTCGTCGTCCTGCCGGAGTTCGAGGGTCGGGCCAAGGCGCCCAATCGCCACCTGCTGTGACGGGTGTGCATTCCACCCCGGGGATGACGTACACTGGTTTCAACGACGCGGGGTGGAGCAGCTCGGTAGCTCGCTGGGCTCATAACCCAGAGGTCGCAGGTTCAAATCCTGTCCCCGCTACTGAAGGCCCAGGGCCGGAATCCGATCAAGGATTCCGGCCCTGAGTCGTTTTCCGTTCGTATCCGTTCGGGTCCGTTCGTTCCGGTGCTCCGGCCGCTCATTGATCGCGGTGACCCGACGTGAGCGGGCCGTCCCCGTCCGCATAACAACTGACACACCATCACCGAACCGTCCGGGCCGGACGCGGCCCGATGGCGCCGTGATGTGGCCTGAAGTCCAGTCAACTCACCCCGCTTTCATCCCTCGTGAGGCTTATGTTCTGGCCAAAAAGGTTTAAGGATCAAGACGACCGGCTTGGAATCGGGGCCCCAGGTCTATTAACGTTCGATAACGCAGCGCGGTCGTCCCAGCCGTCACCGAAGGCGGCTCCGTGCGCGCGCGCCGAATCCCGCGAGGGAACCGGGGAACCACCAACTTGGGGTGAATCGGGCGTCATCCGCCGTGCGTACGCGGCTGGTTGACGCGCGTAGGAGACCTTCCCGCTCCGAACCCGTCAGCTAACCCGGTAGGCGAGACGGAAGGAAAGGAGCACGCCCGCGTGGCGTCCAACCCGCCTGCCTCTGAAGCCCCGTCGGTGCCGAGCCGGCGCACCGAGTCCTTCGCCTACGGTGACCGGCACCCCGACGAGGGCCCCTGGGAGGAGTGGAACCCCACCGAGGACTCCCTGCGTCCCGTCCGCGGCCGGCACCGTGTGGCCAAGCAGCGCGGCGGCGGGCTCGCCCGCAGTTCCACCGTGCTCGGCGTGGGCGTCATGGCGGCCGTCGGGGCGGGCGGCATGGCCAGCGCCAACACCGGCAAGCCGCCGGTCTCGATCTCCCTGCCCGATGTTCCCGCCCTGCAGGGCCTGCCCGCCGTGGGTGGTCTCTTCGAGGCATCCGGCCACGACGGCCAGGAGGGTTCCGCGACCGCGCTCAGCGACGTCGCCGAGACTCCGGCCCGGAGTGCCGCAACGACCGCGCACACCGCCCCGGACGCGGGCGAGGCGCTGCGCAACCGGATCATGGCCCAGGCCGAGCAGCAGCAGGCCCAGGCCGAGGCGGGGGCCAGGGCGGCCACGGAGGCGGCCGCGGTCCGCAAGGCCGTCCGGCAGGCCGAGGAGGCCGCGGCCCAGGCGAAGAAGGAGGCCGAGGCCAAGGCCGCCGCCGCGAAGAAGAAGGCGGAGGAGCAGGCCCGGAAGGAGGCCGAGGCGGCCCGGCTGGCCGCGCTGGCCAAGCAGTACACGCTGCCGACCTCCTCGTACACCCTCACCTCCACCTTCGGGCAGGCCGGCTCCATGTGGTCCTCCGGGCACCACACCGGACTCGACTTCGCCGCGCCCACCGGCACCCTGATCAAGGCCGTCCACAGCGGTACCGTCACCGAGGCGGGCTGGGCCGGCGCCTACGGCTACCGCACGATCCTCACCCTGGACGACGGCACCGAACTGTGGTTCTGCCACCAGTCGTCGATCAGCGTCGCGGCCGGCCAGAAGGTGAGCACGGGCGAGGTCATCGGCCGGGTGGGCGCCACCGGCAACGTCACGGGGCCGCACCTGCACCTGGAGGTCCACCCGGACGGCCAGGCCGCCGGCATCGACCCGATGGCGTGGCTCCAGTCCAAGGGCCTCACCCCCTGACGGACCGCCGCCCACCGGCACGCCGCCGCCCGCGAGGGCACGGGCCCGGACCCCACTGACGGCCCGGGTCCTGCCGACGGGCCACGCCCGCTGAGAGGCCGGGTCCCGCCGACGGGTCGCTGGTCGTCGACAGACCGGTTCCCGCCCTCGGCCCGGCCCGCCGACGGGTCGCTGCCCGCCCATGGTCCGGCCCCGCCGGCGGCCCGGGCCCCGCCCCTTCAGGTCTGTGCGGTCCGCCTGCCGACCGGGTGGTTTGCGCAACCTTTGCGCCGGTCACCGGCGGGGCGCGGAATGGGGCACTCCGCACTGGTCGTTGATGAGAAGCATGACTTCTCTACGCAAGCTGGGCCCGTCCGGCCTCGAGGTCTTCCCGCTCGCCCTCGGCGGCAACGTCTTCGGCTGGACCGCCGACCAGGCGCAGTCCTTCGCCGTCCTGGACGCCTACACGGCGGCCGGCGGCAACTTCATCGACACCGCCGACTCCTACTCGGCGTGGGTGGAGGGCAACCACGGCGGTGAGTCCGAGACGATCATCGGCAAGTGGATCAAGGAGCGCGGCAACCGCTCCGACGTCGTCATCGCCACCAAGGTCAGCCAGCACCCGGACTTCCAAGGCCTGTCCGCAGCCAACATCAGGGCCGCGGCCGACGCCTCCCTCAAGCGTCTGGGCACCGACCACATCGACCTCTACTACACCCACTTCGACCAGCCCGACGTGCCGGTGGAGGAGATCATCGGCGCCCTCGACGAACTGGTGAGGGCGGGCAAGGTGCGGCACATCGCCGCCTCCAACATCTCCGCCGAGCGCCTGGCCGCCTCCCTGGAGTTCTCCGAGCGCGAGGGACTCGCCCGGTACGTGGCGATCCAGCCGCACTACAACCTCGTCTCCCGGGACACCTACGAGGGCGGCCTGCGGGACCTCGCCGAGCGGGCCGGTCTGTCCGCCGTCCCGTACTTCGCGCTGGCCTCGGGGTTCCTGACCGGCAAGTACCGGCCCGGCGCCACGGTCGACAGCCCGCGCGCGGAGGGTGCGGCCAAGCACCTGGCGAGCGAGCGCGGCCAGAAGGTCCTGGCCGCGCTCGACGAGGTCGCCCGCGCCCGCGGTGCCGAGCCGGCCACGGTGGCCCTGGCCTGGCTGGCGGCCCAGCCGACCGTGGCCGCCCCGATCGCCTCGGCCCGGACGGTGGAACAGCTCCCGGCGCTGCTGGCGGTGGCCGGACTGGAACTGACGGACGAAGAGGTCACGAGGCTCACGCAGGCCTCCGCCTGAGCCTCACGGCGTCACGGCCTCACGGCTGCGCCCGGTAGGGCTGGTGCGGGCCGTACCCCGCCGAGCCCGCGGGGTACGGCGCGACCGGCCCCGCGGGTCCCGCCGGCCCGTGGGGAGGCTGTCCGGGCGAGGGCTGCCCGTACGGCGGCTGCCCGTACGGCGGCTGCCCGTACACGGGCTGTCCCTGCGGGGCCTGCCCGTATCCGTACCCGGACGTCCCGTACCCGTACAGGCCGTACGTCGGCCAGGGCGGCGGGACGACCCGTACGGGCGGCGCGGTCATCCGTGCCGCGTGGTCCAGGGCGGGCTGGGCCACCTCGCGCCTGCGCCACATCTCGTGCAGCAGCTCCCGCTCCCGTTCGCCGAAGCCGGCGCGGACCCGGCCCAGGCGCCCCCGGCGGCGCAGGAAGGCCAGCGAGGTCGCGTAGGCCTCGTACTGCGCCACCGTCCGCGCCGCGGCCTTGCCCAGGTGCCGGCCGGCGTACTCACGGGCCAGCCGGCGTGCTCGCATGGACCCCAGGGCGAACGGCTCGGCGGCCGTCAGCCAGCCGGCGGCGGCGTACGCGGGCAGCTCCTCGCGGATGGCGCGCAGCTCGCGCTGCCGGGTCCAGACGACCAGCCAGGTGAGCAGTCCGAAGGCGGGCACCATGAAACCGCCGTAGACCGCGAAGAACCCGTACCGGCCGAAGGTCGACGAGCCGTTCCAGAACGCGTGCATGCCCATCGCGAGCAGCAGGCCGGCCGGTGGCAGCAGCAGCCGGCCGCGGCGCCGGCGCTCCCCGGCCAGGGCGGCGATCCCGAAACCGAGGCCGGTGCAGACCGTGAACAGCGGATGCGCGAACGGGGACATGATCACGCGCACGAAGAAGGTCGCCGCGGTGACGGAGGCGATGCCCTGGCCGCCGGTCATCTGGTCGGTGCCGAAGGCGGTGCCGAGGTAGAGGATGTTCTCGGTGAAGGCGAAGCCGGTGGCCGTGGTCCCGGCGATGACCACGCCGTCGACGATGCCGGTGAAGTCGCGTCTGCGGAAGAGGAAGATCAGCAGGACGGCGGCGGCCTTCGCGGACTCCTCCACGACCGGCGCTATCACCGTCGCGCCCAGGGTGTCCGCGCCGGCCGGGTCGGCGGTCGCGGTCGCGATCCACTTGGTCGCGAAGCTGTTCGCGACGATCGCGATCAGCGCCGCCGCGCAGGCGCCCCAGGCGAAGGCGAAGATCATGTTCCGCCAGGGGCCGGGATCGACCCGGTCCAGCCAGCGGAAGGCGGCCGTCAGCAGCGGGACCGGCAGCACGGCCAGGCCGAGACCGACCAGGAACCCTTCGGTGCCGGTCTGCCGGCGGACCAGGGCGAGGATGACGAGCCCGGACAGCGCGAGCAGCGCGGCGAGAGCGCCGTAGCGCACCCCTCGCCCGTGCCACCAGTGCGCGTGCCGCGGCCGGCCGTCGGCTATGGGCGGCGGACCGCTCGGATACGTCGGGTACGGGGGACAGGTGGCCACGTCATTGACCCTAACGAGGGGAGGTGACGATCGCGACGGTGCCTCGTCCGCCGGGACCGGGGGGCGTGGTGGTGCGTCCGCCGGGACAGGGTGTGGGGTCGTGCGTCGGTCCGGGCGAGGGGGTGTGGCGGTGCGTCAGTCCAGGCCGGGGTGCCGGCCGGGGTGTCCGGTGCGGGGGCCGGTGCCGTGGGCGTCCCCGTGCGGTACGCGCCGGAAGAGCAGGTCGTTCACGACGTGGCCCTTGTCCAGGCCCTGGCCCTCGAAGCGGGTCAGCGGGCGGAAGGCGGGGCGGGGCGCGTAACCGCCGTCGGGCCGCGTGTTCGCGAAGGCGGGGTGCGCGCTCAGCACCTGAAGCATCTGTTCGGCGTACGGCTCCCAGTCGGTCGCGCAGTGCACGATCGCGCCGGGCCTGAGCCGGGCGGCGGCCAGAGTCAGGAATTCCGGCTGGATCAGCCGCCGCTTGTGGTGCCGCTTCTTGGGCCACGGGTCGGGGAAGTAGACGCGCAGTCCGTCCAGGGAGTCGGGGGTGAGCATCTCGCGCAGCAGGATGATCGCGTCGCCGTTGGCGACCCGGACGTTGGTGAGTCCGCTCCGGTCGGCGAGGCTCAGCAGATTGCCCTGGCCGGGGGTGTGCACGTCGACGGCGAGGATGTTGGTGTCCGGGTCGGCGGCGGCCATCTGCGCGGTGGCCTCGCCCATGCCGAACCCGATCTCCAGGACGACGGGGCGGGCGTTGCCGAACAGCTCGGCCAGGTCGAGCACCCGCTGTCCGTCGATGTCCAGTCCCCACTGGGGCCACAGCCGCTGCAGCGCGTCCGCCTGCCCGGCGGTCACCCGGCTGCGGCGCGGCTGGAAACTGCGGATCCGCCGCTCGAAGTGCGACCCGGCCGGGTCCGCCTGCGGCCCGTCGGGAAACCGCGGCTCTCCCTTGGCCCGGGTGTGCCGGACGGACACACCGGGGGCGTGCGGGGCAGTGGAGGCGGCGGGGGTGTTCAAGGAGTCAGACACAGTGCGTTCCATTTTACGGGCCGGACGGCACGGGACGATGCCGAGCGACGCACCCGGCCTCCCCGCCCGTCCCTCTCACGTCGGCGCCGGCCCCGGACGCCCCCCTGGCCCGTCGGTCGGCCCGGCCCTCCGGCTCGGACCGCCCGCCTCTGTTCCGTCCGGCGCCCGCCCCGGACGCTCCGTCGGCCCCGGCTGCCCGGGCCCCGGACGCTTCCCCGGCCCCCGGCTGCCCCGGCCCTCCCGCACGGGCCGCCCGCCGCCCCCCCGGGGGCGCCGCTCGGCGCTGCGTCCGGGGCTCATCCCGTCGCCAGGGCACGCAGCGCTCGGCGGGCCACCTCCCGCCCGATCGGCAGGGAGGCCGTCGCCGCCGGGGACGGCGCGTTGAGCACGTGCACGGCCCGCGCCCCCTCCCGGATGAGGAAGTCGTCCACCAGCGTCCCGTCCCGCAGGACGGCCTGCGCCCGGACGCCCGCGGGCGCGGGCACGAGGTCGCTCTCCTCGACGCAGGGCAGCAGCCTGCGCACCGCCTCGGTGAACGCCGCCCTGGACACCGACCGCCGCAGCTCCCCCGCCCCGTAGCGCCAGTGCCGCCGGGCGATCCGCCACGAGCCGGGCCAGGTCAGCGTCCCCGCCAGCTCACGGGGGTGTACGACGCCCCACCCGTACCCCTCGCGGGCCAGCGCCGGCACCGCGTTCGGACCGATGTGGACACCGCCGTCGATCCCGCGCGTGAGGTGCACGCCGAGGAACGGGAAGGCCGGGTCGGGCACCGGATACACCAGCCCCCGCACCAGCTCCGGCCGCGCCAGCTCGTAGTACTCCCCGCGGAAGGGGACGATCCGCGCCTCCGGCTCGTCCCCGGTCAGCCGCGCCACCTCGTCGCAGTGCAGCCCCGCGCAGTTGACCAGCACGCGCGCGCGGACGACGTCGCCGCGGGCCGTCCGGACGGCCACGCCCCGGCCGGGACGCCGGTCCACGCGCACGACCCGGGCGCCGTAGCGGATCTCCGCGCCCGAGGCGGCCGCGAGCTGCCGGGCCACGGCCGTGTAGTCGCAGACGCCGGTCGTGCCCACGTGGATCGCGGCCAGGCCGCGCACCTCCGGCTCGTACTGCGCGATCTGGGCGGCGCCCAGCTCACGCACCGGTATGCCGTTCTCCCGGCCGCGCTGCACCAGGGCGTGCAGCCGGGGCAGCTCCTCGCGCCGGGTGGCGACGATCAGCTTGCCGGTGACGGCGTGCGCGATGCCGTACTCCGCGCAGAACTTGACCATCTCCGCGGCACCGCGCACCGCGTACCGCGCCTTGAGGGAGCCCGGCCGGTAGTAGATCCCGCTGTGGATGACCCCGCTGTTGCGTCCGGTCTGGTGGCGGGCCGGGCCCGGTTCCTTCTCCAGCACCGTCACCCGGGTGCCCGGCGCGGCGCGTGTGATCGCGTACGCCGTCGACAGGCCGACGATGCCGCCGCCGATCACCAGCGCATCGCAGTCGTGAGCGATCTCCCGCACCTGCTCCACCTCCCGGTTCCGATAGTGCACTGCGCCACTGACAATGCCTTCAAACCGGGAGCGGCCCGTCCGTGTGCGCCGGGTGTCCCCCCTGTGCCCGGCCGGCCCCGTCCCGCTCGGGCCGTGATCCTCGGCGGCCCGCCCGGACCGGGGCCCCTCGGTGTCCCGCTCAGGCCGTGGTCATCAGCAGCGGTCTGGCCCGCTCGCGCAGCTCGACCACCCGCGGTTCGTCGCTGTAGGGCTCCAGCCGGTGCAGGAGGTCCCGGACGTACTCGGTGGTCCGCGCGGAGGAGATGCGTCCGGCGACCTCCACCGCCCGCACCCCCTGCTCGCAGGCCGCGTCGAGGTTGCCCGACTCCAGTTCGGCGACCGCCGAGACCACCAGTCTCAGGCCGTGCGAGCGCACGAACTCCTCCGTCGGTTTCGACAGCGCCTGTTCGGTGAAGCGCCGGACCTGGCGGGGCGCCTTCAGATCGCGGTAGCACTCGGCGGCGTCGGCGGCGAACCGGTCGTAGCCGTAGAAACCGAGCCAGGTCGGGTCGTTGTCGCCCTCCCGGGACCGCTCCAGCCAGCCCTCGGCGGCCTTCAGGGCGGCGCCCGCCGCCTGGGCGTCGCCCGCGCGCGCGTGGGCACGTGCCTCGACCAGGTGGAAGAAGCTCATGGTGCGGGCCGTGGCCAGGCCGCGGTTGCGTTCCAGGGCGGCCTGCGCGAGATCGACGCCCTCGTCGCCGAAGCCCCGGTAGGTGGCCTGCAGGGACATCGACGCCAGGACGTATCCCCCCAGGGGCACGTCGGCCGCCGCGCGCGCGAGGCGCAGCGCCTGGATGTAGTACCGCTGGGCGGCCTCCTGCTGGCCGGTGTCGAACGCCATCCAGCCGGCCAGCCGCGTCAGTTCGGCCGAGGCGCCGAACAGCGCACGGCCGACCTCGTCGGAGTACGACCCGAGCAGGAGCGGCGCGGCCTCCACGCGTAAGCACTCGGGCACCATGGACGAACGCCAGTCGCCGCCTCCGTACTTGGAGTCCCAGCGCCTGGCGTCCTCGGCGGCCTCCCGCAGTTTCCGCACGTCGCTGTGGCCGACTTTGACCGGTGCGCCCGAGCCCTCCGCCCCGCCCGCCTCGCGCGCCACCGAGCTGTCGGCCGGGGTTATCAGCCACCGGGAGGCGGGTGTCGCGTACGCGGTCACGGCGAACGATCCGGCCAGCGACTGCCAGATGCCGCCGGAGCCGGCCCGGCGGCCGGCGAGGTCGAGGCGGTACAGCTCCGTGGCCGCGCGCACGGCCTGGTCGACGTCCCTGGGGAAGGCGAGGCCCACCTCGGGCGCGGGGTCCGCGTCCGCCAGGCCGATCTCGTGCAGCGGCACCGGGCGGCCGAGCTTCTGGCCGATGGCGGCCGCGATGAGGTGCGGCGCCGCACCCTGCGGCACCATCCCCTTGGAGACCCAGCGCGCCACGGAGGTCTTGTCGTAGCGGAGGGTCAACCCGCGTTGGGCGCCGAGGTCGTTGACGCGCCGCGCGAGTCCTGCGTTGCTGATTCCCGCGAGGGCGAGAACGGCGCCGAGTTTCTCGTTCGGCCCGCGTTGCTCCCTGGACATGCGCCACCCCTCGACACAGACGGCTGCCGCGCTGGCATAACCACGCGGCATTCGTAAACCCAGCGTAGTTCGCCGCATCCCAAGCGTTAAGGGGCATTCTTCCGGTTGGCGGGATTGTGGCCCGCACGGCCGTACGGGCCCTGCACGCACGGTGGCGACGTGCCCCCTGTGTGTGGTCGTGCGCCCGCCCGTGCGCTCTTCTCCGGCCATCCCGGGAGCGGTTCCATGGGCGGTGCGTGGGTCGGCCCGCTGTACTGGATCCAGTGGGCTGGGGGACACCGCCGCCTTCATCCCCGCGGGCGGCGGAAGGGTCCGGGAGGCCAACCGTGCCTCCCGGACCGCGCGTTGTCCGCGCCCTGCGCAGAGCGTGTACGGAGCGTGTGCACGTCCGTCTCCGGCGCGCCGATTTGGCCGAAAGGCGCCCCTGCCTCCTGCCGTGAATTTCCGTCCCCACCACGGCAGTTGAGGGCGCATGGGGTATCGCGGGGAGCGCATCAGGGGGCGCATTCAGGTCGCAGTGTCCCTGCCCCGTACGGGCGTTGGCCATCGGGCGGGCAGGCGCGCGAGGGCGCGCACGGTGCACCGAAGGCGGCTCCGCCTCCCCTCCGGTGCGCCGCCTTCGTGGCAGCATGGGACCCGGTTCGTGCGGTCCCGGGTCCGTGGAGGCGTCGATGCGGTGGTTGGTGGGATGGAGCAGCGCCGCCGCGGGCACCGCAGGGATCGGTGCGGCGGGTGCCACCGGGTACGACGGCGAGACCGTGCAGCCGGTGGGCTCACAGCTCCTGTGGGGCGACCCGGACCCGCTGTGGGCGGTGGGTGACTGGCGGCCCGACGAGGTCCGGCTGGTACGGGCCGACGCCCAGACGCGGATCGCGGTGCTCGGCACCTGCGGAGCCTCCGACGAACAGCTGCGGGTCGGCCTGCTGGCCGCGCGCGGGGGCGCACTGCGGCACCTGACCGCCTGGCCGGGCAGCTACACCGCCGTCGTCCAGGTGGGCCGCCGCCTCACCGTCTGCGGCGACCTCGCCGGCGCCCGCCCGGTGTTCCACACGCCCTGGGCGGGCGGCACGGCGTACGCGACGGCCGCGCTGCCGCTGGCCGACCTCGTCGAGGCCAACCTCGACTTCGGGCACCTCGCCGCCCTGCTCGCCGCCCCCGACGTCCCCGCCGCGCTGGACGACTCCACGCCGTACGAGGCCGTACGGCGCATTCCGCCGGGGCACGCGCTGATCCTGCGCGCCGGGGCGCGCGAGGTCGCGGGCTACGAGCCGGTCGCCTCCCTCGCCGTGGCCGCGCCCCCGGCGGACCCCGACAGCGCGGTCGGCGCCGTACGGGACGCCCTGGTCGAGGCCGTCCGCGCCCGCCTCTCCGCGCCCCGGCACGTACCGGAGATCGACCCCGGCCCGGTCCCGGGCATGGGCCCCGCCGAGCGCCGCGCGGCCCGCGGCATGCCGGTGCCCGGCATCGGCGCCGACCTGTCCGGCGGACCCGCCTCGGGCACCCTCGCCCTGCTGGCGGCGGGCCTGCCCGGCAACCCCGGCACCCTCCTGGGCCACGGCACCGGCGCCGGCGAGCGCCTGCTGGCCGTCACCTTCAACGACCTCGCCGTCGGCGGGCGCGAGGCCGAACTGGAGCGGGCCGGGACCCTCGCGGCCAACCCCCGCCTGCACCACGTGGTGGTGGCCGGCGGTGACGAGGTACTGCCCTACGCCGACCTGGAGGGCCCGCTGACCGACGAGCCCGGCCCCTCGCTGGTGACCGCGGCACGGCACCGGGCCCGCCTCGCGTCGGGCAGCGCGGACCACTTCACCGGCCACGGCGCCCGCCAGGTCCTGGACGCGCACCCCGCCCGCCTGGCCGACCTCCTGATGGACCGCCAACGGCGCCACCTGGTCCGGCCGGTCGCCGCGCTCGCCAGGGCCGACGGGTCGGTGACGGTCCCCGCGCGCGTGTACAGCGCGGCGCGGCGGCTCGCCCGGACGCCGTACCGGGCCGGTCTCGAGGAGCTGGCCGAGCGGCTGCTCCAGCGCCGGTTCGAGGAGCCGGGCGGCGCGGTGGGCGCCTCCCTGGCCGCGCTCACCTGGGCCAGACCCGGCCCCGCGGCCCGCTGGCTGACCGGTGAGGCCCTGGCTGAAGTATCGGTTCGCCTCCAGAGTGCGACGAACCGCTCGGGGGTCGGCCCCGGGCAGCGGCCGGGCGACTACCGCGCGCGTGCCGCCCTCGCCCGGCACGCCGCGGACCTGCGCGTCCTGGAGCAGGCCGCGGAGATCCGCTCCCAGCGGCTGCACACCCCCTTCCTCGACAACCAGGTCGTACGGGCCTGCCGGGCGCTGCCCGAGGCGCTGCGCGTGCGGCCGGGAGCCCGCGCGGCCATCCTGCGCACCGTCCTCGAGGGCGCCGGAGTGGGCGAGCTGCCCCCCGGCTGGGGCGCGCCCTCGCACGCCCCCGCGGCGTCCGCCGCGCGCGCGGGTCTGCGCGTGGCCGTCGACGACCTGATGGCCCTGTTCGCCACCCCCCTGCTCGCCGAGGCGGGCCTGGTGGAGGCGCGGGTGGTCCGCAAGGCCCTGCGCGCGGCGGCCCAGGGCGAACCGCTGCCCCTGGACGGCCTCGCGGACCTGGTCTCCCTGGAGATGTGGCTGCGCCGCCTGCTGGCCCGCCGCGGCACCTGCTGGACGGGCACCCCCGCCCGCTCGCGCGCGGTACCGGGAGGCATCGCCCCCCAGCGCGGAGCACTGGCGTCCGGGGCGTGAGACGGCGACCGTCCCGGTGCGGAGCCCGGGCGCCCCGCGCGGGCGCGCGCAGGGGAGGAGCTGACCCGGATCGTCGCCTGGGCCCGCCGGGCGCCCCGTGTGGGCGCGCGCAGGGACGGTGCGGTGACCTTGGTGCGTCGTGCGGGTGCGCGCAGGGGCAGTGCGGTGGCCCGGGTGTGAGGTGCGGGAGCGTGCCGGGGTGGAGCGGTAGCGGGGGGCCGGGGCTCGGACGGGCTCGGCGGGCGGCCGGTGGTACCGGGCGCGCAGCCGCCGAGCGCGGCCGGCCGTGCCGGGGCCGCCCGGGGACAATCCCGGTGCCCCACTTCCCGCCCCCGGCGACAATGGTCCGGTGCAGTACAGAATTCTCGGTGTCACCCGGGCGGAGGACGGCCGGGGTGTCGCCGTACCCGTGGGCGGTCCCCGGCTGCGGGCCCTGCTCACCGCCCTCGCCCTGCGTCCCGGCCGGATCGCCGGCCCGGACGTCCTGATCGACGAGGTGTGGGGTGATGCCCCGCCGCAGAACGCCCCCGCCGCGCTCCAGGCCCTGGTGGGCCGCCTGCGCCGCGCCCTCGGCAAGGACGCCGTCCGCTCCGAGCCGGGCGGCTACCGGCTCGCCGTGGCACCGGAGGACGTCGACCTCTTCGCCTTCGAACGGCTCGTACGGCAGGGCACCGCCGCCCTCGCCCGTGACGACGCCTGCGCCGCGGACCGCCACCTGGACGAGGCCCTCGCCCTGTGGCACGGTCCCGCTCTGGCCGACCTGCCCGACCGGACGGCCGCCGCCCGCCCGGAGAGCCTGCGCCTGGAGGCGCTGCGGGCCCGCGCGGACGCGCGGCTGCGCCTGGGCCGCGCCGTGGACGTCGTCCCGGAACTCACGGAACTGACCACCGCACACCCGTACGACGAGACACTGCACGCCCTTCTCGTCCGCGCCCTGCGCGACAGCGGCCGCGGCGCCGACGCCCTCGCCGCCTACGAGCGGGTCCGCCGCGCCCTCGCCGACGGCCTGGGCACCGACCCGGGGCCCGAACTGCGCGCCCTGCACGCCGACCTGCTCACCCCGGCGACCGCCTCCCCCGGCCCGGCGGCAGAACCGTTTCAGGACCCGCCCCCGATCCCGGCCCAGGCGCCGCCCCCAGACACGCGGCCGGCCCCGCCCCACGCCCACCGCCCGCCCGGACGGACCGGCAACCTCCGTCCGCGGCTCACCTCTTTCGTGGGCCGGGAACCCGAACTCGCCGCCATCCGTTCCGATCTGCACAGGGCCCGCCTCGTCACCCTCACCGGACCGGGCGGCTCCGGCAAGACCCGCCTCGCCGAGGAAGCCGCCGCCGGGCTTCCCCAGGCCTGGCTGGTCGAGCTGGCGCCGCTGGACCGCCCCGAGGCGGTGCCGGGCGCGGTGGTCAGCGCCCTCGGCCTGCGCGAGACCGTCCTGATGACCAACGAGCTGGTCACCCCGCAGAGCGACCCGGTGGCCCTGCTCGTCGAGTACTGCGCACCCCGCAGCGAACTCCTGATCCTCGACAACTGCGAACACCTCATCGACGAGACCGCCCGCCTCGTCGAAGTCCTGCTCACCCGCTGTCCCGGACTCACGGTCCTCGCCACCAGCCGGGAACCGCTGGGCGTGCCGGGCGAGCTGGTGCGCCCGGTCGAGCCCCTGGTCCCCGACCAGGCGCACCGCCTCTTCGCCGAGCGTGCCGCCGCCGCCCGCCCCGACGCGGCCGAGGTGCTCGGCGACGAGGAGGCCGTCGCCGAGATCTGCCGCCGCCTCGACGGCCTGCCCCTGGCCATCGAGCTGGCCGCCGCCCGGCTGCGGATGCTCACCCCCCGGCAGATCGCCGACCGGCTCGACGACCGCTTCCGGCTGCTCACCGCGGGCAGCCGCACCGCCCTGCCCCGCCAGCAGACGCTGCGGGCCGTCGTCGACTGGTCGTGGGACCTGCTCGACGAGGGGGAGCGGACCATGCTGCGCGAGGCGTCCGTCTTCGCGGGCGGCTGGGACCTCGCCGCCGCCGAGGCGGTGTGCGGCGGCCCCGCCGCCGACCTCGTCGGCGCGCTCGTCGACAAGTCCCTTGTCGTCGCCGCCCCGGCCGCCGACGGCGGCATGCGGTACCGGATGCTGGAGACCATCCACGAGTACGCCACCGAGCGCGCCGCGGAGGTGCCCGGCCTGCGTGCGGCCGCCGAGCGGCGGCACGGCGCGTGGGCGCACGCCCTGGTCCAGGAGGCCGAGCCGCAGCTGCGCTCGGCCCGGCAACTGCCCTGGATCGCCCGGCTGGAGACCGAGCTGGACAACATCAGGGCGGCCCTGGACCGCGCGCTCGCCGCCGGGGACGAGCAGCGGGCGGGCGAACTCGCCCTCGGCATGGGCTGGTTCTGGTGGCTGCGCAACTACCGCCGCGAGGCCATGCAGTGGTTCCGCCGCGTGCTGTGCCTGGGCGCCGCCCTCGACGCCGCCGCCCGCCGGGCGGGCGAGGGCGGGCGGACCGACGGCGCCGTCCCCCCGCCCGTGGCCGACGGCTTCGACCCCGTCGACGCCCTCCTGGCCGCCCCGGACGGGGAGGTGAACCATCCGCGGCACGAACTGCGCATGGACCTGCGGATGATGCACCTGTTCCTGACCTCGGAGACCGAGCCGGGGGACGTGGCACGTGACGAGCGGACCCTGCGCTACGTCTCCCTGGTCCGCGCCTCCTTCGAGGGCGGCGGACCCCGAGCGGCCCGGATGCCGGGACTCATCTGGCCGCTGACCACCTACCTGTACAGCAGCGCCGACGACATCCGCCCCGCCATGGACATGGCCGTCGCCAACTGCCGGGCGTACGGCGGTGACTGGGAGGTCGGCGTCGCCCTGATGTTCCGTACGCACATGGTCGTCGACTCGCCCGGCAACCTGCGCGGCGTCGACGAAGACCTGGCGCAGCTGCGGCGGATCAGCCGCAGCGTGGGCGACCGCTGGATGCGGGCGCAGGTGTGCAGCGCGGCCGGGGAGGCGGCCATGGCCCGCGGCCGGCTGCGGGAGGCACACGCCGAGTACGAGGAGGCGCTGCGGCTCGCCCACGAGGTGGGCGCCTACGCCGAGACACCGTTCCTGGTCGCCCGGCTCGCCGAGATCGCCTACCGCTCGGGTGACCGGGCCGGTGCCCTGAAAGCCCTGGACGAGGCGGGCGAGGCGTCCGAGCAGTACCGGGTCGCGGACTCCCAGGCCTTCGTCCTGCTCCTGCGCGCCCATCTCGCCCTGGACGACGGGGACGTGGCCGCCGCGCGGGTCCTGTGCGACGGGGCACGCGAGGAGAGCCGGCGAGGCAGTCCGCCCCCGCAGTTCGAGGCCCTGCTGAACGCGATGGACGCCCTCGTCACGGCGGACGAGCACGGCCCGCGGCACGGGCTTCCGCTGCTGACGGAGGCACTGCGCACGGCCGTCGGGCATCGCTGTTCGGAGGTGGTGACGGCCGCCCTCGTGTACAGCGCGGCCGACGTGCTCACCCGGCTCGGCGAGGTGGCGTGCGCGATGCGGCTGCTCGCCGCCGCGGACCACTGGTGCGACGGCCGTCCCCGTCCGCTGCCCGAGGGCGCGGCGGCGGAGCGCGCCGAGGCCGCCGCCCGCGCGGCCCTGCCCGCCGGCCGGCTGGCCGCGGAGCGCGCCCGGGGCGCCTCGCTCACCGCGGACGGCGTCCTCGCCGAACTCGACCGGGCCGTCCGGGACCACCCGGCTCCTCGCGGGTGAACCGCCTCCCCAGGGTGTACCGGCTCCCCACGGGCGAGCCCGCTACCCGCAGGTGAACCGTGACTCGGCCCAGTCCGCGAGGGTGACCGCGTCGAAGGCGCTGCGCGGCCGGACGACCAGCTGCACGGTCCGGCGTCCGGCGAGACCCACATGGACCGGGACGGCGGCCTCCCCGCCGGCGACCGTGCCGGAGTGCCACAGCCGGACCCCGTCCGCGTACACGGAGAAGGTGACCTCGCCCAGCCCGGCCGCCAGGTCGTCGACCCCGGCCACCGCGTCGTAGGCGGAGCACGTGCGGTTGAGGTCGACGGTGACCGAGGACTCGCCGTGGACGCTCACCCCGTGCGGGTACCGCTTGCCCGCGATCGACACACTGTCGCGCTGCCACACCCAGCTGCTCCGGCCGATCCGCATCTCCGGGCCGGTGCCGTCGCCGGTGAGGTCGTAGTCCAGCTCGCTCCACCGGTAGACGGACGGCGCGGGCGACGGGGTCGGCGTGGGCTTCGGGGCCGGTGGCGGAGTCGGCGCCGGGGTGGGTTCCGGGGTGGGCCGCGGTGACGGCTCGGGCGCCCGGGTGGGCGTGGGAGCGGGGGACGGCCGGTGGACGGGACGGGCCGCGGCGGCCCGCACCGGCGGCTTCCGGCCGGGTGCGGGGCGGGGCGCCGGCCGCGGTGGTGCGGGCGCCGGCGGCTGCGGTTCGACGACCGGGGCCGGCGGTGGGGCCGCCGCGGGCTTCCCGGCCGGGGCGTCCTGCCCCGTCAGGGCGAAGGCGAGCGCCGCGGCGGCCACGGCGACGACCCCGGCCGCGATGCCGGCCTTCACCGGCGCGCCGAGTCCCTCGGAGGCCGCCGCGCCCCCCGTGGCACCCGCGCTTCCGGCGGAGCCGCCCCCGGCCGCACCGGCCGACGCGCCTCCCGCACCCCCGGCGGCCGCGGCCGCCCCCGCCGCGCCCGCCGCTCCGGCGCCGCCCGCCAGGAGACCGAGCGCCTTGGCGTACCCGGCGGCGCCGAACCAGCCGATGACGGCGACCGGGACGACGGCGGGGATACCGCTCGCGACCTCCTCGATCTGCACGGCCGCCAGCCGGCACCGCGCACACTCCTCCAGATGCTTGCGCAGCCCCCGTTCGGCACGGGTGCGCAGCTTGCGCCGGGCGTAGCCGCCGAGCTGGTCGGCGTAGCGGGCACACTCCTCGTCGTCGGTCAGGGCCGGGCTCACATGGGCCTGGAGATAGGCCTGCTTCAGACCCTCGCGGGCCCGGCTGGCCAGGACCCGGGTGCCGTTGGCGTCCAGGCCGAAGAGCGTGGCGACCTCGCTCGGCGACTCGTCCTCGACCTCGGTGTGCCACAGCACGGCCTGCCACCGTTCGGGCAGCGAGCGGAAGGCCCGCATGGCCATCGACTGCTCGGCCTCCCGCATCGCCCGTACGTCCGCGCCCAGGTCCAGGCCCGCCCCGAAGGAGCCGAGGGTGGCCGTGTCGCCGGACGCCTCCGGGGTGCGGGCCGCCTGCGCCGCGAAGACGGCGAAGTCGTCCACCAGCTGCTCGCGCCGGGCCGTCCTCGTCCAGCGCGCGGCGACCCGCCGGACACTGGTGAGCAGGTAGGCGCGTACGGCGTGTTCGGGCCCGGAGCCGCCGCGCACGGCCTGGAGCATCGCGGCGAACACCTCGGCGGTGAGGTCGTCGGCGGTGTCGGCGTCCCGGCAGCAGGTGCGGGCGTAGCGGCGTACGGCATCGGCGTGACGCCGGTACAGGTCCTCGTACGCCGTGTCGTCCCCCGCGCGCATCCGGGCGATCAGGTCGGCGTCGGACGGCGGCACCTCCCGCGGCGGCGGAAGCACGCTGTCCTCACGCCACTCGCGCTGCGCCGGCACCCCGGCCGCGCCCTCCCACAGCCCCACCGCCCCGCTCCCCACAGCCCGCAGCCCGGCCGGTTCACCCGCGCGGGGTCTGTGGTCCGTCGGTTGGTCCTCGGCTGGTCCGTCCGTGTGGGGATTGTCGTCCACCGGTTCGTCCTCGGCCAGAACGCCCTCGCTCAGAACGCCGTCGGCCGGTGACCTGTCGGTCAGAACCCCGTCGTGCGGGAGTCCGTCGAACGGGGCCTCCCCGCGCCGACCTTCACCGTCCCGAGCCTCGTCACACCGGGCCCCACCACCCCGGCCCTCGTCGCACCGAACGTCCTCGCACGGGCCGCCGGCGCACGGGCCGCCGGCGCACGGGACGTCATCGTCCGGGACGTCGGCCGGTCCGCCCCGGCTCGGTACCTGGGGCGGCCGCGGCCCCCCGGTGCCCGCCCCCTCGTCACCGACCGACTCACCACGTCCGTCAACGCCCATCGCCGATAGCCCCCGCCGCCAGCTCAGCCGACCCGATCACCGGGTCAGCGTGCCACAACGGTTCCCCGCCAGGACTCCGCGGAAAGGATCCTCCACCCGTCCGTGGGGACTTGCCGCCCCGGGGAATCGGCGTCACCCGTACGGGGCATGCTCCACGGAATCGCCCCGGCGCGCGCGCCCCGGCTCACGCGGGCCGCGAGCGCAACCCCTCCAGCAGGATGTCCAGCAGTCGCGCCGAGGCCGCCGCCTGCTGCGCCGGGTCCGGGAGCGAGGGCGCCGCCGTGGCGATGACGAGCAGGACGTCCGACACCGACACGTCGGCCCGCAGTTCGCCCGCCGCCCGGGCCCGCTCCACGAGCCGGCCCACGACCTCCAGCAGCTCCGCCGCCCCGGTGTCGTCCACCACCTCCGGTGCGGGCGCGGAAGCCTGGTCGGGCACCAGCCGCAGCTCACCGGCGCCCGGCTCGGTCCGCTGCTGCGGCACCCGCCTGCCGTCCGCCCCGGCCCCGTCCTGCTCCTCGGCGACCCCCACCCGCAGCACCTGCGGCGGCAGCAGCCGTCCGGCGCCGGACGCCACCGACGTCCGCAGGAAGCGGGACAGCGCCGACCACGGCTCGTCCTCCTGGCCCAGCGCGGCCCGCGCCTGGTCGGTCAGCCGGGACGTCTCCTCCTCGGCTATCCGCCGCACCAGGACGTCCTTGCTCGGGAAGCGCCGGTACACCGTGCCGACCCCGACCCGGGCGCGCCGTGCCACGTCCTCCATCGGCGCGCCGTACCCCAGCTCGCCGAAGACCTCGCGCGCCGCCCGCAGCACGTGCTCCAGGTTGCGCTGTGCGTCCACCCGCAGCGGTGTGGTCCGCACCGACCGGGCCTCCTCCCCGCGCCCGCCGGCCGCCGCCGTGCCCGTCGCCCCGCCACCGGACGCGACGGCGGACGCGGTGGACCAATGAGTGTCCTGAATGTGCATAGCTGATCCCCCGGTGATGACGTCTCCCCCCGGAGACTTTCCCCGCCACTGAATGCGGTGTGCACCCAACGGGTTCGCGCACGACCGAGCCCGCCCTGCGAGATCCGGTGGGACCCGCGGACCCGTTCGACCACATCCCCTACACCCCGTCGACACACGAACATAGTTGAGAGGGAGTCAATTCAGAAGGGGCAGTTCCGCACGGAACGCCCCCCGATCGGAGTACGAGCCCCCCAGGTACCCGCCACGGTCCTTCCCCGGTCCCCGATCACCCCCGCTGACCTGCGTGCCTGCCCCCGCCCCCGGCGATCCGGCCAATCCCGCCCCGCACCGCCCGGCGGTCACACAAATCGCCGGGGCTGTGGACAAACGAGAGTCACGGGTGCGTCATGGGATGGTGAAGGAACGTGCGCGCATTCTCGTTGTCGGCGGCGGCTACGTCGGGATGTACACGGCCCTGCGCCTGCAGCGGCGGATGAAACAGGAGCTGAGGCGCGGCGAGGTGGAGATCACCGTCGTCACCCCCGATCCCTATATGACGTACCAGCCGTTCCTGCCCGAGGCGGCGGCCGGCGCGATCTCCCCGCGCCACGTCGTCGTACCGCTGCGCCGCGTCCTGGACCGGTGCCGTGTCATCGCAGGCGAGGTCAAGGCCGTCGACCACGCGCACCGCACCGCCACCCTCACCACCCTCGCCACCGAGGAGAGCGGCGGCACCGAACGCCTCACCTACGACGAACTCGTCCTCGCGCCCGGCTCCGTCTCGCGCACCCTGCCCATCCCCGGCCTCCTCGACCACGGCATCGGCTTCAAGACCGTCGAGGAGGCCATCGGCCTGCGCAACCACGTCATCGAACAGATGGACATCGCCTCCTCCACCCGCGACCCCGCGATCCGGGACGCCGCCCTGACCTTCGTCTTCGTCGGCGGCGGCTACGCCGGGGTGGAAGCGCTCGGCGAGCTGGAGGACATGGCCCGCTACGCCGCCCGCTACTACCACAACATCCGGCCCGAGGACATGAAGTGGATCCTCGTCGAGGCCTCCGACCGGATCCTGCCCGAGGTCGGTGAGGAGATGGGCGTCTACACCGTCACCGAACTGCGCCGCCGCAACATCCAGGTGCTCCTGCGCACCCGTCTGGAGTCGTGCGCCGGCCGTGTCGCGGTCCTCAGCGACGGCCAGCGCTTCCCCACCCGCACGGTCGTGTGGACCGCCGGCGTCAAACCGCACCCCCTGCTGGCCGCCACCGACCTGCCGCTCGACGGCCGCGGCCGCCTGAAGTGCACCGCCGCACTGACCGTCGACGGCGTCGCGCACGCCTGGGCCGCCGGAGACGCGGCCGCCGTCCCCGACCTCACCGCCGCCGAGCCCGGCAAGGAGACCGCGCCCAACGCCCAGCACGCGGTGCGCCAGGCCAAGGTCCTCGGCGACAACCTGGCCCGCTCCCTGCGCGGCGAACCCCTGCGGACGTACGAGCACGCCTACGCCGGCTCCGTCGCCTCCCTCGGACTGCACAAGGGCGTCGCCCAGGTCTACGGACGCAGACTGAAGGGCTACCCGGCCTGGTTCATGCACCGTGCCTACCACCTCAGCAGGGTCCCCACCTTCAACCGCAAGGCCAAGGTCCTCGCGGAATGGGCCCTGGCCGGACTCTTCAAACGGGAGATCGTCTCCCTCGGCTCGCTGGAACATCCCCGCGCCGAGTTCGAACTCGCGGCCGGTGGAAAGCATCCTCTCGACCCGAACATCAACCCGAAAGGGTCGTCCTGACCGGAGAGGGGAACTCCGCCGGACGCCCCGGCGTCCCACGGATGCCGGTACGCGGCGGCCGCACTGCCACACTGGTCCACGACCGGAGGCGGACAGCCGCCCGCCCCGGCCGCGGACGACGCCCGGACACCGTGCCGCACCCCGGCACCCGAGGGAAAGGCGCGGCCACCACCGCGCGGCCCCGCACCCCGGCCGGGCCCGGAGCCGGCCCGACACGACTGACACGAGGCAAGGATTCGTGAACTTCACGCGCTGGAGCGCCCGGCTCCCCCCGATCCCCGGAACGCAGCGCCGCGCCGCGGCGCGGAGCGACCTCGCGACCGCTGCGGACCGGCGCGGCGACGGCTCCGTCCCCGCCGCCCGCGTCGAACAACTGGCCGACGGCAGGGCACCCGTGCCCGCCGTCGACGCACTCCCCGCCCGCGAGGTCCTCGACCGCGTCCCGGCCCTCGTCGCCCTCGTCCACGGCGGCGACCACCGCCTCGCCTACCTCAACGACGCCTACACCGCGGCCTTCGGCGCCCGCCCGCTCGGCGAACCCGCCCGCGACGCCCTGCCCGAACTGCGCGAACTGGGCCTGCTCCCCCTCCTCGACCAGGTGCTGCGCAGCGGCAGACCCCGCACCCTGAAGTCCCGCAAGACCCCCGACGGCCGGTCCTACACCTTCACCTGCACCCCGGTCACCGAGCCCGAGCGCGGCGAGCCGGCCGCCGGCCAGGGCCGCGCGGGCGTCCTCGTCTTCGTCACCGACGTCACCGACCACGCCGAGGCCGCCGACCGCCTGCGCGCCAGCGAACGCCGCCAGCGCGAGACCGCCGTCACCCTCCAGCGCTCCCTCCTCCCGCAGGTCCTCGAACAGCCCGACGACCTGCGCATCGCCGCCACCTACCAGCCCGGCGGCACCGAAGCCGCCGTCGGCGGCGACTGGTACGACGTCATCACCCTCGGCGGCGGACGCACCGCCCTCGTCATCGGCGACGTCATGGGCCGCGGGGTCCGCGCCGCCGCGGTCATGGGCCAGCTCCGCACCGCCGTGCGCGCCTACGCCCGCATGGACCTCCCGCCCCACGAGATCCTCCAGCTCCTCGACGGCCTCGCCGCCGAGATCGACGCCAACCAGATCGCCACCTGCGTGTACGCCGTGCACGACCCCAACGAGGGCCGGCTCGTGTACTCCTCCGCCGGGCACCTGCCGATCCTGGTCCGCGACGAGACCGGCACCGTCGTCCGCGCCGACGAACCCACCGGCCCGCCCCTGGGCACCGGCGGCTGGATGCACGCCTCCGGGTCGGTCCCCCTGACCCCGGGATCCACCGCGGTCCTCTACACCGACGGCCTGGTCGAGCGCCGCGACCAGGACCTCGACGAGGGCATCGCCGCCCTGGAACGCGCCCTGGCCGGAGCCACCGGCACCCCCCAGGTCGTCTGCGACCGCCTGGTGCGCTCCGCCGGCGTCCAGGCCGACCACGACGACGACGTGGCCGTCCTCGTCCTCCAGCACCCCGCCCGCACCGGCCCCGAGGGCGAACTCTTCCGCAACGCCGCCCTGGAACTCCTCGGCGGCGTGGAAGCCGCCCCCCGCGCGCGTGCCTTCGCCTCGGGAGTCCTCACCAGCTGGCGCTTCCCGCCCGAACTGCACGACGCGGGCGTCCTCGCGGCCAGCGAACTCGTCGCCAACTCCCTCCAGCACGGCACACCCCCGATGCGCCTGCGCCTGCGCCGCACCGACCGCCGCCTCATCGTCGAGGTCACCGACGGCGACGACCACCTGCCCAGACGCCGCCGCGCCGAACCCGCCGACGAATCGGGCCGGGGCATCGCCATCGTCGCCACCATCGCCGCCCACTGGGGCGCCCGCCGCACCCCGGACGGCGGAAAGGCCGTCTGGTGCGAGTTCACCCTGCCCGCAGGACGGCCGTAGCCGCACCCCGGCCGTGGAACTGCCGCAGCGCAGCGGTACGACGAAGCGGCCGTCGCCCGAGGACGACGGCCGCCCCGCACCCGCTCTCCCTCACGCCTTGGCGGTCACCGGCTCGTGAGCGGACCCGCCCCGCGCCACCACGCGGCTGCGCGCACCCCAGGGATGATCCTGCACGGCGCTGAGCCCACGCCCCAGCCGCAGCGCGAGCACACTGATCCCCAGCGAGAACAGCAGGAACGTCACCACGTACGGCCCCGGCAGCGACGCCGCCAGCGGACCGCCCACCGCCGGACCGACCGCCAGCGCGAGCTGCTTCACCAGAGCGAAGGCCGAGTTGTACTGCCCCGCCATCCCCTCCGGAGCCAGGTCGGCCACCAGCGGCGCCAGCGTCGGCGACAGCATCGCCTCACCCAGTCCGAACAGGGCGTACGTCGACACGAACGCCGCCGTCGCCATGGCCTGGCTGCCGTGCCCGAGGCCCGCGTACGCCGCCGCGGCCCAGGCCACCGCCCAGATCACGCCGACCGCCGCGATCACCCGGGAGCGCCGCCGCCGCTCCACCAACTTCAGCACGGCGAACTGCGCCACCACGATCATCAGCGTGTTCGCCGCCAGCGCCGTGCCCAGAGCCGACGTCGAGATCCCGGCGGCCTCCACGCCGTACGCGCTCAGGCCCGACTCGAACTGGCCGTAGCACGCGAAGAAGAGCACGAAGCCCAGGACGCACAGCTGCACCATGGCCCGGTTGGCGAGCAACTGCCGCCGGCCGCTCCGGCCGGCCCCGGCCGCCGTCCCGGGCCCCGCGACGCGCGGGGCGCGCGGCATCCGCACGGTCGCCATCAGCGCGACGAGCAGCAGGAAGACCGCCGCCTCGATCGCGAACAGCAGGGTGAAGGAGGAGACCCGTGAGGTGTCGACGAGGTGCCCGCCTATGAGGCCGCCGACACCGAGCCCCAGGTTCTGCAGGAAGAACTGCATGGCGAAGGCCCGCGATCGCGTCTCCGTCTCCGAGCAGTCCACGATCATCGTCGCCAGGGCGGGCTGCATGACGGCCTGGCCGGCCCCCAGCGCCGCGGCCGACAGCAGGACGGCCGCCGCCCCGCCCGCCAGCCCGAGGCTCAGCGCCCCGAGGGCGGCTGTGACCAGGGCGGCGATCAGAACCGGCAGCGGGCCGCGCCGCACGATCGCCCGGCCGGCGAACGGCAGCACGATCAGCGCGGCCACGGCGAAGACGGCGAGTACGAGACCCGCCGTCATGGCCCCCAGACCCCGCACCTGCGCCACATAGACGTACAGGTAGGGGACGGTGAAGCCGAGCCCGAACGCGCTGAGTGCGTTGCCCACGTGGATCCGGCGCATCGCTGCGCCCATCGCCCTGGTCACGTTCACCTCTCTCAAACAGAAGGACGGTCATGGAGTCCTTGAAGCGATCAGTAGTTAGACCTGAAGACTTCGACTCTAAAGTTCGAAGCTAAAGAGTACACCCGGAAGGACTTCGACGCCAAGGTGGTCCGTGCGATACTGCGGACATGGGCGACACCCCCGGCATCGGCAGCGAGCCGACACTCGAAGAGCAGATCGCCGCCTACCAGCGCGAGTTCCAGGACCTCGACCCCCAGGTCGAGAAGATCGTCTCGGCGCTGTCCCGCCTCAACCGCAGGATGAACGTCGCGTACGGCCGCCAGACCGCCGAGCTGGGCATCAGCAACGCCGAGTGGGAGGTGCTCAAGGCCCTCGTCCTGTCCGGGGCGCCCTACCGTCTGGGCCCGAGCGACCTCGCCAAGCGACTCGGCCTCACCCCGGCCGCCATGACCCACCGCATCGACCGTATGGTCGGCGAGGGCCTGGTCACCCGTGAGCGCGACGAGAACAACAGGGTCCGCGTGATCGTGGAGCTGACGCCCGAAGGCCGGGAGAAGTGGATGGAGGCCATGCGCCTCGCCACCGTCTTCGAGGGCGACCTCCTCCAGGACCTCACCCCGGCGGAACGCGCGGTCCTCGGCGAGGTCCTGACCCGCCTGCTGCGCAGGGTGGAGCACGCCCAGCCGGACGCCGGCGGACGCCTCAGCGACCTCGACTAAAGATCTTGACAGAGGATCCTTGACACGCCTCTGCCGGATCCGTAAGGTTCTTCGGGTTGCCACGGAGCCGTGACGGTTTCCGGCAACACCTCCGCCGCATCTGCGGCACTCACACCATCAGCACGATCTCCCGTCCGGGTTGATTTCGGCGTGCCCGAATTCAATTCGAATGGAACTCGTCGACTCAGGCCGGATCCGCCAAGGGCCCGATTGGGAATCACGACGAGGATCCGCTAAGGTGTGAGACGTCGGAACGGCCCAACGGCCGGGAAGGCGAACCCCGCTGACTGGGGGTCAGGCCGAAAAGGATCTGATAGAGTCGGAACCGCCGGAAAGGGAAACGCGAAGCGAAAGCGGAGCGGGAACCTGGAAAGCACCGAGGAAATCGGATCGGAAAGATCTGATAGAGTCGGAAACGCAAGACCGAAGGGAAGCGCCCGGAGGAAAGCCCGAGAGGGTGAGTACGAAGGAAGCGTCCGTTCCTTGAGAACTCAACAGCGTGCCAAAAGTCAACGCC
>NZ_JBEYJA010000035.1:58240-88043 GCF_040703815.1 Streptomyces sp. NPDC006743 | reverse complement strand
CCACCCCCCAGGTCATCCACTCGACAGGGGGCAACAGTCATACCGGGCCCGGAGGCCAGCGGCCCTCTTGCAGGACCGCGAAGAAGATAACGGGGTGTCCGTCCCTAGGACTTCCCGCTGGTGAAGGCCTCGTAGGCCTTGAGGACCTCGTTGGTGGGGCCGTCCATGCGCAGGACCCCGCGCTCCAGCCACAGCACGCGCTCGCAGGTGTCGCGGATCGAGTTGTTGTTGTGGCTGACGAGGAAGACCGTGCCCGCCTGCTTGCGCAGTTCACGGATGCGTTCCTCCGAGCGCTTCTGGAACTTGCGGTCGCCGGTGGCCAGTGCCTCGTCGATGAGGAGGACGTCGTGGTCCTTGGCGGCGGCGATGGAGAACCGCAGCCGCGCCGCCATGCCGGAGGAGTACGTCCGCATCGGCAGCGTGATGAAGTCGCCCTTCTCGTTGATGCCCGAGAAGTCGACGATCTCCTGGTAGCGCGCCTTGACCTGCTCGCGGGACATGCCCATGGCCAGGCCGCCGAGGTGGACGTTGCGCTCGCCGGTGAGGTCGTTCATCAGGGCCGCGTTGACCCCGAGCAGGGACGGCTGGCCGTCGGTGTAGATCTTGCCGCTCTCCACCGGCAGCAGGCCCGCGATGGCCTTGAGCAGGGTGGACTTGCCGGAGCCGTTGGTGCCGATGAGGCCGATCGCCTCGCCCTTGTAGGCGACGAAGGAGGCCTTCTTCACCGCGTGCACCCGGCGCACGCCCGCGGCCTTCTCCGCCTTGCCGGGGCGCACGATGCGGTGGAGCGCGGCGGTCGCGGAGCCGCGCCCGGCGCCCGTGCCGTGCACCCGGTAGACGATGTCCACCTGGTCGGCGACGACGGTGGGGACCCTCTCGCCGGTCTGCTCAGCCACGTCCGTACCTCTCCTCGGCCTTCCAGAAGTAGACGAACCCGCCGACGCCGGCGAGCAGTGCCCAGCCCACCGCGTACGCCCACACGTGGTGCGGGAGCTGGTGGGCCTTGAAGCTGTCGATGAGCGCGAAGCGCGTCAGGTCGATGTAGACGGCGGCGGGGTTGATCTCCAGCAGCGTCTTGACGATGTGCGGCATGCTGCTGTGCTTGAGGGTCGCGTCGATGCTCCACATCACACCGGAGACGTACATCCAGGTGCGCAGCAGGAACGGCATCAGCTGGGCGATGTCCGGGGTCTTCGCGCCCATCCGGGCCACGACCATGGACACGCCCGCGTTGAAGACGAACTGGAGCACCAGCACCGGCACGGCCAGCGCCCAGGAGACGGCGGGCATCACGCCGAAGCAGAGCAGGATCACCACGAGGGCGGCCATCGAGAACAGCAGCTGCTGGAGCTGCTGGAGCGCGAAGGAGATCGGCAGCGCGGCCCGCGGGAAGTGCAGGGCCCGCACGAGGCCCAGATTGCCGGAGATCGCCCGGGTGCCCGCCATGATCGAACTCTGCGTGAAGGTCCAGATGAACACGCCGGTGACCAGGAACGGGATGTAGTCCGAGACGCCCCGGCTGGTGCCGAGCAGGACGCCGAAGATGAAGTAGTAGACCGCCGCGTTCAGCAGCGGGGTGGCGACCTGCCAGACCTGGCCCAGCTTCGCCTGGCTGTACTGGGCGGTGAGCTTGGCGGTGGCGAAGGCGGTGATGAAGTGGCGCCGCGCCCACAGTTCGCGCACGTAGGCGGGCAGGGTGGGGCGGGCGCCGCTGACGGACAGGCCGTGGCGGGCGGCGAGCGCCCCCAGGTCGTCCTCGGTCTGGGCCGGGGCGGGGGGCGGTGTGTGGAGGACCTGGCTCACATCCGCTGCTTTCGCTCGGGGGGAGGGGGCGCGGGAGGGGGCTCCGTGTCCACCACCCGTTTCCTTACGGTTCTCTTCACGTTCTCTTACGTCGGAACGGGACCGTATCGTCGCAACGTGAGCGTAGGCCCAAGTGACGTCGCAACGCAACCGTTTCGTCGTCACGCCCTATGCTGGAACCCATGACGACGAACGCCGGCGGTTCCCAGACGTCCCAGCGCCGCCGTGCCCCCGCGGGGGCGGCCGTGCTGAGGGAGGACGTGACGGAGGCGATCCGGGCCGCCGTCTTCGGGGAACTCGCGGCCGTCGGCTACGCGCGCATGTCCATCGAGGGCATCGCGCGGCGCGCGGGCGTCGGCAAGACCGCGGTGTACCGCCGCTGGCGCTCCAAGCTGCACCTGGTGCTCGACGTCGTCTCCGCGCTCGCCGTCCAGGGCCTGCCCGCACCCGACACCGGGTCCCTGGAGACGGACCTGCGCCTGCTGTACGAGGTGACCTCGCGCGCCCTGCGCCACCCCGTGGCCTCGCAGATCCTCCCCGACCTCCAGGCCGAGGCGGCCCGCAACCCCGACCTCGCCGAGGCCGTGCAGAAGGCCCTGCGCGACGGTCAGGAGGGCGTCGCCAGCAGCATCCTCGCGGCGGCCGAGGAGCGCGGCGAGGTCCGCGCCGGACTCGACCGCGATCTGGCCCTCGACCTGATCTCCGGGCCGCTGTACTGGCGCGCCGTCGTCATCCGCAGCCCGAAGCTCCCCAAGGGGTATCTGGGCGGCCTGGCCCGGGGGACGGCTCAGGCGCTCAAGGCGCTGTGACGGCCGCCGGGCGCCGGGCCGGCGCGGTCAGCCCGGGTGAGCGCGGCTCCCGGCCGTCCCGGCCGGGCAGCGGCACGTGCGGCGCCCCGGTCCACCGGGCCGGGACGGCACCGGCGCGTGGACGGCACCGGCCAGGCCGCCGGTGACGGCCGTCATGGTGTCCGTGTCGCCGCCGAGGCCGACGGCGGCGCGCACGGCGTCCGCGTAGGAACGGTGGTGCGCAGCGCCAAGACGGCGGAACCGGGGCGCGGCCGGACGGCTCCGTCGGACGGTGCGGGAAGCGGCGGGTGAAGGCCCCCTCGGGGCCGGACTCGAAGGGGGCTGCGAGGGCGTCGCCGGCGACGGAGCCGGGTGGGGCGCCCCCGCCTCCTCCGGTCCGGGCGGGGGCGGTCGTGGCGGCCGGCCGGGGAGGTCAGTGGCGGGCCGCCTCCGGGTGGTGGCGCAGCCAGCCCTCCCAGGCGGAGGTGATCATGTCGTGGACGTCGTGCTTGGCCTTCCAGCCGAGTTCGGTGGCGATGCGGTCGGCGGAGGCCACGACGCGGGCCGGGTCGCCGGGGCGGCGCGGGGTGACCGTCGGCGGGCGGTGGTGCCCGGTGACGGCGCCGATCGTGTCGATCATCTCGCGCACCGACACGCCCTCGCCGCGGCCGATGTTCAGGGTCAGTCCGAGTCCGGGCGTGGCGCGCAGCGCGCGGGCCGCGGCCACGTGGGCCTCCGCGAGGTCCACCACGTGGATGTAGTCGCGGACGCAGGTGCCGTCCGGGGTGGCGTAGTCGTCGCCGAAGATGCGCGGCGGCGCGTTCTCGGTCAGCTTCTCGAAGACCATGGGGACGAGGTTGCAGACCCCGGTGTCCGCCAGGTCCGGGGCCGCCGCGCCGGCCACGTTGAAGTAGCGCAGACAGGCCGTGGACAGGCCCGCGGCCCGGCCCGTCGCGCGGACCAGCCACTCACCGGCCAGCTTCGTCTCCCCGTACGGCGACATGGGCACGCACGGGGTCTCCTCGGTGACCAGGTCCACGTCCGGCATGCCGTAGACGGCCGCCGAGGAGGAGAACACGAAGGCGCCTACGCCGGCGGCCGTCACCGCCTCCAGCAGGACGCGCAGGCCCTCCACGTTCTCCCGGTAGTACTGCAGGGGCAGGTCCACCGACTCGCCGACCTGCTTCTTCGCCGCGAGGTGGACGACACCGGTGATCCCGTGCCCGGTGAGGGTCCGCGCCACCCGGTCGGCGTCCAGGGTGGAGCCCACCACCAGCGGGACCCCGTCGGGGACGCGCTCCGCGATGCCCGTGGACAGGTCGTCGTAGACGACGGCCTGCTCGCCCGCTTCGGTCATCGCACGGACGACGTGCGCTCCGATGTAGCCGGCGCCGCCGGTGATCAGCCAGGTCATTGCGGGCGTCTCCTCATCAGTTGGCCCAGGTGGTGCTGTGGTGCAGGTGGTGCAGGTGGTGCTCGTCAGCTGGGATGCGCGCAGGCCGTCATCCGGTTCCCCGGCCCAGCAGGCGGCGGAGCCTGCCGCGCAGGACCGTGGTCGCGCCGCGCCAGCCGGTGGCCAGGCGCAGCGCCAGGGCGCCGGAGTGCGTGGCGTAGGGCTGCACGAGCAGGACGCCGAACCGCAGACTCGGCACGACGCTGCGGCGCAGCAGCCCGGTGTCCGCCCAGGCGTGAGCGGTCACCTCGCGGCAGGTGCCGTCGGCGAACAGCACCCGCAGGCGCAGGTCCCACGTCCCGGCTCCCAGGGCCGCGAGGTCCACGACCGTGTCGGCCCGCCAGGTGTCACCGGCGTCGGGCCGCAGCGTCACGGTGGCGCGCTGCGCGACGCGGCCCGCCTCGCGGTGCAGCCACTCCACCTCCAGCGTGCGCGGCTTCGCGGCCGCGACCCTGCCGTACATCTCGTGCAGGCGCAGCCGCAGCAGGGTGGCGCCCCGCGCGCGGGGGCGCAGGGCCGCGTCCACGGTGAGCGGCAGCCGGTGCGCCGGCCGGGACAGGTAGGGCTCCAGGGTCAGCTCGGTCAGGTCGTCCGACCAGACGGGGACGCCGTCCGCGCCGCGCGCGTAGGGCGGGCACAGCCGGGCGGGCCGGGCGGCCAGTTCCTTCAGCCGGGGCAGGTCGCGCGGCTCGGGCGAGGCCAGCACGACCCGGGCGATGAGGTGGCCGGGCGCGGTCGGTTCGGCCGTCCAGTCACCGGCGTCGTACCCCTGGAGGTACGTGCGGGTGTGGGACCACCAGGCGCGGCGGTACTTCGCGTCGCGCAGGGTCAGCTCGCGCGCGTACATGCGCAGCTCGTGCTCCAGGAACTTGGCGCGGGCCGAGCGCGCCAGTTCCTTCTGCCCGGCGTTCAGCAGGATCTCGTACGCCTGCCGGTTGGCCTCGGTGCGCGCCTGCCAGTTCTCGACGTGGGCCCGGTCCAGGGAGATGGACAGCTGTTCGGCGGAGCGGCGTACGTTCCACACGTACACCTGGTCCGGGACGAAGGCCATGCGCGGTGCCGCGGCCAGGACCCGTGCGGTGAACACGATGTCCTCGTAGGGGAAGCGGCCCTCGGGGAAGCGGATGCCGTGCTCACGGAGGAAGGCGGTGCGGTACAGCTTGTTGACGCACAGCGTGTCGTGCACGATCCCGGGCTGCTGCGCGGGGTGCGCGAGGACGGTGGTGTCCGCGTACAGCTCGCCCTGCCAGGGCACCTCGCGTCCCGAGGGCAGCTCGCGGCGCACGCACAGGCCGCCGGCGACCTGCGCGTCCTCCTGGTCGGCGGTCGTGAGCAGCGCGTCGACCGCGCCCGGCGGCAGCACGTCGTCGCTGTCGAGGAACATCAGGTACGGCGACGTCACCGCGTCGATGCCGGTGTTGCGCGGGCTGCCGCAGCCGCCGCTGTTGGTCTCGCGCCGGATCACCCGCAGCCGCGGCTCGTCCTCGGCGAGGCGTCTGAGCAGTTCGTGGGTGCCGTCGGTGGAGCAGTCGTCGACGGCGACGACCTCGCGGACCATGGGGCCCTGGACGAGCGCGGAACGTACCGCGTGCGCTATGCGGTCGACATCGTTGAAGCCGATGACGACGACGCTGACGTGCGGGTTCTGCTGCGGGTGCAGGTGCATGGAGTCCACGGCCGAATATCGTAGGTGTGGTCGGTAATCTCCCGTTAAGTGGAACTCAGCGTCCCGGACGGAAGACGGTGCGGGTCCTGCTCGGGTTGTCTGCGGGGCACCACGGGTCTCGTCGAGCGCCACAGCCGGACGAACGAGACTACCGTGGCCACGGCCAGCAGGCCGTTGCGGGTCAGCATCAACACACAACCCGTCCACGTGCAGTCCGCCACCTGACTGTAGAGCGTCGGATAGGCGATCGCGCTGACCAGGCAGGCGCAGGCGATCATCGCGGCCACCGGGCGCTGGGTGGTCTGCCGTGAGGTCAGGCACACCGCGGCGAGTCCCAGCAGCCAGACCATGTACTGCGGGCTGATCACCCTGCTGGTCACGGTGAACAGCAGGACGGCGCTCAGCGCGGCGTCGCAGGGCGTGGCCGGTGTCCAGTGCCTGGCCCGCACCCGCCACAGGAGCAGCAGGGCGAGGGCCGCCGCGGACAGGGCCAGTGAGACATGCGCCACGGTGGTGACGTGCGGACCGGTGAACTCCAGCGCCCCGTACTGGTACCGCACGGCGCCCGGCCAGCCCGCGTGGGTGGCGAAGGCGAGCACCGTGCCGCCGAAGGACTCGATCTGCACGCCCCGGCCGCCCTGCTGGTGCACGAAGGCCAGCGGGTTGCGGAACGTCCCGGCGAGGACCAGGGCGCACGCGGCCCCGGTCCCGGCCGCCCAGATCCAGGCGGAGCGTGTCGTGCGCCCCCGGGGGGTGCCCAGCAGCACCAGGGCGGGCCACACCTTCACCAGCGCGCCCAGCGCGGCGAGCGTGCCGCAGGCGCGCGGCGAGCGGCGCAGCGCCAGCAGGGACAGCACGGCGAAGGCGGTGACCTGGATGTCGTAGCGGGCCAGCGGGACGTGCAGCAGCAGCGGCAGGCCCAGCGTCCAGTAGCCGGCGCCGCGCAGGCTGCGGCCCGGCCGGGTGCCCGCGCGGGCCAGGGCGAGGGCGATCACCGCGTCGGCGGCCAGGCTGAGGGCGACGAACGCCTGGAAGTACGTCAGCCAGGGAAGCAGCGCCGGCGACAGCAGGACCGGTCCGGCGCCCGGCGGGTACTGCCACAGCGTGTCGTGCGCCGGGAAGGCGCCGTGGGAGAGGACGAGGTACCAGCGGTGGTACAGCTTCCACACCTCGCGCGCCACCGCGCCCCCGCCCAGTCCGGGCAGCGTGTCGTGGGCGAGCAGCCACAGCGTCAGGGCGCGGGTGAGGAGCCAGGCGGCCGTCAGGGTGAGGAGGCGGTGTCTCGCCGAGAGGCGGATCAGGGCACGCGGCACGCTCCGGAAGGCACTCATCACGGCGGATCGTAATGCGTGCGAATGCCGTGCCCCAGCCGATACGCGGGCAAATCACCGGTAAGAAGTCGCCGAGCCCCCCTGGCCGGGCATGCCGGTACCGGTACGGGTACCCGCGTCCGTGCCCGTGCGGGCGGGTGGCGCGGGTGCCGGCGTGAGAGCAGGCGCGGGCGCGCGGTGGGTCAGCCGGGGAGGCCTGCCGCCGCCGTGTCCAGGGCCTCGGTGAGCCGGGCGAGGCGCATGTGCAGGTCCGCGGCCTCCTCGGCGGTGAGGCCGGTCGCGGTCATGATCGCGCGGGGTACCCGGGCCGCCCGCTCGCGCAGGGCGGTGCCCTCGCCGGTCAGCCGCACCTGGACCGACCGCTCGTCGCGCGCGCTGCGCTCCCGGGTCACCAGGCCCGCCGCCTCCAGGCGCTTGAGCAGCGGGGAGAGGGTCCCGGAGTCCAGGCGCAGGCGCTCGCCCAGCCGTTTGACGGGGGTGTCGCCCTGCTCCCACAGCACCAGCATCACCAGGTACTGCGGGTAGGTGAGGTTCAGTTCCTTGAGGAGGCCGCGGTAGACGCCGGTGAAGGCGCGCGAGGCGGCGTGCAGCGCGAAGCAGACCTGGTGGTCCAGGTGGAGCCACTCCTCGTCGGGGGCGGGGGTCCGCGGTGCCTCGGTCGTCATGCGCCCAGGGTACCTCGGGCGTCATTCAGTTGTGCACAACTTAATTGTGTGATCTACTCATGGTCGTCCGCACCGGGCGCCCCAGGCACCCGCGGACGGCATCACGCTCCTCGACGCAACGACAGGGATGGTTCTCCATGGACGCGCTCTACACCGCCGTAGCCACCGCCACCCACGGCCGTGACGGCCGCGCCTTCAGCTCCGACGGCAAGCTGGACGTGCAGCTCGCCCCGCCCGCCGAACTCGGCGGCGACGGGCAGGGCACCAACCCCGAGCAGCTCTTCGCCGCGGGGTACGCGGCCTGCTTCGCCAGCGCCCTCGCCCTCGTCGGCCGCAAGGCCAAGGCGGACGTGAGCGACGCCGCCGTCACCGGCGAGGTCGGCCTCAGCAAGCAGGGGGAGGGCTTCGCCCTCGCGGTCACCCTGCGCATCGAGCTGCCCGACACCGTGGACGCGGCCACCGGCCGCGAGCTGGTCGAGCAGGCCCACCAGGTCTGCCCCTACTCCAACGCCACCCGCGGCAACATCCCGGTCGAACTCGTCATCGAGTGACGGTCCCCTCCGGGCTGCGCTCCTCGCCGGCCGCGCTGCGTGTACGGGGCCCCGGGATGCCCGCCGCCGGCCGGCGCGCCCCCGGGAGCGGCGCGTCCAGCAGCAGCGGCAGCCCCAGCACCGGCAGCAGCCAGGCCAGCACGATCAGCCGCTCGCCCCACACGGTGATGTCGGGGTGCGCCGCCTGGTTGAGGAACCCGGTGCACGCGGCCGCCACGACGAACGCGCCGAACGCCCGCTCCCGCCCGGGACCGGCACCCCGGCGGGCTCCGAGGGCACCCCAGGCACCGGCGGCGAGCAGCGCCGCGAACAGCGGCTGCCACAGCTGACGGCGCAGCCACTCCCGCCAGAAGCTCAGCTCCAGGTGCAGCAGCTCGGACCACGGACGGGCCCGGTCCGGCCGGGCGTAGTGGCCGGTGAGCAGGTCCTGGAGGCTGTCGTACTCGGACGGGTAGTGCAGCGCCCGCGCCACCAGCAGGGTGCCGGCGACCGCGCAGCACGCCACCGCGGTGACCGCCGTGACCGCACGCCGGGCCGGTCCGGGCCGTGCCCGCCGGCGCAGGGCGGTCAGCGCGCCCGCGGCGGCCAGGCACAGCGCGAGGAACAGCGCCTGGGAGTGCTTCACCGTGAACAGCGCGAGCAGGGCGCCCGCCACCACGGCGGGCCCCAGCCGGGCGCGCCCGTCCAGAGCCAGGGCGCAGCCCCACAGCGCCGCCAGGGTCAGCGCCGTCATCAGGCCCTCGGTCATCGGCCGCATGGCGGTGGTGCCGCACGGCAGGACGTAGTACAGGGCCTGGCCGGTCAGCGCCAGGGGCACCGGCACCCGGCGGCGGCGCAGCAGCAGGTACACGAGGACGCCGCCCGCCACCGTCACGGTCACGCCCGCCGCCCACAGGCCCCAGGTCGCCCCGAGGACGGTGACGAAGGGGACCAGGAACACCGGGTAGCCGGGGCGCACCTCGAAGATCCGCATGAAGCGCACCGGCATGAACGGCAGGGTGTGGCCGCCCCTCTGCCCGGCCCGCAGCCGCGCGTCCACGGTGCGCCACAGCCCGTCCCGGCACTCCTTCGCCACCCGGGCGTCCGGGCTCGGCGCGCGGAAGCGCAGCACGTCCACAGCGTGCTCGCGGCGGGCGCGGGCGGCCCGGCCCGCACAGGCGTAGTCGATCGTGACGGCCGCCGTCTCCCGCTTGTCCGCGCCGCCGAGGCTCAGGGCGTAGGACAGGTAGTTCTTGGTGTCGGGCGTGTCCCGGCCGGTGACGGTGCCGAGCTGGAGCAGCGCGAACACCACGGCGAACAGCAGGACCCAGCCGCGTGGCCCGCGCAGCCGGGCCGCGGCCTCCCGCGCCCGGGTGCGTGTCCTCATGACGGGGCGAGCCGGCCGTGGCCGGAGAGCTGGGCGGGTACCTGGGCGGCGGCCGGCGCGGACGCGGCGACCGGGCCGGAGACGGCGGGTCCGGGCGGGGTCCAGTCCCGCTCGCCGAGCATCAGCGTGCGCACCACGCGTTCCGCCGCCCACCCGTCGTCGAACGCGCAGTAGCGGGCCCGGAAGGCCGCTCGCAGACGCGCCGACTCCGCGTCCCGCCAGCTCCCCGACGCCAGCAGCCACGCCAGTTCCCGGTAGGAGCGCGCCACGTGGCCCGGCGGTTCGGCGGTGATGTCGACGTACAGGCCCCGGCTCGCGGTGTACGCGCCGAGGTCGTCGGCGTGCAGCACGATCGGCCGGTCCAGGGCGGCGTAGTCGAACATCAAGGTGGAATAGTCGGTGACCAGGACGTCGGAGGCGAGCATCACCTCCTCGACGAACGGTTCGTCCGTCGCGTCCACGAGCACACCGCGCCGGTGCAGCTCGGCCAGGCCCAGGCCGCGCGCGGGGCCGTTCGCCAGCGACGGGTGCAGCCGGACGACGAGGGTGTGCCCCTCGCCCAGGTCCGCGGCGAGCCGCGCCGCCTCGAAGCGTTCGGCGTACCCGCCGCGCCGGTACTCACGCGGCGTCGGCGCGTACAGCACCACCGTGTGGTCCGCCGGGATGCCGAGCCGGGCACGCACCGCGGCCCCCGGCTCACCGCCCTGCCCCGCACGGGCCCGCACGAGGACGTCGTTGCGCGGGCTCCCGGTGCGCGCGGAGGCGAAACGGCACGGGTAGGCCCGCTCCCAGACCAGCTCGGAGTGGAGGTTGGCGACCAGGCTGTGGTCCCAGCGGTCGGCGCGGCGCAGCATGCCCGGGACGTCCAGGCCGAGCCGGGCGCCCGGCTTGGCCAGCAGGTCGGCGCCCATGAACTTCAGCGGGGTCCCCTGATGGGTGTGGATGTGGACGCTGCCGGGGCGCTTGGCGGGCACGTCGGGCCAGTTGACGTTGTTCACGAAGTACGCCGCCCGCGCCGCGAGTTCGCGGAAGCGCAGGGTGCCGGGCAGCACGTACTCGACGCCGGGCGGCAGCAGTCCGGACCGCCGCGCCTGCTCCGCGTCGCGCACCACCCACACCCCGCGCAGGTGCGGGGCGATCTCCTGCGCCCTGCGGTGCACGGCCGCCGGATCACCGAGCACCCCGCGGTGCGAGAACGCCGAGTACAGGACGAGGTTCTCGTCCAGCGGCCGGCGGGTGTGCAGCGCGGCCCAGCCGCCCTTCACCCCGCGCGCCGCCACCCGGCGGCCCTGCCGCGCCCGCCGGCCCAGCTCCCGTCCCGCCCGCGCGGCCTGCCGCCGCAGCCGGTAGGCGGCCCAGCTGCCCTCCAGCGCGGCGACCGATCCGTCCACGGCCGTGTCCGCGGGCCGGTGCGCCTGGAACAGTTCGGCCGTCCGGCGGAAGAACTCGGCCTTGTCCGCGGGCGGCAGCCGGTCCGGCTTGGCCAGGATGTCCAGGCAGTGCTCGCCCATCTTGCGGTGCAGGTACGGCCGCCAGGACGCCAGCTCCGGGTGCGCGTCCACGTACGCGAAGACCCGCTCGTACTGGTCGTGGACGTCGAAGTGCCTGCGGCTGGTGGTGGACAGGATGTTGCCCTGCCGGCGCTGCCGGTACAGCAGGCAGATCCGGTCCAGCACGGCGATCCGGCCGGCGGTGAGCAGGACCGGGAAGGTCCAGGGGGTGTCCTCGTAGTAGCCGGGCGGGAAGGCGAAGCCGTGCGCCTCGACGAAGTCGCGCCGGTACAGCTTGTTCCACACCACCATGAGCAGGTCCAGGATCTCGGGCCGCTCGGCCGCCGTGAACGTCCCCTCGCCCGCCTCGGCCAGGACCCTCGCCAGGGCGTTGCGCCGTGTCCCGCCCCACCAGTAGGCGCGCGCGTAGTCGAAGACCAGCACGTCGGGGTCGCGGGTCTCGGCCAGCCGGTCGGCCATGGCGCGCAGCGCGCCCGGAGTGAGGGTGTCGTCGCTGTCGAGGAAGAAGAGGAAGTCGCCGGTGGCCGACGGCATCCCGGCGTTGCGGGCGCGGCCGAGCCCGACGTTCTCCGGCAGGTGCAGCACACGCACGCGCGGGTCGCGCTCGGCGTACTCGTCGAGGATCGCGCCCGAGCCGTCGGGGGAGCTGTCGTCGACGGCGATCACCTCGATGTCCCGGAAGGACTGCCCGAGGACGGAGTCGAGGCACTCGCGCAGGAAGCCCTGCACGTTGAAGCAGGGAACGATGACGCTGAAGCGGGGCACTGCTCTCGTCAGCTCCTCACGAAGGGGGCGGCGGACCGTACGGCGGGCACGCCGGTCCTGGTGAAGGGCACGGCGGCCGGGGCCGGGACACGGGCGGCGAGCGGGATCACCGGCGGCAGCGCCGCCTCGGGCTCACCGAGGAAGACCCGGCGCACGACGCGTTCGGCGGCCCGGCCGTCGTCGAACTGGCAGAACCGCTCCCGGAACACCGCCCGCAGTGCCGCCGACCGGGCCCCCGCGAACGAGCCGTCGCGGAAGAGGGCCGCCAGTTCCCCGGGCGTGTGCGCCACCGGGCCCGGCGGGCTCGCGAGCAGGTCGAAGCAGACGCCCCGCGTCATGCGGTACACGTCCCAGTCGTCGGCGTACACGACGATCGGGCGGTCCAGGTTGGCGTAGTCGAACATGATCGACGAGTAGTCGGTGATCAGCGCGTCGGCGGCCAGGCACACCTCCTCGGTGGAGCGGTGCGCGGTCACGTCGATGACCCGCCCGCTGCCGGCGCGGCCGCCCCGGTCGTAGAAGTAGTGGGCGCGCAGCAGTACGACGACGTCGTCGCCGGCCGCGGCGCAGAACTCCTCCAGATCCAGGCCGGGTTCGAAACCGGTGTGGTGGTCGCGGTGGGTGGGGGCGTACAGGACGGCCGTCGCCCCCTCGGGCACGCCCAGCGCGCGGCGGACGCGGGCCACGTCCTCGGCACCGGCCGTCAGCAGGAGGTCGTTGCGCGGATAGCCGTACTCCAGGGTCTCGTACGTGCCGGGGAAGGCCCGCTCCCACACCTCGGTGGAGTGCCGGTTGGAGGAGAGGTTGTGGTCCCAGCGGTCCACGCGCCGCAGCAGCCCGGTGAAACTGCCCGACTGCGCCGCGACGACCGGGTACGTCGACTGGTCGCAGCCCATCGTCTTCAGCGGGGTGCCGTGCTGGGTCTGCACGTGCACGCTGCCGGGCCGTTTGACGACGGCGTCGGCGAAGTTGGCGTTGTTCACCAGGTACTTGGCGCGGGCCAGCACCTTCCAGGCGCGGGGGCTGCCGATCAGCGCGTGGTCGACGCCCTCGGGCACGGTGTGTTCCTGCCCGGGCTCGACGAGGAACACCGCGCGCAGGTGCGGGGCGAGTTCCAGGGCCCTGGCGTGCAGGGCGGCCGGGTTGCAGGCGTAGCCGCGGCCCCAGTACGCGCAGTACACGACGAGGTCGTCGTCGAGCGGCCGGCGCAGGTGCCACCGGTAGGCGAGGCGCGTGCGCACGGCGCGCAGACCGGACGCGGCGCCGGCGCCCGCCCGTGCGGCCCGCCCGGCGGCCCTGGCGGCGGCACCGCGCACGCGGAAGACCGGGTGGGTCAGGGGCGCGGGCAGCCGGGGCGGCAGACCGGGGTGGCCGGCGGGCGGGCGGAACCCGGCCGGGCGGTGGTCGCGGTCCAGCAGACGGGCCCGGTCGAAGAAGGCGCGGCGGCGGCCCGCGGGCACCCGCGCCGGGTGCCGGGCCGTCTCCGTCACGACCTCCATGACCTGTGCGAACAGCGCCGCGAACCGTTCCCCGGACAGGCCCTGTTCCCTGGCCCGGACGAGCACCCGTTCCGACTGGTCGAGGAGGTCGAACTGGTGCTCGCCCGGGAGTTCGAGCCGGCTGCCCTGCCGGCGCAGCAGATGCCGCACGACGACCCGGCGCAGGACCGCGATCCGCTCGGCGGCCAGCACGACCTGGCCGCCCCAGGCGAGGTCGGTGTGGTGCCCGGGCGGGAAGGCGAGCCGGTGGCCGCTCACGAAGGCACGGCGGTAGGCGGCGCTCCACGCGGGCAGCCGGACACCGGTCAGCCGGGGGGCGCCGGCGGGCGCGAAGGCGTGTTCGGGCAGCGGGTCGGGAAGACCGGCGGGCAGGCCGCCGGGAAGGGCCCCGGGCGGGTCCACGGGCCGGGGCAGCCCCTCCCACCAGGGCGTCCGCTCGTGCTCGAAGTACAGCGCGTCGACGTCGCCGGTCTGCGCCAGACGCCCGGCCAGCGCGCTCAGCGCACCCGGCGCGAGCACGTCGTCGCCGTCCAGGAACAGCAGGTAGGCGCCGGTCGCGGCGGCCGTCCCCGCGTTGCGCGCGCCGCCCAGCCCGGCGGACGGCGGCGAGTGCACCGGCCGCACCCGTGAATCCCGCCGGGCGTGCGCGGCGGCCACGTCGGCGGCCGGGGCGCCGGGTCCGTCGCAGACCGGGATCAGCTCGAAGTCGCCGTAGGACTGGGCGAGGACGGAGTCCAGCGCCAGGGACAGCCGGCCCGCCACACCGTGGGACGGGACGATGATGCTGAAGCGCGGCATGCGGCTCTTCCTTCGGGGGCTCTTGGTCGGTGACTCGGGTCGCGGCCGGTGACCGCGGACTCTCGTCGGGGGCTCTCGCCGGTCAGTGCTTCTCGGTGACGCTCTGCGGACCCGCGGGCGGGGGCACGGTGGCCAGCCGGGAAGGGGCCTGGGCCGTGGCGGCCCGCGACGGCACCGGGCGGCGCTCGGCGAGCGGCACGACGGGCGGCAGCCCGGACGCCTCGTCCCGCTGGCCGAGCACCACGTGGCGCACCACCCGTTCGGCGGCGCGCCCGTCGTCGTGGGGGCAGAACCGCTCGCGGAAGGCGGCCCGCGACCGGGCGGGGCCGGAGCCGCGCCAGTGGCCGCCGGTGAGGATGCCGACCAGTTCGTCCGGGGTGCGGGCGACGGCGCCGGGCGGGTGGGCGCGGACGTCGAAGTAGGTACCGCGGGCCGCCTCGTACGCCTCCCAGTCGTCGGCGTACACGACGATCGGGCGGTTCAGGACGGCATAGTCGAACATGATCGACGAGTAGTCGGTGAGCAGGACGTCGGAGGCCAGGCACAGGGACTCGACGCTCGGGTGCGCGCTGACGTCGATGACCCGGCCGCCCGGCGCGGCAGCGCCCTGGCCCGGTGCGTCCGGTGCGTGCGTGGCGGGGCCGTCCGGAACGGGACCGTCGTGCGCGGGGGTGAGCGGGCCGTCCTGGAAGTAGTGGGCGCGGGCCAGGACGACGAAGCGGGGGCCGAGCCGCCGGGCGAGGCGCTCCAGGTCCAGAGCGGGGCGCTGGGTGCGGCGGTAGTCGCGGTGGGTCGGCGCGTACAGCAGCGCGACCGCGTCGTCCGGGACACCCAGCGACGCGCGCAGCGCCGCCACGTCCTGCTCGGTCGCCCGCTGGAAGACGTCGTTGCGCGGGTAGCCGTACTCCAGCGTGGTGTAGCGGCCGGGGTAGACGCGTTCCCAGGTCAGGGTGGTGTGCCGGTTGGCCGACAGGACGTAGTCCCACTTGTCGACGCCCCGCAGCAGTTGCGCGAAGTCCATGCCGCGGGCCGCCGCGGGCCGCTCCTGGAGGTCCAGGCCCATGTGCTTGAGCGGCGTGCCGTGCTGGGTCTGCACGAACACCTGGCCGCGCCGCTTGACCAGCCGGCGGTCGAAGTTGACGTTGTTCACCAGGTACTTGGAGCGGGCCAGCGCCGTCCAGTAGGCCGCCGTGCCCCAGGTCAGCGGACGGGTGCCGGGGGGAAGGGTGCCGTGGTGGCCCGGGCGGGCGGCCCACGCCGTGCGGATGTGCGGCGCGAACTCACGGAACGCCGCCTCCAGCGCGCCCGGGTTGCAGCCGTGCCCGCGCCCCCAGTACGCGGCGAACACCGCCCGGTCCTCGCGCAGCGGCAGGCACAGCTGGATCCGGTAGTGCACCCGGAGCAGGACGGCCCGCAGCGCCAGCAGCGCGGTGAGTACGGTCTTGGCGGCCCGGCGGCGCAGGGTCATCGCCAGCCGCAGCAGGCGGAACGTGCGGTGCAGGCCGAGCCGGACCAGGGCGTGCCGCAGCCGGGGGCGCGGACCCGGCCGGGCGCCCGGGCAGCGGTAGCGGCGGTAGTACGTGCGGGCCCGGCGCAGGAACTCGGCGCGGCAGCCGCGCGGCAGCCGGCCGGGGCGGGTGAAGACGGTGGTGAAGTGGTCGATCATGCGGCGGAACAGCACCGGACGCCAGCAGGCCAGTTCGGGCCGCCGGTCCAGGAACGCGAACACCCGGTCGTACTGCGCGAAGACGTCGAAGTGCCGGCGGCTGGTGGTGCCCAGGATGCTGCCCCGCCGGCGCTGCCGGTAGTGCACGCACACCCGGTCCAGGGTGGCGATCGATCCGGCCGCCAGCAGCGCCGGGTACGTCCAGGGCGTGTCCTCGTAGTAGCCGTCCGGGAAGGCGAGGCCCTCGCGCCGCACGAAGTCCCGGCGGTAGGCCTTGTTCCAGGCCACCATCAGCACCCTGAGCAGCCCGGGGCGGTCGGCCAGCCGGAAGGGGGCCGGGCCGTCCTGGCGCAGTGGGCCGGTGACGTCGTCGCGGACGGCCCGGCCGGTCCAGTCGGTGCGGGCGAAGCCGTAGACCAGGAGGTCCGGGTCGCCGGTCTCCTTCAGCCGGGCGGCGATCGCCCACAGCGCGTCCGGGGTGAGGGTGTCGTCGCTGTCCAGGAAGAGCAGGTACTCGCCACTGGCCTGCGCCATCCCGGCGTTGCGGGCGGCGCCCAGACCCCGGTTCTCGCTCAGGTGGACGGCGCGCACGCGCGGGTCGCGGGCCGCGAACTCGTCGATGATCTCCCCGCAGGCGTCCGGTGAGCAGTCGTCGACGGCCACCAGTTCGAGGTCCATGAAGGACTGGGTGAGCACCGACTCCAGGCACTCGTGCAGATACGCCTGAACGCGGTACACGGGGACGATGACACTGAACCTGGGCAACGGGGCATCCAAGGGTCGCGCGGGCGGTCGGTGCTGCCGTGCCCGGAAACGGCCGATGGGGTGAATTGGTTACGGTTCGCTACGGCATATGGGGGATCGTGAGTGAACGGAAGGGGGCGGACCGGTGTCGGTCCGCCCCCCCCGGGGGGTGCGTGGCCCGCGGCGGGCCGGCGGCTATTTGACGGCGCCCGCCATCACGCCGGAGACGAACTGCCGCTGGAAGGCGAAGAACACGGCCAGCGGGATCACCATCGAGATGAACGCGCCCGGCGCCAGGACGTCGACGTTGTTGCCGAACTGCCGTACCTGGGTCTGCAGGGCCACCGTGATCGGCTGGGTGCCGGACTTGGTGAACACCAGCGCGACCAGCATGTCGTTCCACACCCACAGGAACTGGAAGATGCCCAGGCTCGCGATGGCGGGTCCGCCCAGCGGCATCACCACCCGTGCGAACAGGCGCAGTTCACCGGCGCCGTCGAGACGGGCGGCCTCCAGCAGCTCGCGCGGGATCTCCGCGAAGAAGTTCCGCAGCAGGAACACCGCGAACGGCAGGCCGTAGCCGGTGTGGAACAGGATCACCCCGAAGATGGTGCCGAACAGGCCGATCCTGCCGAACAGTTCGGCGATGGGGATGAGTGCCACCTGCACGGGCACGACCAGCAGGCCGACCACGGCCAGGAACCACCAGTCGCGGCCCGGGAACTCCATCCACGCGAACGCGTAGGCCGCCAGCGAACCGACCACCACGACGAGCACCGTCGCGGGGACCGTGATCAGGACGGTGTTCAGCAGCGAGTTGGTGATGTCGCTGTTCTCCAGCAGCTTCTGGTAGCTGTCGAAGGTGAGCTGCGAGGGCTTGGTGAACACCGTCCACCAGCCGCCGGTGCTCATGTCCTGCGGTGAGCGCAGCGACGACAGCAGCAGGCCGATCGTCGGCACCAGCCAGAACAGGCCCACCAGGATCAGGAACACCCGGACCAGGCCCCCGCCGGCGATCTCCGCGAGCCGGGAGCCGAGCGGCTGCCGGGCCCCGGCGGGCCGCGCGGCGGGCACCGCCCGCGTCTTCGTGACGGCCTCGGTCGTCATCGCCGCACCTCCCGCCGCAGCCGCCTCATGTTGAACACCATCACCGGGATCACCAGCAGCAGGAGGAACACCGAGATCGCGCTGGCCACGCCCGGGCGGCCCTCCGAGAAGCCCTTGCGGTACAGCTCCAGGGCGAGCACGTTGGCGTCGTCCTGCGAGGAGCCGGGGGCGATGATGAAGACCAGGTCGAAGATCTTCAGCACGTTGATCATCAGGGTGACCGCGACGACCGCGAGCACCGGGGCGAGCAGCGGCACGGTGATCCGGCGGAACACCTGCCACTCGCTCGCCCCGTCCACGCGGGCCGCCTCCAGCAGTTCCCGCGGCACGCCCGCGAGCCCCGCCGCGATCAGCACCATCGCGAACCCGGCCCACATCCACACGTACGCGCCGATGATGGCCGGGGTGACCAGGGCGGGCCCGAGCCAGTCGATGCCGTTGTACGGTTCCGCGAAGTTGCCGGCGGGCAGCCGCAGCAGCGCCCCGTCGGCCTCCGCGGGCAGCGTGAACGTGCCGTCGGAGGCGGCCTTCGTGCCGGCCACCACCTTGCCGTCCTTGACCGCCTCGATCCGCATCCCGGCATAGCCCAGCTCGGACGGGTCCACCGCGCCGAGCCGGCCGACGCCCTTGCCGCGTGTGAAGTCCTGCCAGGTGGTGCCGGTGACCTTCCCCGGCTCGGCCGGTGCCGGGGCGGCCTTCTTCGCACCGTCCGGCATCTGGTCGGGGGCGACGCCGACCAGCGGCAGCGCCACCGGCCGGCCCGTGTGCACCGGGCTCGTGGTCACGAAGCCCCCGTGGTCGGGCTTCAGCGGCGAGTCGCGGCCCGGGTGGGCCTTCGGGAACGCCGACGACTGCGCGAACGTGTCGTGGACGCCGACCCACACCGCGTTGGCGACGCCCTTGTCCGGGTCCTGGTCGTACACCAGCCGGAAGATGATGCCGGCCGCCAGCATCGAGATCGCCATCGGCATGAAGACGACCAGCTTGAACGCCGTGCCCCAGCGCACCCGCTCGGTCAGCACCGCGAAGATCAGGCCGAGCGCGGTGGCGACCGCGGGCGCGACCACCACCCAGATGACGTTGTTCTTCAGCGCGGTGCGGATGCCGTCGTCGGTGAACAGGGCCTTGTAGTTGTCGAACCCCGTGAAGCCGTGGCCGGAGGAGTCGTAGAAGCTGCGGACGAGCGAGTACCCGATCGGGTAGACCACGAGCGCGCCGAGCAGCACCAGGGCGGGCAGCAGGAAGAGGACCGCCACGGTCCTGCGGGTGCCGGTCACGCTCTTGCGCGGGGAAGGGGCGGAGGGCGGCGCCGTCCGTGCGGCGGCACCCTCCGCGGCTGCCGACGTCATCGCCGGGTCAGCTTCCGCCGCCGTAGGCCGCCGCGGCGTCCTTCTCCAGCTTCGCCTGGGTGCCCGCGACGTCCGAGGGGTTCTTCAGGAAGTCCTGGAGGTCCTTCCACTCGCCCTTGCCGGGGGTGCCGCCGAACGCCTGCGGGGCCTGGTCGGACATGTCGAAGCGGAAGTTGTCGCCGGACTCGATCAGCGCCTTGGCGATCTTGCGCTGCACCTCGTTCGGGTACGCCGACTCCGGGACGTTCTTGTTCGGCGACAGGTAGCCGCCGAGCTTCGCCTGGATGGTCGCCGCGTCCGGCGAGGCCAGGAACGTCACCAGCGCCTGCGCCGCCTTGGAGTCCTTGAGGATCACCGCCGCGTCGCCGCCGGAGACCACCGGCGCACTCGCGCCCACGGCCGGGAACGGGAACACCTTCGCGTCGGTGCCCACCTTCGCCTTGGTCTCACCGATGTTGACCTGCGCGAAGTCGCCCTCGTAGACCATGGCGGCCTTCGGCTGGTCGCCGCCGGTGAAGGTCTGCGTGACGGAGGCCGGGAACTCCACCTGGAGCGCGCCGCTCTGGCCACCCGCGATGTAGTCCTTCTTGGACCAGATCTGCGCGAGCGTGGTGAGCGCCTGCCCGACGGACGGGTCCGTCCACTTGATCTTGTGCTGGGCGAGCTGGTCGTACTTCTGAGGGCCCGCCTGGGACAGGTAGACGTTCTCGAACCAGTCGGTGAGCGTCCAGCCGTCGGCGCCGCCGACCGAGAACGGCGTGACCCCGGAGTCGTAGACCGCCTGCGCGGTGGTCAGCAGGTCCTTCCAGGTCTTGGGCTCGCTCGCTCCCGCGCCCTCCAGGACCTTGGCGTTGTACCAGATCAGCGACTTGTTGGCGGCCTTGTAGTAGGCGCCGTACTGCTTGCCGCCGACCTTGCCGATGTCCTGCCAGCCCTGCGAGTAGTTCTTGGCGAGCTGCGCCTGCGCCTCGGGGCCGAGCGGCTTGGCCCACTTCTTGTCCACCGCCTGCTTGATGGCGCCCGGCTGCGGGAGCAGCGCCACGTCCGGCGGCTGGCCGCCCGCGATCTTCGAACCGAGGAAGTTGATGATCGGGTCCTGCGCGGGGACGAAGGTGACCTTGGCGCCGGTGCGCCTGGTGAACTCCGCGAGGACCTTCTTGAAGTTGGCCTGCTCGGCACCCGTCCAGACGGCGGCGACCTCCAGGGACGCGCCGTCCAGTCGGGGCAGGGTGACGGCCGGGCCGCCGACCGCGTCCCCGCCGGCCGCACTGCTGCTCGGGCCGCCGGCCTTCTTGTCGTCGTCGGAACCGCCGCACGCGGTCAGGGAGAGAGCCAGTGCTCCGACGGCGAGGACCGCCGCCGCCCTGGCCGCACGGCCGCCCCCGGCGAACCGCGCGGGTCTGCCGGTTCCCGCCGGGCTGATGGGCCTGTCTGTCCGGATGGTGCTGCGCCTGCTGTGCATCACTGCCCCGTTCTTCGTACTCGTCGAACGTCCGAGCGCTGTCCCGTGCTGCACTGTCCTACGCCGGGGCCCGGATGTCGGCAAGAGCGCCCACCGCCCCGACCTCGTGATCGTGATGAGGTCGTGACGGTGCGTCAGGGCGACGGTCCTGGTGCGGGCCGCACACGGCTGGGCGCGGCACCGCACCGCACCGGAGCGGCCCTCAGATCAGGGACGGCACCCGGGCCGCGGCCACCTCCCGCGCCGCCCGCTCCAACGCGCTCGCCAGCAGGGCCAGATCCGTCGGGCCGTTGCCCAGCTCGCGCACCGGACGGCGGGTGGGCGGGTCGCCCATGCGCTGCCACTCCAGCGGCACCACCGTGGGGCGCTGGGTCGCCGTCCGCGGGATGCGGCCCGTGACCCGGCCGCCCTGGAACGGCGTCACCCGGCCGTCGGCGGCGGTCAGCCGGCCCCGGCCCGGCGCCGGCCGGCCGCCGGTCCCGCCCGGGAGCTCCAGCGGCCCGGCCGCCCCGGGGCCGGACTCCGGCGGGTCGAGTTCGACGCGCAGCGCGGCCCGGCGGACCGGTTCCGTCTGCGCCGTACGGCCGCCCGGGGCGGTGGCCGCCACCAGGTGGACGCCGAGCCGCTCGCCGTCCCGGGCCACCGCCTCCAGCGCGCGTATCACGGACCCGGCGGCGGGCCGGCCGGGCGAGCCCAGCGCCGGACAGACCAGGGCGTCCAGGTCGTCCACGACCACGACGAGCCGGGGCAGCGGGGGTGCCGCCTCGGTCCGGGCCCGCGCCGCCGCGGGCCGCAGCCGCAGGGTGGAGCTGGGCGGGGTGTCGAGATCGTCCGCGCCCGCTCCCGCCGCCGGCCCGCCGCCCGTGCCCGGCGGCCCGGAGCGCTGGGCGACGATCCGGCCGGACAGCCCCCGCCGCCCGTGCCACTCGGCGAAGTCCGCCAGCCCCAGCAGCTCGGCCCGCCGCTTCAGCTCGGCGCTCAGCGACTGCGCGAACTCCCGCATCCGCACCGGGTCGTTGGCGGTGAGGTGCGTCGTCACGTGCGGTACGTCCGTACACACCCGCAGGCCCTCCCCGGGCCCGCCGGCGGTGCCGGTGCCGTCCCGGCCGTCCACGAGCACGATGCCCAGACGGTCCGGGCGCTCGGCGGCGGCCAGCGACGCCACCACCGAACGCAGCAGCTCCGTACGGCCGCTGCCCGCCGGCCCCTCGACCAGCAGGTGCGGCCCGTCGGCCACGAGGTCGGCGCAGACCGGTCCGCGCGGACCGGCCCCGAGTATCGCCCAGGCCCGGCCGCCGAGGGCCGAGGCGTCGTCGGCCGCGTCCGCCCAGCGGGCCTGCAACGAGGCCGGGGTGGCGCGGGCCAGCCCCAGTTCGTCCAGCAGCCGCGCCGACAGCGGCAGCGGCGCCGACACCCGCGCCGGCCGGTTCCCGGCCGCTGTCTCCGCCGACCGCAGCGGCGCCAGCGCCCGCGCGAACCGCTCGGCCCACGCCGGGGACACGGCGTCGACGACGGCCACGGTGCCCGGGGCCACGGGCCGCCGCGCCCGGCCGCCGGAGCGGGCGACGCGCATCAGCCGCAGCGCGGTCGCCACGTCACCGCCGAGCAGCGCGACGGCTCCGCACTCCCGGAACACCGGCGAGGCCGCGCACGCCGCCTCGTACGCCTCTTCGTAGGCCCCTCGGGACGGCTCTCCGTGCACCCCGTGGTGCGGCTGCTCGGCGTGCGAGGCCTCGTAGGGCTCCTCGTACGGCCTCTCGTACGTGCCGCGGTGCGGCTGCGGCACCGCGGGCGCGGCGGCGGCCGCCTCCGCGAGGCAGATCACGTGGATCCCCGCGCGGGGGCCCTCCTGGGCCAGCCGGGCCACCGCGTCGCGCACGGCGGCACCACCGGGGTCGCCGTCCACGACGACCACGGTGTACGGACCCGCGAAGCCGCCGGCCGGACCGGACGCCGTCTCCTCCCGCGCCCAGGAGGGGCGGTGGGCGGCCGCGGGGGCCGGTGCGGGGCCGGCCTCGGCGGGGTACGGCGCGGCCGGCCCGTCCCCGCCGGCGTCCGGTGCGCCGCCTTCGGGGTGGTCCGCCCGGATCGCCGCGGGCGCCGGGGTACGGCTGTCCGCCAGGTGGTCCTCCAGGCGGCGCAGGAGTTCGTCGGTGCGGGCCGCGGCCTGCTCGCGGTCGTAGGCCAGGAGCAGCCGGCAGTCCTGGCCGTGGCCCGGCCGCAGATGGGGGAGCCAGCCGAGCCAGGACCACTCCGCCGTCCGCTCCTGTGCCGGACGGGCGCGGTCCGTGCTGAGCAGCACGATCTCCAGGACGTCGGGGGAGTGCAGCGCGGCGAGCTGGGCCAGCACCGCGCGGGCCAGCCCGGCCAGGCGGGCGCGCGGCCCGGCCAGGCCCAGCGCCCCCACCTCGCGCAGGTCCGCCGTCACCGGGACCGCGGGCAGCAGCCGTCCGGAGCCGTCGGGCGCGGGGCGGTCGGCGGTGCCCAGGCGCACCGTCAGCGCCTCGGAGTGTCCCGGGCCGCGCTCCCACAACCGGGGGCCGGGGCCCAGCGCGGTCAGCAGCAGCGCCGCCGGGTCCGGCCAGGTCTCCGGCGACCGGGGCGTCGCCCAGGGGCCGGGCGCGGTCCCGTCCGGTGTGTTCGCCGCCGGGTCGTCGTACGCCTCGCCACGGGCCGCGGCCTCACCGCGCCCGCCGGCCAGCCGCCGCGCCCACGCGCCGAGCCCGCCGCGCCTGCGCAGCCCCTGGGGCACGTCGGTCCCCCGCACGGGCGTGCCCTTGCGCCCGCCGCCGTCGAAGGAGCCGTCCGGGCCCGGGGCGGCACCGGGGTACCCGGCGACCCCGCCCCGGCCCGCGTGGGTGTCACCGCCCCGGCTCTCGATCCGTGGTGCGCGGCCCTGCGCGGGTACGGCGGGGGCGTCGACCGGTCCGCGCTCCCAGGTGCGCGGGGCCGCCGCGCCCGGGGCCTGTCCGGGGGACCAGCCGGCGGTGCCGGTCCCCGCCACGGTCGCCGCGCCCGGAACGGAGCCCGCAGCGGCGCCCGGTCCCGCGTCCCGGGGGGCTTCCGCCTCCGCGCCCGGGCGGCGGAGGGCTTCCGCTTCCGTACGGCCCCAGGAGCCCGTTCCCGGGTGGTGACCGCCGGTCGGCGCGTCCGTGGGGGCGGGGCCCGCGACCCGGGCGTGGCCCTCGCCGTCCGGGGCCGTCTCCCTGCGGGCCGCCGGGCCCGCGGACGGGGTCAGGCGCAGCACGGACTCGCCGATGCGCAGCAGCGCGCCCGGGGCGAGGCCAACCGGGCGGTCCACGGGCCGGTCGTCCAGCGCCGTGCCGTTGGTGGAGCCGAGGTCGGCGACCGAGACCCGGCCGTCGGGGGCCACGGTCACCGCGCAGTGCACGCGGGAGACGTCGGGGTCGTCGAGCGGGACGTCGGCGTCGGCGGAACGGCCGACCGTGATCTGCCCGCCGTGCAGCAGGTGGACACCGCCCGCGTCCGGGCCCGCGATCACGTGCAGCTGGGCCGGGGCCTCGTCCAGCTCGGGGTGCGCCTCGGGCTGGGCGGGGGCGCCCAGGGACAGCACCGCGCCGTCCAGCAGCGGGGGCTCGCCGAGCGTGCAGCGCTGGGCGTCCAGCCGCTCCGCGCCCGCGTACAGCACCACCGGGCCGGCGCCGGGCTCCCGGCCGGCGGCCCCGGCACCGCGCTCCCGGCCGGCCCGCTCGGCGGCCCCGGTCTCCCCGGCGACCGCGGCGGCGAGGGCGGAGGCCACCGCGGCGAGGGCCGTCCCCGCGGGCGCCGTGACCAGTACGTCACGGCTCGCGGCGCGGCCCCGGGCCGTGGGGGAGGGCGGGCCCAGCGGGTCTACGACGGTCAGCCGGATCTGCATCGCCGTCAGCGGTCCCTTCTGCGCGGGCGCCCGCGAACCGGAGGGGACGATGCCGCTCCGCGGCCCCCCAACCGCGGACATTCCCCCCACCGCCGCACGGGCACGTCGGCCAGTACTAGCAGGCATCCTCGCACCTGCCACCGACACCGTGCCCGCCACCCACCGGCAAGTGATCTTGAATGGTCGGCTCTGCCCCCAAAAGTGCCTGGCCCGCGCTGCGCGGATGACCGGTTGAGATCGGTCACGTCCGGTTCCGGCAACCTGTCGGTCCGGATCGAGCGTCTTCCCTTCGAACGGAGACGTGGCCCGGCCCGGGAAGGCGGTCCCCGGGGGAGGGGAGACTTCGGCCGGCCGGTGCCGGGCGGGTCGGCACTACAGTGTGTCGGAACGTAGGCGAGCGACAGGGAGCGCATGACGTGCGGCCGGTAGGCAGCAAATACCTCCTGGAGGAACCGCTCGGACGCGGTGCCACCGGGACCGTCTGGCGAGCCCGCCAGCACCAGCGGGCCGGAGCCGAGGCGGCCGTGCCCGGCCAGCCCGGCGAGACCGTCGCGATCAAGGTGCTCAAGGAGGAGCTGGCGAACGACGCGGACGTCGTGATGCGGTTCCTGCGGGAGCGGTCCGTCCTGCTCCGCCTCACCCATCCGAACATCGTCCGGGTGCGCGACCTGGTCGTCGAGGGTGACCTGCTGGCGCTGGTCATGGACCTCGTCGACGGCCCCGACCTGCACCGCTACCTGCGCGAGAACGGCCCGCTCACCCCGGTCGCCGCGGCACTGCTCACCGCGCAGATCGCCGACGCGCTCGCCGCGAGCCACGCCGACGGGGTGGTCCACCGCGACCTGAAACCGGCCAACGTGCTGCTGAAGCAGGACGACGGGCAGATGCACCCGATGCTGACCGACTTCGGCATCGCCCGGCTGGCCGACTCGCCCGGTCTGACCCGTACCCACGAGTTCGTCGGCACGCCCGCCTACGTGGCGCCCGAGTCCGCCGAGGGCCGCCCGCAGACCTCCGCCGTCGACATCTACGGCGCCGGCATCCTGCTGTACGAGCTGGTCACCGGGCGTCCGCCGTTCTCCGGCGGCTCCGCCCTGGAGGTCCTGCACCAGCACCTGAGCGCCGAACCGCGCCGCCCCTCCACGGTCCCCGACCCGCTGTGGACGGTGATCGAGCGCTGCCTGCGCAAGAACCCGGACGAGCGGCCGAGCGCGGAGAACCTGGCGCGCGCCCTGCGGGTGGTCGCCGAGGGCGTCGGCGTGCACGCGAACGCCGCGCAGATCGCCGCCGCCGAGGGCGTCGGCGCGCTGCTGGCCCCCGATCCGGCGCCCGCGCCCGTGCCCGCCCCGGACGGCGTGCCCGGCGCCGCCGACCCCACGCAGGTGCTGCCGCACGGCACACCGGCGTACGACCCGAACGGCGCGACCAGCGTCCTGCCGCACACCGGCGCCCCGCAGGGGCCGGGCGGCCCGCCGGGCGCCGCCGACCCGACCACCGTGATGCCCCACGGCGCCGCCGACCCGACCACCGTGATGCCCCACGGCGCCGCCGACCCGACCACCGTGATGCCCCACGGCGCGGCCGGCCCCACGAGCGTGATGCCGCCCGTGCCGCCCGGGCAGGACCCGGACCAGCCGCACCCCTGGCAGTCCCAGCTGCGCGCGGCCCGCGACCGCAACGAGCAGACGCAGGTCCAGTACCTCGACCCGGCCGAGGACCCGCTGCGCCGCCGCCCCCAGCGGCAGGTCGCCCGGCCCCAGCAGCAGCCCCGGCAGGGCCGCCCGCAGCAGCCGCAGCCCGGCTACGGCTACCCCCAGCAGCAGCCGCAGCAGCCCCGGTACGCGACCCCGCAGCCCCAGCCGCAGCAGTACGCCCCGGCGCCGCAGCGGCCCGAGCCCCAGCGCTACGCGCCGCCGCCCGTCGCCGAGCCGCAGCGCCCGGCGCGCGAGCCGAGGCCGCCGCGGCAGCGCGGCGCGAACCCGATGAAGATCCCCGGGCTCGGCTGTCTGAAGGGCTGCCTGTTCACGATCGTCATCCTGTTCGTCGCGGGCTGGCTGGTGTGGGAGCTGAGCCCGTTGCAGGACTGGATCGGCACCGGCCGGGGCTACTGGTCCCAGCTGACCCACTGGTTCGACCAGGCGGCCGGCTGGGTCAAGAAGGTCGGCGGCTGACCCGCGGACGCCCGCCCCCTGGGGGGGGCGTCCGCCTGTCCGGTCACGCCCTCGCGGGTTTGGATATTTGTCGACACCTGGCGGGTGATTTCCGTCTCCGCGGTGAAGGTCGCCTCGTCGGACGCGTAGTTTTGTCGGCAACACGCGTCTGTAGGAGCAGTCTTGGCACGGAAGATCGGCAGCCGGTACACCGCGAACCAGATCCTGGGGCGGGGTAGCGCCGGCACGGTGTGGCTGGGCGAGGGACCGGAGGGGCCCGTCGCCATCAAGCTGCTGCGCGAGGACCTCGCGTCCGACCAGGAGCTGGTGGGCCGCTTCGTGCAGGAGCGGACGGCCCTGCTGGGCCTGGAGCATCCGCACGTGGTCTCCGTACGCGACCTGGTGGTCGACGGCAACGACCTCGCCCTCGTCATGGACCTGGTCCGCGGCACCGACCTGCGCACCCGCCTGGAGCGCGAGCGCCGGCTCTCCCCCGAGGCCGCCGTCGCGATCGTGGCCGACGTGGCGGACGGGCTGGCCGCGGCGCACGCCGCCGGGGTGGTGCACCGCGACGTCAAGCCGGAGAACATCCTGCTCGACATGCAGGGCGCCCTCGGCCCCGGCGGCGCCCACCCCGCGCTGCTCACCGACTTCGGTGTGGCCAAGCTCATCGACTCGCCCAAGCGCACCCGCGCGACCAAGATCATCGGTACCCCGGACTACCTCGCGCCGGAGATCGTGGAGGGGCTGCCCCCGCGAGCGGCGGTGGACATCTACGCCCTGGCGACGGTGCTCTACGAGCTGCTGGCCGGCTTCACCCCGTTCGGCGGCGGCCACCCGGGCGCGGTCCTGCGCCGCCACGTCACCGAGAGCGTCGTCCCGCTGCCCGGCATCCCCGACGAGCTGTGGCAGCTGATCGTGCAGTGCCTGGCGAAGGGACCGGCGTCCCGGCTGCGGGCGTCCGAGCTGGCGGCACGGCTGCGCGAACTGCTGCCGATGCTGGCGGGCATGCCGCCCCTGGACGTGGACGAACCGGACACGGACGCGGCCCGGGAGAACGGCGAGGAGGCCCCCGAGGAGGCCGCGGCACCGGCGGCCGACCGGTCCCGCCGCCGGGGCGCGGTCCCGCTGGTGCCCGGCGCGCAGCCGGACTCCAACCGGGACACCCACACCTCGATGCGGGTGCCCGCGCCGGACGAGCTGGCCGGCGGCGCCCTCGGCACGGCCCGCGCGCCCCGCACGCCCGGCGCCCCCCGGCCCGGCTCGGCCCGGCACCGCACCGCGGCCCGCCGCCGCCGGATCACGCTGAGCGTGGCCGGGCTGGTGCTCGTCGCCGCGGTGGGCGCGGGTGCCTGGTGGGCGTCCTCGGGCGACGAGGGCACGGCCCCCGCCCAGGACCCGAAGCACTCGGCCCCCTCCTCACCCTGACCCGCGAGCCGGCCCCGCGGCACGGGTCCGGCGGCCGGGCCCCGCGCCCGGCGCCGCCCGTCCGATGCTCCCGTCCGGCGCTGGCCGCCTGACGGAGCCGTTACGCTGGAGGCGTGGCAGTCGTCGATGTATCCGAAGAGCTGAAGTCCCTCTCCTCGACCATGGAGTCGATCGAGGCCGTTCTGGACCTCGACAGGATGAGGGCAGACATCGCCGTGCTCGAGGAGCAGGCGGCCGCGCCGTCCCTGTGGGACAACCCGGACGAGGCGCAGAAGATCACCAGCCGGCTCTCCCACCTCCAGGCGGAGGTGCGGAAGGCCGAGGCGCTGCGCGGCCGGATCGACGATCTCGCCGTGCTCTTCGAGATGGCCGAGGAGGAGGACGACCCGGACACCCGTGCCGAGGCCGAGTCCGAGCTGACCTCGGTGCGCAAGGCGCTGGACGAGATGGAGGTCCGTACGCTCCTGTCCGGCGAGTACGACTCGCGGGAGGCCCTCGTCAACATCCGTGCCGAGGCCGGTGGCGTGGACGCCGCCGACTTCGCCGAGCGGCTCCAGCGCATGTACCTGCGCTGGGCCGAGCAGCACGGCTACAAGACCGAGGTCTACGAGACGTCGTACGCCGAAGAGGCCGGCATCAAGTCGACCACCTTCGCCGTCCAGGTGCCCTACGCCTACGGCACGCTCTCGGTGGAGCAGGGCACGCACCGGCTCGTGCGCATCTCGCCCTTCGACAACCAGGGGCGCCGGCAGACCTCCTTCGCCGGCGTGGAGATCCTCCCCGTCGTCGAGCAGTCCGACCACGTCGAGATCGACGAGAGCGAACTGCGCATCGACGTCTACCGGTCCTCCGGCCCCGGCGGCCAGGGCGTGAACACGACCGACTCCGCGGTCCGCATCACCCACCTGCCCACCGGCATCGTCGTCTCCTGCCAGAACGAGCGCTCGCAGATCCAGAACAAGGCCACGGCGATGAACGTCCTCCAGGCCAAGCTGCTGGAGCGGCGCCGCCAGGAGGAGCAGGCCAAGATGGACGCCCTCAAGGGCGACGGCGGCAACTCCTGGGGCAACCAGATGCGTTCGTACGTCCTGCACCCGTACCAGATGGTGAAGGACCTGCGCACCGAGTTCGAGGTCGGTAACCCCGAGGCCGTGTTCAACGGCGAGATCGACGGGTTCCTGGAGGCCGGAATTCGCTGGCGCAAGCAGCAGGAACAGCAGAGCAAGTAAAAAACGGACGCTTTGTCGACAAGGCAACTGCTGCCCTCGGGGCGGCAGTTGCCTTTTCCGTAGCCGATGTCTGGGTTTTGCGTCACACTCACATCGCTCTTCGTCCGGCAAAGAGCGCGTACCCGGACATCGCGGTCGCAACGGCCTTGACGTTGCTTTGAAATATGGGAAGGGTGAGGCGCGGCATGCGTATCCAACGGGGCGCATGTGAACCGGGGGGCTTCATCTTTCAGCTGTCTCCGTCGATCACTGCCCCGAGCGCGGCCTCATTGACGATCGGCTACTGGGGGTAGCGAACATATGACGAAGAAGACGCGGGTCCGGGTCGCGCGCATAGCCGCGGGCGCCGTGATCGCCGCGGGCGCCTCGCTGACCGCCGCGGGCGCGGCTTCCGCGCTGGACGCGAACGTGCAGGTCGGTCCGGTCAGCCTCGGCCTGAAGGCGGGCGACGGCGACCCCTGCGACATCGTCGTCGACCCTAGCTGCGGCGAGGGCAACAACGGTGGCTCGGGCGACAACGGTGGCTCCGGTGACAACGGTGGCTCGGGCGACAACGGTGGCTCGGGCGACAACGGTGGCTCGGGCGACAACGGTG
>NZ_JBEYJA010000035.1:0-58141 GCF_040703815.1 Streptomyces sp. NPDC006743 | reverse complement strand
GGCTCGGGCGACAACGGTGGCTCGGGCGACAACGGTGGCTCCGGTGACAACGGCGGGTCCGGTGACAACGGTGGCTCGGGCGACAACGGTGGCTCGGGCGACAACGGTGGCTCCGGTGACAACGGCGGGTCCGGTGACAACGGTGGCTCGGGCGACAACGGTGGCTCCGGTGACAACGGTGGCTCCGGTGACAACGGTGGCTCGGGCGACAGCGGCGGCTCGGGCGACAGCGGCGGGTCCGGCGACAACGGTGGCTCGGGCGACAACGGCGGGTCCGGCGACAACGGCGGCTCGGGCGACAACGGTGGCTCGGGCGACAACGGTGGCTCGGGCGACAACGGCGGCTCGGGCGACAACGGCGGGTCCGGCGACAACGGCGGCAACGGTGGCGGCACCGGCGGCAACGGTGGCGGCAACGGTGGTGGCGACACCTCCGGTGGCACCACCCCCGACGGTGGCAGCAGCAACAACACCGTTCCGCAGGAGCAGGGCACCTCGGCCCTGACCGACACCGGCTCGGACACCACCGCGGACACGTCGAACGCCGCCCCCCAGGGCAACGGCAAGGCGCTGGCCGAGACCGGTGCGGGCCAGACCGCGTTCCTGCTGATCGGCGCCGCGACGATGATCGCCGGCGGCATCGGCTTCCGCGTGCTGCCGCGCGTGATGGCGGGCCGCGGCGGCGCCGCCGCCTGAGCGTGCCCACAGCCCCACGGGGTGTGACCGACGCACGGTGAGGGGCCCGGAGCGGACAACCGCTCCGGGCCCCTTCGCCCTGTCCGACTCGAGGACCGCGGCTACGCGGTCTGGTGCGCCAGCAGCGCCACCCCGGCGATCAGCACCGCCAGCAGTGCGACCAGCGCCATCGGGTTCAGCCCGGCGAGGAAGTTGTTCTCCTGCTGCAGCCGCTCGCGGTTCGCGCGGCACACGGGGCACCGGCCCTCGCTCACGGGCGCCGCGCAGTTCGCGCACACCAGCCGGTCGTACGTCATGCGCTCGCCCTCCTCGCACCGATTACATCCCGACAACGTCCGCGGCGCCGCGAACGTTCCCCTCTCCACCATGCCAGGTTCCCCGGATTTCAGCGCGGGGTCCTCCGGGATCCCGCCGGGAGGGACGTACGGCGAGGACGAGAAGACAAAACGCACAACTGTCCCCAACCCCGACCGGTGACTGCGCTCGCACACCCGACTCGCGTATGGTCACGCTCATCTACCCCCGGCGACCCGTGGTGCATCCGTGATCCGATTCGACAATGTCTCCAAGGTCTACCCCAAGCAGACCCGCCCCGCTCTCAGGGATGTCTCCCTGGAAGTCGAGAAGGGCGAGTTCGTGTTCCTCGTGGGGTCCTCCGGCTCCGGAAAGTCCACCTTCCTGCGGCTGATCCTCCGCGAGGAGCGGTGCAGCCACGGTCAGGTGCACGTCCTGGGCAAGGACCTCGCGCGGCTGTCCAACTGGAAGGTGCCGCAGATGCGCCGCCAGCTGGGCACCGTGTTCCAGGACTTCCGCCTGCTGCCGAACAAGACGGTCGCGGAGAACGTGGCCTTCGCGCAGGAGGTCATCGGCAAGTCGAAGGGCGAGATCCGCAAGTCCGTGCCGCAGGTGCTGGACCTCGTCGGGCTCGGCGGCAAGGAGGACCGCCGGCCGGGCGAGTTGTCCGGCGGTGAGCAGCAGCGCGTCGCCATCGCGCGGGCGTTCGTGAACCGGCCCAAGCTGCTGATCGCCGACGAACCCACCGGCAACCTCGACCCGCAGACCTCCGTAGGCATCATGAAGCTGCTCGACCGGATCAACCGGACGGGCACCACCGTGGTGATGGCGACCCACGACCAGAACATCGTGGACCAGATGCGCAAGCGCGTCATCGAGCTGGAGAAGGGCCGCCTCGTCCGCGACCAGGCGCGCGGCGTCTACGGCTACCAGCACTGAGAAGTCCACGACGGAAAGGCTTGACCAGACGCCATGCGCGCCCAGTTCGTCCTGTCGGAGATCGGTGTCGGTCTCCGCCGCAACCTGACGATGACGTTCGCCGTCATCGTCTCCGTGGCCCTGTCCCTGGCCCTGTTCGGCGGCTCGCTGCTGCTGAGCGACCAGGTGACCAAGATGAAGGGCTACTGGTACGACAAAGTCAACGTGTCGATCTTCCTCTGCAACAAGAGCAACGCCGAGTCCGACGCCAACTGCGCCAAGGGCGCGGTCACCGAGGACCAGAAGAAGGCGATCCTCGCCGACCTGCAGAAGATGCCGGTCGTGGAGAAGGTCACGTACGAGTCCCAGGACGAGGCGTACAAGCACTACAAGGAGCAGTTCGGACACTCCCCGCTGGCCGCCTCGATCACGCCGGACCAGATGCAGGAGTCGTACCGGATCAAGCTGAAGAACCCGGAGCAGTACCAGGTCATCGCCAGCGCCTTCAACGGCCGTGACGGCGTGCAGTCCGTGCAGGACCAGAAGAGCATCCTGGACAACCTCTTCACCCTGCTCGGCTATCTGAACTGGGCCGCCCGGGGCGTGATGGCGGTGATGCTCACCGTGGCGACGCTGCTGATCGTCAACACCGTGCGGGTCTCCGCGTTCAGCCGCCGCCGGGAGACCGGGATCATGCGCCTGGTGGGCGCCTCCGGCTTCTACATCCAGGCGCCGTTCATCATGGAGGCCGCCGTCTCCGGGCTGATCGGCGGCCTGCTGGCCTCCTCCTTCCTGGTGACCGTGCAGTACTTCGTGATCGACCACGGAGTGGCGCTGTCCTCCAAGCTCCAGCTGATCAACTTCGTGGGCTGGGACGCGGTCCTCACCAAGCTCCCGCTCATCCTCGCCGCGAGTTTCCTGATCCCCGCGCTCGCCGGGTTCCTCGCGCTGCGCAAGTACCTGAAGGTCTGACACACGACGACGGGGCCGCACCGCCGAGCGCGCGTGCGGCCCCGTCGCGTTGTCCTAGACTCACCGCCATGTCAGGCCGTGACCCGTTCTGCCCGCCCCGCCGCAGCCGCTCCGGGGCAGGTCTGACGTTGGTGTTCGTGGGGGTCCTCGTGGCCGGGGCGGCGACCGGTTCGCTGCCGGGGCACGAGCGCAAGTCCGCTGCGGCGGCAGGCCGTTCGGCGCCGCCCGGGTACGCGGACGGGCCGTCGTCCGGCTCCTCCGCCGCCTCCGGGCCGCCGGCCGCCGCGGACGGCCACGAGCAGGTGGCGCGGGCCGCCGCCGAGGCCATGGCCGCGGGCAAGTCCCCGATGGAGGCCGCCGAGCACGCCGTCAGCCGCAGCGGCGACCGCTGGGGTGCCGTCTACTCCCCGGGCGACTTCGCGCAGTTCCAGGATTCCCTGGCCGGCCGGTACACCGGCGTGGGCCTGTGGGCGCGGCGCGAGCGGGACGGCCGGATCGACGTGATGAAGGTGCAGACCGGCTCGCCCGCCGCCGACGCGGGGATCAGGGCCGGTGACCGGCTGCGCAGTGTGGACGGGGAGAAGGTGGACGGGCTGCCCGTCACCGACGTCGTCTCCTTGCTGCGCGGTGACGCCGAGGGCGCGGCCGCCGGCACCTCGGTCACCCTGGGGCTCGAGCGCGGCACGCGCACCTGGACGCGCACGCTGCGGCGGGCCCGGCTGTCGACGGACCCCGTCACCGTGCGGCGGCTCGCCGACGGGACGACGGTCATCAGGATCAGCGCCTTCACCCGGGGCGTCGGCGACAAGGTCCGTACGGCCGTACGGACCGCGCGGCCCGGCTCCGGGATCATCCTGGACCTGCGCGGCAACTCCGGCGGTCTGGTCACCGAGGCGGTCACCACCGCCTCCGCCTTCCTCGACGGCGGCCTGGTCGCCACCTACGACGTCGACGGCGAGCAGCGCGCCCTGCACGCCGAGCCCGGCGGCGACACGTCCAGGCCGCTGGTCGCGCTCGTCGACGGCGGCACGATGAGCGCGGCCGAGATGCTCACCGGGGCGCTCCAGGACCGCGGCAGGGCCGTCGTCGTCGGCTCCCGGACCTTCGGCAAGGGCTCGGTGCAGATGCCGACGCGGCTGCCCGACGGGTCGGTCGCCGAGCTGACCGTCGGCCACTACCGCACCCCGGGCGGGCGCGGCGTGGACGGCCGCGGCATCACCCCCGACCTGGACGCGGGGCGCGACCCGGTGGGCCGGGCCCGTACGGTCCTGACCGGACTGGGCGACCCGTCCTGACCCGGCGGCCCGGCCGGCCGGTCCGGGTGAGCCCCAGGGAACCGGGGGCGTGGGGGAAATGGACTTTCCGCGCACCCCCTGTGTGGTGCCAAAATGGTCGGCACTATGGCTAAGGAAAAAGGGCGCAAGCTGATCGCGCAGAACAAGAAGGCGCGGCACGACTACCACATCCTCGACACCTACGAGGCCGGTCTGGTCCTCACCGGCACCGAGGTGAAGTCGCTGCGCCAGGGGCGGGCCTCGCTGGTCGACGGCTTCGTGCAACTGGACGATCACGAGGCGTGGCTCCACAACGTGCACGTCCCGGAGTACAGCCAGGGCACGTGGACCAACCACAGTGCCCGGCGCAAGCGGAAGCTGCTGCTGCACCGCGAGGAGATCGAGAAGCTGGAGGCGAAGTCCCAGGAGACGGGCCACACCATCGTGCCCCTCGCCCTGTACTTCAAGGACGGCCGCGCCAAGGTCGAGATCGCGCTGGCGAAGGGCAAGAAGGAGTACGACAAGCGGCAGACCCTGCGCGAGAAGCAGGACCGGCGCGAGGCGGAGCGGGCGATGTCGGCGGTGCGGCGCAAGCAGCGGGCGTAGCGGGCGCCCGGCGGACGCGGGCAGGCCAGGACGCCAGGACGCCGGGAATAAGCTGGCAAGGACCCGCGTTGGTCACGTACGATGGCATCGCACCGCACAGCCGGTGCAGGCTCCCTTCTCCGGAAGGGTCCCTCTCCGGAGGGTTTGAAAAATCAACATGGGGATGATCGGTTTCGACAGCGGCTGTCGAAGCAGGGGAAGCGTGTCGAGGAAGCGGCCATGATCTCGTAAACCACAGGCCGAAAAAAATAATCGCCAATACCAAGCGCGATTCCTCCCAGCAGGCCTTCGCCCTCGCTGCCTGATCTCAGGTAGCGACCGCGAGCCTCCTATAAGGGAGTGTCAGCCCGGGGCTGTTCCCGACCCGGATCCTGGCATCAGCTAGGGGACTAAACCTTGATCCCGGTCACGGGGTGAAGAGGGAAACCAAACAGTGACTGAGCCCGTCGGAGACTTGTCCGCGTGATCTCCGGGGCCGAGAAAATCGAAGCGGACTGCACACGGAGAAGCCCTGGTTCCGCACCGTTGGACGCGGGTTCGATTCCCGCCATCTCCACTCGCCCGCACCCGCGGGTACCCCATGTGAGACAAGGCCCTGCCACTTCCGAGCGGCGGGGCCTTCGTCGTGCGGGCGGTGCCCCCTACAGGTAGGTCACCTGGTGCACGTGCAGGCATTCGTGCCGGGGCACCACCAAATACAGGAAGAACCCGCCGGGTACGTGGGCGACGTCGCCCTTCGGGCCCGTGCCCTGGTATGCCGTGCCCTCGAGGTAGAAGGCCGCGGCGGCACGGACCAGTTAGTCGGCCTTCTTCTCGACCTCCGCCACGAGTGAGGGCGGGGCACCCCCGATGACGTGAACCTCGCTGGGGTCGTACTCCCACCGCCAGTTCAAGCGGACACCGCCTGTCGGGCCTCGGCCTCGACCGCGTGCAGTTCGTCCATCGCGGTGCGGAACTCGGGGGCGTCCTTGCCGCTGCTCTCGTTGAGGGCAGTGAGCGCGGCGTGGTGGCGCGCGTGGAGGTCCGGGCGTCGTTCGATCTCGACCTGGACCTGCCAGTGGGTGAGCCAGTGCTGGAGGTGGCCGATCCTGCCGTCCTGGATGGCGGTGGCCAGCGCCTGCTCCTTGTGCTGTTCCATCTCACCCAGCCGGTGCGGAGCGACAGGGGCCAGGGCGACCCGGACCGCCTCGGGGGAGCGTTCGGGGCGCGGGACGAGTTCGTGTCCCTGCTCGGGATGCGTGGTCACGCCGGGCTCCTTCGGTGTGCTGTGTGCCCACGGTACTGGCAACCACCGACATCAGCAGGCGGTCCGAGGACACGCGTCCAGCTCGAACCAGACCGTCTTGCCGATCCCGCAGGGCCGGGGTTCCGCTCCCCAGTCGTCCGCCAGTTCGGCCACCAGGGCCAGGCCCCGGCCGGACTCGTCCTCCCATGACGCCTCGCGGGGGACCGGCAGGCTCTCGTTCGCGTCGGTGACCGTGACGCGCAGCCGGCCCGTGTCGTCCAGCACGCAGCGGGCCCAGATCTCGCGCCCCGGCGCCGTCCGCGCGTGCCGGTACGCGTTCGTCATCAGCTCGCTCAGCAGCAGTACGGCCGTCTCCGTCACCTCCTGCGGAACCTTCCACGAAGCCATCTGCTCCCGCAGGTACGTCCGCGCCCGCCCCACGCTGCGGGCGTGGCGCGGCATGCGCCACTCGATGTCACGGGGCAGCGCGCCGGGCGAGCGGCGGGGCGTGGTGCTGGGGGAGGGCGTCGTCGGCATGGGCGTGGGGTTCCTCGCGGGGGGTACGTGTGGGCTCCGTCGTTCGGCGGCACCAGGCTGCGGGCCGCCGCGCCGTCCCGGGAGTGCCCGCGGCGGTACGCGGCGCGGCTGTACACGGACCGTGCGGTGCACGGCGGCCCGCGATGAGATCATGAGGGCTCAGCAACTACACCGCTGTAGAGGAACGCACGCACATGTTCGAACAGCTCAAGAACCTGAAGAACCTCAAGGACAAGGTCGAGGACCTCGCCGAGACCCACGGCGACAAGATCTCCGCCGGTCTGGAGAAGGCCGGCGACTTCATCGACGGCAAGACCGGCGGCAAGCACCACGACAAGATCGACTCCGCCGTCGACAAGGCCCAGGACTACATCGGGAAGCTGGCGGAGAAGGACGAGAAGGGTCCGGAGAAGGACTCCGGGAAGACGGACTGAGCCGTCGGCCGCGCGCCCTTGCGGGTGTAACCCGGCCGAACCGCGGAAACGCCCCGTGGCCGGTGGCTAGCCTCATGGTGGCGAGTCGGGTACACAGCGTGTACGTACGCGCTGTGTCGGCGGGAGGCGGGTGAGGGCGCGTGGCCACGGGGGAGTCCCAGCAGGCGCAGCAGAACTGGCGGTACTGCGGCGGTCAGATCAAGCTGTGGCGCGAGGAGGCCCAGGTCAGCCGTCAGGCCTTGGCGGAGGAGGCCGGGTACGACTACGAGTACGTCAAGTCGATGGAGTGCGGGCGGCGCAGGCCGACGTTGCGGTTGTTGCAGATCGCGGATCAGTTGTGCGGGGCGCGGGGGAAGTTGCTGGCGGGGCACGAGTTTCTGAAACCGGAGCGGTACCTCTCGTACGCCGAGGACTACGTCCAGTACGAGGCCGAGGCGGTTGTGCTCAGTTCCTATCAGCCTCTGCTGATCCCGGGACTGCTCCAGACCGAGGAGACCATCAGGGCTTACCTCAACACCCACTTCCCTCCGTTGGATGACGAGACGATCGAAGAGCGGCTCACAGGCCGCTTGGAGCGTCAATCGCTGCTTGAGCAGCGGACCAAAGCCTTCAATTTCGTCATCGGAGAGCTGGCTCTGCGTAACCAGGTGGGTGGAACCGGCGCGCATGGAAGGCAACTGCGCAGGTTGAACGAGGCGGGCGAGTCGCGCAACGTAACTATCCAGGTGCTGACCTTCGACGGCGCAGGACCCGAACTCGACGGACCCTTCGTGCTGTTGGAGACGGCCGAGCATGAAGCGTTGGTCTACGAGGAAGGGCAAGCGACCGCAAGGCTGTACGCCGACCTCGATAAGGTGAGTACGGTCGCCCAGCGTCATGCGATGATCCTTCGGAAGGCGCTCAGCCCTGACGAGTCGGCGCGTTTCATCGGAAGGTTGGCGGAGGAGCTATGTCCACCGAGCTGATGTGGTTCAAGTCCAGCTACAGCAGCACCGGCGGCGGCGAATGCCTGGAACTCGCCTACGCGTGGCGCAAATCCAGCTACAGCGACTCGGAGGGCAGCAGCGCCTGCCTCGAAGTCGCCGCCACCCCCCACACCATCCACATCCGCGACTCGAAGCTCGGGGCTCGAAGCCCCCGTTTCTCCGTGGGCGCCGATGCCTGGTCGGCCTTCCTCACGCTCGCTGCCTGCGACGAAGCCTGAGCCCCGGGCTCCGGGCCGCGAGACCCGAGCCGCTTCTTGAAGGAATGGGCGGTAGGCCTCAACCCACCCTCCCGCCCTCCCCGTTCCCGCCATGCTGACTTTTCGTGAGCGAGTTGCGACGCACGGTCGCGACCCTCTAGCGTTCGCAGCAACAAACGACCCCGGTCGGGTGCTACCAACACCCGCCGGGGTCTCACCCTCAGATCGAACGCGAGTCGACCCGTGGCTGACGGAAACCTTATCGCTGCCCTGCCCGCACGCGCAGCGCATCCCCTGGCCAAGCCTGGTTACGGCAAGCGGTCCGCCCCGGACCAGGGGCCGCCCCGCGCGGGCGACTTCGACCGGCTGCACGCCCGCGCGGCGTACCTCGCGAGCCTGATCGACCGGCTCGACGAGAACGCGGCGATGGACGCGAAGACCCTCGCCAAGGCGCAACCGCTCTACGGCCAGCAGGCGGTGCGCTCGGCGCTCAACGAGCTGAGCGCGGCGGGGCACTTGCGGCGCGTACGGCGGCGGGTCGCCCCGGCCGACGGCGCGGCGACCGGCACGCGCTGGGTGTTCCTGACGTACTGGTCCCGTACCGCACGGGATGACGAGTGGTGGGCGCGGCTCGTGGAGGGTGACGTGCCGGGCGCGTCCGCCTCCGCGCCCGAGAGCGGGGCCCGCACTCCGGCTGAGCCGCCGTCCGCAACCACCACCGATGACCGACCCTCGACCGCCCGCGACACCCTCGCCCGTCTCGGCCTGCACGACCCCCGCCTCGCCCTCTCCGCCGCCGACTGCGCGGCACTGGAGGAGCAGGCGGCCGAATGGCTGAGGCGCGGAGTGAGCCCGGATCACCTCACGCGCGTCCTGGTCACCGGCCTGCCCGACCACGTCCACGCGCCCGGGGCGTTCGTACGGCGCCGGCTCGTGGACAAGCTGCCGCCCGCCCCGACCGGCCCGCAGGCACCCGCCGCGCCTCCCGCCCTCATGGAGTGCACGGACTGCCGCGTCCCCGGCCGCCCGGAAGCCCTGCGGGGAGGCCTCTGCCGGGCCTGCCGGGACGGGAGCGGGACCGCGCCCTCGGTGTCGCGGGCCCCGGTCCGCGCAGCGGCCCCCGCCCCGGGCCTCCTGCCACCGCACGCCGTACGGGCCCGCGCCGCCGATGCTCGCGCGGCCATCCGCCGCAAGGAACCTGAAACCTGCGGAAAGAACTTGCTCACCTGACGCGCGGGGACGGGCCTGGTGGCGGCCCTGGTGGCCGGCCTGACGGCCCCGGCCGTACAGCGGGCAGTGGGCGAGTCCCTGTGCGAACCCTTTACGCCCCCGTCCCGCCTGAGTAATCTCCCCGCAGAAACTTGCAGCGCCTTTCGCAAGGTTCTGCGGTCGAGTGGCGTGTCTCGGCCCTCAGTTCAGCCACCCGCTCAGCCGTTCCGCCGCTCGCCCCAGCTCCCCCCGTGGCCGTACGGGAGCTTCGTGCTGCCCGGCGGACCCGTCCGAGGAGCCCTCGATGGAGAGAACCCGACCCCGACCACCGCTGTTCAGACCCTTCCGCAGGACAACGCGGCGGGGCGCAGCCACCGCCCTGGCCTCCGTGGCCGCCCTGGCCGCGGGCCTGCTCGCAGCCGGGACGCCCGCCTCCGGTGCCACGGGCGACACCACCGCCACAACCACCACCGGCACCACCACCGCGACCGTCTTCTACTACACCAAGACCCGCGCCTGGTCCTCGTACTACCTGCACTGGGCACCGGACGGCGGCAGCTGGACCACCGTGCCGGGCGTGCGGATGGAGGCCGCCTGCACGGACTGGGTGAAGCAGACCGTCGACGTGGGGTCGGCGGCCGGGCTCCAGGCCACCTTCAACAACGGCACCGGCACCTGGGACAACAACGGCGGCAAGAACTACGACCTGGGCAGCGGCACCGTCACCGTCAAGGACGGCGTCGTCGCGCACAGCGACCCGTGCGGCGCCGACAACGGAGGCCAGGGCGGTGGCAGCGGCGCGCAGAGCGCCACCGTCTTCTACGCCACGACCGGCACCGGCTGGTCCACCGTCAACCTGCACTGGGCACCGAACGGCGGCGCCTGGACCACGGCTCCCGGCGTCGCCATGGACACGGCCTGCACCGGCTGGGTGAAGAAGACCGTCGACCTGGGCACGGCGACGGGCTGGCAGGCCACCTTCAACAACGGCAACGGCACCTGGGACAACAACAACGGCGCCAACTACGCGCTGACCGGCGGCCTCAGCACCGTCAAGGCGGGCAAGGTCACCAAGGACGCGAAGGACCCCTGCGCGGCCACCGCCCCCGACACCACCGCGCCCACCGTGCCCGCCTCCCTGAAGGCCGCCGCGACCGGCACCTCCGTCGTGCTGACCTGGGAACCCTCCACCGACGACACCGCCGTCACCGGCTACCAGGTCACCCGCACGGGCGGGAGCAAGGGCACGGCGGTGATCAGCACCGGCTCCACCGTCTACTCCGACACCGGGCTCGAAGCGGACACCCCGTACACGTACACGGTCCGGGCGGTCGACGCGGCGGGCAACACCTCCGCCGCCTCCGCGCCGGCGAACGCGACGACCGGCCAGGCGCCGCCCCCGGCCCAGCAGGGCACCATGCTCGGCGGGGACCCGCGCAAGGACCCGATCTACTTCGTGCTGACCGCCCGCTTCTACGACGGCGACAGCGGCAACGACCGCGGCGGCAGCCAGGACGTCACCTCCGGCAACGCGGCCGACCACGACCCCATGTTCCGCGGCGACTTCAAGGGCCTGGTCGAGAAACTCGACTACATCAAGGCCCTCGGCTTCTCGGCGGTCTGGATCACCCCCGTGGTCCTCAACCGCTCCGACTACGACTACCACGGCTACCACGGCTGGGACTTCTACAAGGTGGACCCGCGCCTGGAGTCGGCGGGCGCCTCCTACCAGGACCTCATCAACGCCGCCCACGCCAAGGGCATGAAGATCTACCAGGACGTCGTCTACAACCACAGCTCCCGCTGGGGCGCCAAGGGCCTGTTCGTGCCGACCGTGTACGGCGTGCGCGACTCCCAGTGGTCCTGGTACTACGACGAGAAGCAGCCGGGCTTCGAGTACGACGGGCTGACCGTCGAGCCCAAGTCGGGCAAGTCCTACTACAACGGCGACCTGTGGTCGACCGCGGAACCCTCCGGCAACACCTGCCTGAACTGGGGCAGGCCCACCGGCCAGAAGAGCCCCGAGGGCTACACGCTCTACAACTGCCAGTGGCCCAGCCCCACCAGCGGCATGTTCCCCTCGAAGTACTACCACCAGTGCTGGATCGGCAACTGGGAGGGCGAGGACTCCCGCTCCTGCTGGCTCGCCGACGACCTCGCCGACTTCAACACCGAGAACCCCGAGGTGCAGAACTACCTCATCGGCGCCTACGACAAGTACATCGACATGGGCGTCGACGGCTTCCGCCTCGACACCGCCGTGCACATCCCCCGCCTCACCTGGAACCGCCGCTTCCTGCCCGCCGTCCAGCAGCGCGTGGCGCAGGACTGGGGGCCGGACAAGGCGCAGGACTTCTTCGTCTTCGGCGAGGTCGGCGCGTTCGTCAACGACAAGTGGAACCGCGGCTCGGTCAACCACTCCGCGCAGTTCTACACCTGGAAGGAACGCAAGGAGTACACCGCCGACGACACCCAGGCCGCCCTCGACCAGTACACCTACGAGGAGCAGCTGGGCACCGGGCAGCAGCCCACCTCCACCAACGCCTTCCTGAACGGCAACAGCTACCACACGCCCGACCACTCGAAGTTCTCCGGCATGAACATCATCGACATGCGCATGCACATGAACTTCGGTGACGCGCACAACGCCTTCTCCAACGGCAAGGACTCCGACGACTCCACCAACGACGCCACGTACAACGTCGTCTACGTCGACAGCCACGACTACGGACCCAACAAGTCGAGCGTGCGCTACGACGGAGGGCAGGACGCCTGGGCCGAGAACATGGCCCTGATGTGGACCTTCCGCGGCATCCCGACCCTGTACTACGGCTCGGAGATCCAGTTCCAGGCCGGGAAGACCATCGACTGCGGCCCGCGCTGCCCGCTGGCCACCACCGGCCGCGCGTACTACGGCGACCACCTCGAAGGCACCGTCACCGCCTCCCGGTTCTCCCAGGCCGACAGCGCGAGCGGGGCGGTCGCCACCACCCTGGCTCAGCCCCTGGTCAAGCACCTTCAGCGGCTGAACCAGATCCGGCGCGCCGTGCCCGCGCTCCAGATGGGCCAGTACTCCACCGAGGGCGTCTCGGGCGGCGGCATGAACTTCAAGCGCCGCTACACCGACGCGGCCGGCGGCGTGGACAGTTTCGCGCTGGTCGCCGTCACCGACGGTGCCACCTACACCGGCATCCCGAACGGCACGTACAAGGACGCCGTCACCGGGGACGTCCGGCAGGTCACCGCCGGCACCCTGACCGTCGCCGCCCCGGGCAAGGGCGACCTGCGGGTCTACGTGCTCGACCTGGGCGGCAAGAACGCGGCGCCCGGCAAGGTCGGCACCGACGGGCCGTACCTGAAGTAGGAGCGACTGAAGACACCTGAGAGGCGGAACGGGTCTGAAGGGGGCCCGACCGAGCCTGAAGGGCACCGCCCCTGCCGGAGAGACCGGACGGAGACGAGGCGACCGAAACCGGATGGTTTCCAGCCAACGGCGAATCGGTCAATTCCGTTCACCATTGATCTTTCACGGTGGGGGCGTCCTCCGCGGGCGTACGTTCATGACCGCCGAGCACGGTGTGACAAGGGGGGCGCTCGGGCAGGTGGGGGCCTGTTCCGGCGACGCGGGCTCGGGGTCGTAGGCGCGCCCGGAACACTCCCGTGGGGGAAAGAACGTGCGCGTGAAAAAGGGGCTGGAACAAGCCCAACCCGTATGGCCCGAAGCCGCGTCGGCGACTGGACCGGTGCCTGTCGCCGACGGCGGCGCGCCGGACGCGCCGAGCGCTCAGGGGGGCGACGGCGCCCAGAGATTCCCGGAGACCGGTGCCGTGCCCGCGCTGCGGGTCGAGGACCCGTGGCAGGAGCCCCGGCCCCGCGGCCCCGTCCCGGACGAGCTGACCGTCCGGCTCGACCGCACCGGACGCACCGCAAGTGCCGGGGAGGAGCCGGACGGCCGCGGCGGGGAGCGGGGGCCCGGCGGCTGTGACGGGCCGGTCTTCGTCGACGCGTCCGGCCGCCGCAGCCGCCGGTTCCGCCGGATCGGGATGGCGGCCGGGCTGAGCTGCGCGGTCTACGCCGCCGTCATCGTCGTCACCCTCGCGTCCGGCAACTCGGCCGCACCCTGGCTGCCCGTGCCGGGCCAGGCGGACGACCGGCCCGCGAGCAAGGTCGACACCTCGGCGGAGCCGTCGGACCCGGCCGGTGCGCCCGGTGCGGGTACGGGCGCCGGGGTGGGGGTGGGCGTCGCCGTACCGGGTGCGCCGGGCACGTCCGGGCTGCCGGGGGTGCCCGGCGTGTCCGCACCGGCCGCCGGCGGCGCCGGGCCGACGCCGGGCGCCACCGGTGCCGCGGCCGGTCCGTCCGCCGGGCCGCACCGGCCGGGAGCCTCGACGCCCCCGCGGTCGGCCACCTCGGGAACCGCCGGGGCCCGGCCGCCGGGTCCGGGCACGGGCGGCGGCCCGGTCACCGAGCCGAGCCCGCCACCGGCCACCCCGTCGACCGGACCGGCGGCACCGGGCACCGGGGACGGCGGCTCGCCCAGCCCCGACCCGTCGGCCTCGGCGGGCGACGCCGGCGGTGGGGGCGGAAGCGGCGGCGGCAGCGGGGTGGGCAGCGGTGCCAGTGGCGCCGGCGGTTCCGGCGCGCCGGGAACGGTCGCGGACGGTCCCGGCACCCCGGTGCCGGTGACGTCGGCCCCCGGCCCCACCGGAGCCCCCGGACCCACCACCGCGCCCGGCCCGAGCACGGCCCCGGGCCCCGCCACCGGCACGCCCGCGGCCCCCGCCTCCCCGGAGCACCTCGCCTGATGGCCGCCCACCGTGATATCGGCTCCGACTCCGGCCGTCCCGCCGGCCCCGGTGTTCCGGGCCGCCGGGCCGCCGGCCGCTCCGGTGCCCGGCCTCGTCCCCGCTCCCGTTCCCGCCGCGTCCCCGCCCGCCGGCGGTTCCGGCTTCCGCTGCGGCTGCTCGTGCCCGTGCTCCTCCTCGCCGCGCTGATGGCGATGCTGGTGCTGCGCGGGTACGTGCACAGCGAGGTCCTGGCCGACCACCGCGTCCGGCCCGAGGCGGCCACCGACCGGGTGCCCGGCCGGATCCTCGCAGGCGGCCCGGTCATCGACACCCGGCACGGGCGGGCGACCAGCCTGCGCGTGCCCCGCCACCGGCTCGTCCTCACCTTCGACGACGGCCCCGACCCGACCTGGACGCCCCAGGTGCTGGACGTGCTCAAGAAGCACCACGCGCACGCGGTCTTCTTCGTCACCGGCACCATGACCTCGCGCTACCCGGACCTCGTCCGGCGCATGGTCGCCGAGGGGCACGAGGTGGGACTGCACACCTTCAACCACCCCGACCTGTCCTACCAGTCCAAGCGGCGCATCGACTGGGAGCTGTCGCAGAACCAGCTCGCCATCACCGGCGCGGCCGGGGTGCGCACCTCGCTGTTCCGGCCGCCGTACTCCTCCTTCGCGAACGCCATGGACGACCGTTCCTGGCCGGTGACCGAGTACATCGGCAGCCGCGGCTACATCACCGTCGTCAACACCCTCGACAGCGAGGACTGGCAGAAGCCCGGCCCGGCGGAGATCGTCCGGCGGGCCACCCCGAAGGACGGCGAGGGCGCGGTCGTCCTCATGCACGACTCCGGCGGCGACCGCCACCAGACCGTGCGGGCACTCGACCGCTACCTGCCGGAACTCCAGGCGCGCGGCTACCGGTTCGACAACCTCACCGAGGCGCTCGGCGCCCCCAGCGCGCTCACCCCGGTCACCGGCGCCGGGCTGTGGGAGGGCAAGGCATGGATCTTCCTGGTCCAGGCCTCCGACGACCTCACCGACGGGCTGGGCGTGTGCCTGGCCCTGGTCGGCGCCCTGGTCATCGCCCGGTTCGCGCTGATGCTGCTGCTCTCCGCCGCGCACGCCCGGCGGGTGCGCCGCCCCGGTTTCCGCTGGGGCCCGCCGGTCACCGAACCGGTGTCCGTGCTGGTCCCGGCGTACAACGAGGCCAAGTGCATCGAGAACACGGTGCGTTCCCTGACGGCGGGCGAACACCCCGTGGAGATCGTGGTCGTGGACGACGGCTCGGCCGACGGCACGGCGGACCTCGTCGAGGCCATGGACCTGCCCGGCGTACGGGTGGTGCGCCAGCGCAACGCGGGCAAGCCCGCCGCCCTCAACCGCGGTATCGCGCACGCCTCCCACGACCTGATCGTCATGATGGACGGCGACACCGTCTTCGAGCCCGCCACCGTCCGCGAACTCGTCCAGCCGTTCGGCGACCAGGAGGTCGGCGCGGTGGCGGGCAACGCCAAGGTGGGCAACCGGGACACCCTCATCGGCGCCTGGCAGCACATCGAGTACGTGATGGGCTTCAACCTCGACCGCCGCATGTACGACGTCCTGCGCTGCATGCCGACGATCCCCGGCGCCATCGGCGCGTTCCGCCGCTCCGCCCTGGAGCAGGTCGGCGGCATGAGCGAGGACACCCTCGCCGAGGACACCGACATCACCATGGCGCTGCACCGCGCCGGCTGGCGTGTCGTCTACGCCGGGAACGCCCGCGCCTGGACCGAGGCCCCCGAGTCCGTCCAGCAGCTGTGGTCCCAGCGCTACCGCTGGTCCTACGGCACCATGCAGGCGATCTGGAAGCACCGCGGCGCACTGCTGGAGCGCGGCCCCTCCGGCCGCTTCGGCCGCGTGGGCCTGCCGCTGGTCTCCCTGTTCATGGTGGTCGCCCCGCTCCTGGCGCCGCTGATCGACCTGTTCCTCCTCTACGGCGTGATCTTCGGCCCGACCGCGAGGACGGTCGCCGCCTGGCTGGGCGTGCTCGCGATCCAGGCGTTCTGCGCGGCCTACGCCTTCCGGCTGGACCGCGAACGCATGACGCACCTGATATCGCTGCCGCTCCAGCAGATCCTCTACCGCCAGCTCATGTACGTCGTCCTGCTCCAGTCCTGGATCACCGCCCTCACCGGCGGCCGGCTGCGCTGGCAGAAGCTGCGCCGCACCGGCGTGGTGGAGGCCCCGGGCGGCCCCGCGCCCCGGGATCCCGGCGGCCCGCTGAGCACCCCGACCGCCCGGAGGCCGGTGGCATGACCCAGACCCTCGCCCCGAAGCCCGCCGCCGGTCCGCGCGGTCCGGCCGGCCGTGACCGCTACCTGGACCTGCTGCGTGCCCTCGCCCTGTTCCGGGTGGTCCTCTACCACCTGTTCGGCTGGGCCTGGCTGACCGTGCTCTTCCCGTCGATGGGCGTGATGTTCGCGCTGGCGGGGTCCCTCATGGCCCGCTCCCTGGACCGCCCCGCCCTGAGCGTGATCAAGGGCAGGCTGCGCAGGCTGCTGCCCCCGCTGTGGGCGTTCGGCGCGGTGCTGCTCCCGCTGATGCTGCTGGGCGGCTGGAACCCGCTGAAGGACCCCGACCTCGGCGGCGCCCTCGGGCCGGCCAGGCTGCTCGACTACGTCGTCCCGCTCGGCGCCCCGCCCTACCCCGCGCACCTGGGCTCCGACTCGGGCCTGCTGGAGGCGGCCTGGCCGGACGACGCGGCGGGACCGCTGTGGTACCTGCGGGCCTACCTCTGGTTCGTCGTGGCCTCCCCGCTGCTGCTGCGCGCGTTCCGCCGGGCGCCCTGGCCGACCCTGCTCGCCCCCCTCGCCCTCACCGCGGTGCTCGCCACGGGCCTGCTGCGGATCCCCGGTGAGACGGGGGAGGCGGTGACGGACTTCGCCGTGTACGGCGGCTGCTGGATGCTGGGCCTCGCCCATCACGAGGGCTTCCTGACGCGGGTCCCGCGCTACCTTGCCGTCTCCGCCGCCGCCCTGCTGATGGCGCTGGGCCTGTGGTGGGCCGCCGGTCACCAGGGCCCCGACGGCTGGGACCTGAACGACATCCCGCTCGCCCAGGCGGCCTGGTCCTTCGGCGCCGTCGTGATCCTGCTCCAGTACGCCCCGGCGTGGCGGGAGTTCCCGGCCCGGCTGCGCCGCTGGCGCAAGCTCATCACCCTCGCCAACAACCGGGCCGTCACCGTCTACCTCTGGCACAACCTCCTCATCACCATCACGGTCCCGCTCCTCGACCAGGCCTACGACCTGCCGTTCCTGCGGAGCGAGGGCGCCTCGTCGCTGCTCGACCGGACGTACGGCCTGTGGATGTCCGTGCTGGTGTGGCCGCTGATCGCCGCCGTGGTCCTCGCCTTCGGCTGGATCGAGGACCTGGCGGCCCGGCGCAGGCCACGGCTCTGGCCGACGGGGACGGAGCACCGGCGGCGGGCCGAACCCGCCCTCTCACCGCCGCACCCCGCGGCGTGAGACCGACGTTCCCTGGAGGTCACCCACCGCCACAGCGCCGAAACGCCGTCTTCCTACCTTCGGGAGCCAGGCACTCGGCACACGTGGAGGCGGGATGGCGGGCAGGCGTTGGATCGAGGAGTGGGACCCCGAGGACCGGGCCTTCTGGGAGGCGGGGGGCAGGCGGACCGCCCACCGGAACCTGTTCTTCTCCGTGCTCAGCGAACACATCGGGTTCTCGGTGTGGACCCTGTGGTCCGTGCTCGTGCTGTTCATGGGGCCCGAGTACGGGCTGACGGCGGCCGACAAGTTCCTGCTCACCTCCGTGGTGACCCTGGTGGGCGCCGTGGCACGGGTGCCGTACACCTTCGCCGTGGCGCTCTTCGGCGGCCGGAACTGGACGATCGTCTCCGCGAGCCTGCTGCTCGTGCCGACGGTGGCCGCCTTCGTGGTCATGCACCCCGGCACCTCCTTCGCCGGCTTCCTGTGGGTCGGGCTCCTCGCCGGGATCGGCGGCGGCAACTTCGCCTCCTCCATGACCAACATCAACGCCTTCTTCCCGATGCACAGGAAGGGGTGGGCGCTCGGGCTCAACGCCGGGGGCGGCAACATCGGCGTGCCCGTCATCCAGCTCGCAGCCCTGGCCGTCATCGGGGCGGGCGGCGGACCGCGTCTGCTGCTCGGGATCTACATCCCGCTGATCGTCGTCGCCGCCGTCCTGGCCGCGCTGTTCATGGACAACCTGGCCTCCGTGCGCAACGACACCGGCGCCGCCGTGGACGCCGCCAAGGACGCCCACACCTGGATCATGTCCTTCCTGTACGTGGGGACCTTCGGGTCGTTCATCGGCTACAGCTTCGCCTTCGGGCAGGTGCTGACCAGCCAGTTCGGCCGCACCCCGCTCCAGGCCGCCTACCTCACCTTCATCGGGCCGCTGCTCGGCTCGCTGATCCGGCCCGTCGGCGGCAGGCTCGCCGACCGGTTCGGCGGGGCGCGCATCACCCTGTGGAACTTCGTCGCCATGGCCGCCGCCACCGGCGCCCTCGTCGCCGCCGGGCTGCACAGGTCGCTGCCGCTGTTCGTGGCCGTCTTCGTCGTCCTGTTCGTGCTCAGCGGGCTCGGCAACGGGTCGACGTACAAGATGATCCCCGGGATCTTCCGGGCCAAGGCCCTCGCCCGGGGACTGGCCGGGGAGGAGGCGGCGGCGTACGCGCGGCGGCTGTCGGGCGCCTCCATGGGGCTCATCGGGGCCGTGGGCGCCCTCGGCGGGGTCGGCATCAACCTCGCCTTCCGCCAGTCCTTCCTCTCCTACGGCTCCGGCACCGGCGCGTTCGTCGCCTTCCTGGCCTTCTACGCCGTGGCCTTCGCGGTCACCTGGGCCGTATACCTGCGCCGGCCGGACGGCGACCGGGCCCCGGCGGCCACCGACACCACCGGGACGCAGCCGCGGCTCGGCTACGCCGAGGTGTGACGCCGCCCGGCCGCAGGTGCCACGCCATCCGGCGGGGCCGGGACGTAACACTGGTGACATGCCGGTGAACCGAGCCCGTCACGCGCGGTTGACAGGCTCTTGCGGCAGGACGGTACGCAACAGCGGGACGAGTCGAGCGCGGGACGATGAACCATGGGCGAGGTCGAAGAACAGCAGCGGAGCGGAAACGGGCAGGCCGGGCCCCTGGCCGGGTTCACCGTGGGGGTGACGGCGGCCCGCCGCGCCGACGAACTGGGCGCCCTGCTCCAGCGGCGCGGCGCCTCGGTCGTGCACGCGCCCGCGCTGCGCATCGTCCCGCTCGCCGACGACGGTGAACTCCTCGCGGCCACCGAGGAGATCATCGGGCAGGCACCCGACGTCGTGGTCGCCACCACCGCGATCGGTTTCCGCGGATGGGTGGAGGCGGCCGACGGATGGGGGCTGGGCGAGGCGCTGCTGGGCCGGCTGCGGGAGGTCGAACTGCTGGCCCGCGGACCCAAGGTCAAGGGCGCGATCCGGGCCGCCGGACTCACGGAAGAGTGGTCGCCGGCCTCGGAGTCCCTGGCCGAAGTGCTCGACCGGCTGCTGGAACAGGGCGTGGACGGGCGCCGGGTCGCCGTCCAGTTGCACGGGGAACCGCTGCCCGGGTTCGTGGAGGCGCTGCGGGCGGGCGGGGCGCAGGTCGTACCGGTGCCGGTGTACCGGTGGCTGCCGCCGGAGGACCCCGGGCCGCTGGACCGGCTGCTGGACGCCGCGGTCGGCGGCGGGCTCGACGCGCTCACCTTCACCAGCGCCCCGGCGGCCGCCTCCCTGCTGTCCCGGGCGCGGGAACGGGGGCTGCTGGACGCGCTGCTGGCCGCGCTCGCCCATGACGTGCTGCCCGCGTGCGTGGGGCCGGTGACCGCCGTGCCGTTGCAGGCGCACGGCGTGGAGAGCGTGCAGCCGGAGCGGTTCCGGCTCGGGCCGCTGGTGCAGGTGCTGTGCCAGGAACTGCCGGGGCGCGCGAGGACGTTGCCCGTCGCCGGGCACCGGGTGCAGATCCGCGGGCACGCGGTGCTGGTGGACGGCGACCTGAAACCCGTACCGCCCGCCGGGATGGCGCTGCTGCGGGTGCTCGCGCGGCGCCCCGGCTGGGTGGTCTCCCGCGCCGACCTGCTGCGCGCCCTGCCCGGCGCGGGCCGGGACGAGCACGCGGTGGAGACCGCCATGGCCCGTCTGCGCACGGCGCTCGGCCTGCCCAAGCTGATCCAGACGGTGGTCAAGCGCGGCTACCGGCTGGCACTGGATCCGGCGTCGGACGCGAAGTACGCGGACGGGTAGCGGCGGCAGCAGTGGCGGTAGCGGTGGCGGCAGCGACGGGGCGCCCGGGCTGGGCAGGCCGGGGGCGCCGTCACCGGGCGTTTCCGGACGCCCGCGCAGTCCGTCGGCGTCCGGGTGTGTGTCGCCGTCCGGGCGCGTGTGTCGCCGTCCGCGCACGGCCGGGCGCGAGGGAAGACGGGGGCGCCGGGCGCGGGGGACGCGGGGCGGTCGGGGGGCTTCCGGCCGTGGGGGCGGGCGGGCACTGTGGGAGGGAACGGTTCCCCAGCCCTGACGAGCACCCCGCCGCCCGGTCCCCCCGGCCGGCCCGGGGTGTCGCCCCCTAGGCGGTGACAGGCACATGGCACTGGGTACGGCCACGCGGACGGCCACGGACACGGCCACACGGACGGTCACGGACGCGCTCCTCGAGGAACTGCGCTTCGACGCCGGGCGGATCTGTCTGGACCTCCTCTCCACCACCCACCCCGAGGAACGGCTCGACTCCCTCCCGCCGCTGCGCGCGTGGATCACGGGCGCGGGCCTGGTCCCGCCGGGCACCGGCCTCGGCCACGCCGACCCCGGCTGGCTCGCGGACTTCCGCGAACTGCGCTCCCGCATCGGCCAGTTGGTCCGCGGCCACCTCGACGGGCCCCCGTGGCCCGAACCCCGCGCCCGCGACCTCGCCCTGGCCCTGGCCCGGGTCAACGAGGCCGCCCGCGCCGCCCCGCCCGCCCCGCGCGCCGTTCGCGGCGCGGACGGCACCCTGCTGCGGGCCCTGGCCGCGCCGCCCGGGCGCGCCGCCGTGCTCGCGGCCGTCGCCCGCGACGCCCTGGACCTGCTCACCGACCCCGTCGCCCGGGCCGCCCTGCGCCGCTGCGCGGGCGACAACTGCCCGATCGTCTACCTGGACACCTCCCGGGGACGCAGGCGGCGCTGGTGCTCCAGCGAGGTCTGCGGCAACCGCGAGCGGGTGGCCCGCCACCGCCGCCGCGCGGCCCTCGCCCGCACCTGAGCACACCCCGCCTCCGGACGGAGAATCCCCTGGGTCTGAACGCCGCGCCCCCCGCGTCCGTACTCGTGCACGAGCGACCGACCGGGGGACCCCCGGACACCGGAGGTGGGCGTGCGCAAGGATGCGGCCGTGGCGGACGAGCGTGGACCGAGGGCCCGGCCCCGCCTGTCCCCGCGGCCCTCGGGACCCGACGAGGAGCTGGTGCGCGCGCTGTACCGCGAGCACGCCGGCCCCCTGTTCGCCTACGTTCTGCGCCTGGTGGCCGGAGACCGGCAGCGCGCCGAGGACGTGGTGCAGGAGACGCTCATCCGTGCCTGGAAGAACGCCGGTCGGCTCGACCGGGCGGCCGGTTCGGTACGCCCCTGGCTGGTGACGGTCGCCCGGCGCATCGTCATCGACCACCACCGCAGCCGGCAGGCCCGGCCGCAGGAGGTCGATCCGTCGCCGCTGGAGGCCGTCCCCGCGGAGGACGAGATCGACAGGGCGCTGTGGCTGATGACGCTGTCGGACGCGCTCGACGACCTGACCCCGGCCCACCGGGAGGTGCTCGTCGAGACGTACTTCAAAGGGCGCACCGTCAACGAGGCGGCCGAGACGCTCGGCATACCCAGCGGCACCGTGCGCTCCCGGGTCTTCTACGCCCTTCGGTCGATGAAACTGGCTCTGGAGGAGCGGGGGGTGACGGCGTGATGAGCGGGTCCGGGGAAGACCAGGGATTCGGCACGGGCGGTCTGGGCGTGCCGGGCCCCGTGCAGGGACCACCGGCACCGGACGAGCACGAGACCGTCGGCGCCTACGCCCTCGGCATCCTGGACGACGCGGAGGCCACCGCGTTCGAGGCGCACCTGGCGGCCTGCGAGCGGTGCGCGCGCCGGCTCGACGAACTGGCCGGAATGGAACCCCTGCTGGCGGCCCTCGCCGACGTGCCCCGCTGTGACACGGCCGCGACCGGTGAGTCCCTCCCGGCCCGTCCGGGACCGGGGCCGGCGGACCGGCTCGTGGGCGAGGTGGCCCGGCAGCGCGCCCGCAGCCGCCGCCGGAACCTCTTCCTGGCGGCAGCGGCGGCGGTGCTCGTCGTCGGCGGCCCGCTGGCGGTCCACGCGGCCGGCGGCGCGGACGGCGGCGGCGCGGCGGTGGCCGTGAGTTCCGCGCAGGCGGCCTTCCGGTCGATGCCGGACAAGATGACGGCGACGGATCCGGCCACGCACGTCACGGCGACGGTCGCCCTGGAGCGGAAGGACTGGGGCACGAACGCCGTGCTCCGGCTGCGGAACGTGACGGGGCCGGAGCGCTGTTCGCTCGTCGCCGTCGGCAGGAACGGCGAGCGCCAGACGGTCGCCTCCTGGTCCGTCCCGGGCCGCGGGTACGGCGTGCCGGGCGCCGGGACGGAGCAGGCCGGCGAACCCCTCTACGTCAGCGGCGCCGCGGCCTTCGCGCCGGACCAGATCGACCGCTTCGAGGTCATGACCTTCGACGGGCACGAGCTGGTCCGGGTGGAGGCGTAGCGCCGCTCCGGGACCCCGCGGCGGTCCGGTGCCCGCCCGACGCGGGGATACGGCCGGGTCCGGCTTCCGCCGACGGGTTCCCTTCGCGTACGGTTGACGGCTGCCCAGCACGTCAGAAGGGGGCCCGGTGGCCGCTCAGGCTCAACAGGATTCCGCGGTCGGATCGGTTCACGAGGCCACGCGCGAGGCCGCGCGCGCCGCGGAGGCCGACTCGGCCCGTGACCGGGAGATCCGCAGGGAGCAGGAACACCTGGACCGGGTGTACCGGCGCCTCGAGGTGAAGATCCACGAGGCCGAGTTCCTGATGCGGGACGCGGCCCAGCGCGGCCAGGTCGGCACGCCCGGCGCGCTGGCCGAGCGCGACGCGCAGGTGTTCCGGGCGGGCATCCACCTCAACCGGCTGAACAACGAGTTCGAGGACTTCCTCTTCGGCCGGATCGACCTGCTGCTCGGCAAGGACGGCAAGAAGGGCCCCGACGGGGCCTACACCGCCGTCGAACCGGCCGAGGGCGCGGTGCGCGAGGACAACACCGCCGACATCGCCGAGACCCTGCACATCGGCCGCATCGGGGTCCTCGACGAGGAGTACGCCCCGCTGGTCATCGACTGGCGGGCGCCCGCCGCCGCCCCGTTCTACCGCTCCACCCCGGTCGACCCCGGCCGGGTGGTGCGCCGCCGGGTGATCCGCTCCAAGGGGCGGCGGGTGCTCGGCGTCGAGGACGACCTGATGCGCCCCGAGCTGACGGCCTACCTGGACGGCGAGGAGCTGCCCGCGATCGGCGACGGCGCGCTGATGGCGGCGCTCGGCCGCGCCCGCAGCCACAGCATGCGGGACATCGTCTCCTCCATCCAGGCCGAGCAGGACCTCGTCATCCGCGCCCCCGCCGCCTCGGTGGCCTACGTCGAGGGCGGCCCCGGCACGGGCAAGACGGCGGTGGCGCTGCACCGCGCGGCCTACCTGCTCTACCAGGACCGCCGCCGGTACGCGGGCGGCATCCTCATCGCCTCGCCGACGCCGCTGCTCGTGGCGTACACCGAGGGCGTGCTGCCCTCCCTGGGCGAGGAGGGCCAGGTCGCCATCCGGGCGATCGGCTCGCTCGTCGACGGCGTCGAGGCCACGCTGTACGACAGCCCGGCCGTGGCCCGCGCCAAGGGCTCGTACCGGATGCTGAAGGTGCTGCGGAAGGCCGCCCGGGGCGCACTGGAACTCGGTCCCGGCGCCCGGCAGGGCGCGGGCGCCCCCGCCGGGCAGCTCGCCCTCGGTGACGACACGGACGCGGAGCAGGAGTCGCCGGCCCCCGCGGGGCCGCCGACCCGGCTGCGGGTGGTCGCCTTCGGCCGCCGCCTCGAACTGGAGGCCGCGGAACTGGACCGCATCCGGCGCGCCACCCTCGGCGGCACCGCGCCGGTCAACCTGCTGCGCCCGCGCGCCCGCAAACTGCTCCTGGACGCCCTGTGGGAGCAGTCGGGGGCCGCCGGCCGGCACACCGACCCCGAGCTGGCCGCCGAGCTGCGCTCGTCCTTCGACGACGACGTGACGGGCGAGGACTCCTTCGGCGCGTTCCTCGACGCCTGGTGGCCCGAGCTGACCCCCCGCGCGGTGCTCGCCGCCATGGCCGACGAACGGCGCCTGGGGCGCTGGGCCCGCCGGGTCCTCAACCCCGGTGAGGTGCGCAAGGTCGCCCGTTCGCTGCGCCGGGACGGCTGCTCCGTGCACGACATCGCGATGCTCGACGAGCTCCAGGCGCTGCTCGGCACCCCGGCCCGGCCCAGGAAGAAGCGCGAACTGGACCCGCTGGACCAGCTCACCGGCCTGGAGGAGCTGATGCCGGTGCGCGAGGAGACGCAGCGCGAGCGCGCCGAGCGGCTGGCCGAGGAGCGCACCGAGTACGCCCACGTCATCGTCGACGAGGCGCAGGACCTCACGCCGCTGCAGTGGCGCATGGTGGGCCGCCGCGGCCGGCACGCCACCTGGACGGTCGTGGGCGACCCGGCCCAGTCCTCGTGGTCGGACCCGGACGAGGCGGCCGAGGCCCGCGACGAGGCGCTGGGCAGTCGCCCGCGCCGCCGTTTCGAACTGACGGTGAACTACCGCAACCCGGCCGAGATCGCCGAGCTGGCCGCGAAGGTGCTGGCCCTGGCCATGCCGGGGTCCCGTTCGCCCTCCGCGGTCCGCTCCACCGGCGTCCGGCCGCGCTTCGCGGTCGTGGGGGAGTCCCTGGGCGCCACGGTGCGCGCGGAGGCCGAACGGCTGCTGGAGCGGGTGGACGGCACGGTCGGCGTGGTCGTCGCGATGAACCGGCGCGAGGAGGCCCGCCGCTGGCTGGCCGGGCTCGGCGACCGGGTGGTCGCGCTGGGCAGCCTGGAGGCGAAGGGCCTGGAGTACGACGCGACCCTCGTCGCCTCGCCCGCGGAGATCGCCGACGAGTCCCCGGCCGGTCTGCGGGTGCTCTACGTGGCCCTGACCCGGGCGACCCAGCAGCTCACGGTGGTCTCCGGGGAGCGCGACGAGCCGGACGAGGCGGGGGTGCCGGACCTGCTGCGGGACTGACGCCCCCAGGAGGCGGAAAAGGATCGGCGCAGGGGGAATGGCCTTACCGGATCCGTTTGTTAGCCTTGGTGTGGCACCGGCCCGATCCAAGCCCCCGGGCCCAACCTTCGTCGCTACGAGCGACCACTTGCCGCGAGGCGAGCATGGCGGGTCGGTGTCACAAGCCTCCGAGAGGCCCACGTCACGAGGAATGTGACGTGGGCCTCTTTTGTTGCCCGGGCACCTTCCGTGACACCGGGATCTCTCGTATGGTGGAAGTCACTTTCCGAAAACAGCACCTGCGGGTGGGGCGCTCCCGGTGAACACAAAGTCCGCAATCCGGGGCGGCTACCACGTACTCAGGGGTAGGTGCGACGATCGGACGGCACAACTTCGCGACACGGTGAAAGCAGAGGAAGTCGGCCATGGCAACGGCGCCCAGCGTCTCCTACTCGATGACCATCCGGCTGGAGGTGCCCGCGAGCGGAACCGCCGTCTCGCAGCTCACCACCGCTGTGGAGTCCTCCGGAGGCTCGGTGACCGGCCTCGACGTCACCGCGTCCGGCCACGAGAAGCTCCGGATCGACGTCACCATCGCGGCCACCTCGACCGCGCACGCCGACGAGATCGTCGAGAAGCTGCGCGGCATCGAGGGCGTCACGCTCGGCAAGGTCTCCGACCGTACGTTCCTGATGCACCTCGGCGGCAAGATCGAGATGGCGTCCAAGCACCCCATCCGCAACCGTGACGACCTCTCCATGGTCTACACGCCGGGTGTGGCCCGCGTCTGCATGGCGATCGCCGAGAACCCCGAGGACGCCCGCCGCCTGACCATCAAGCGCAACTCCGTTGCGGTCGTGACGGACGGCTCCGCGGTGCTGGGCCTGGGCAACATCGGCCCCAAGGCCGCGCTGCCCGTCATGGAGGGCAAGGCGGCCCTCTTCAAGCGGTTCGCCGGCATCGACGCCTGGCCGATCTGCCTGGACACCCAGGACACCGACGCCATCGTCGAGATCGTCAAGGCGATCGCCCCCGGCTTCGCCGGTATCAACCTGGAGGACATCTCCGCCCCGCGCTGCTTCGAGATCGAGGCCCGGCTGCGCGAGGCGCTGGACATCCCCGTCTTCCACGACGACCAGCACGGCACCGCCATCGTCGTGCTCGCCGCCCTCACCAACGCCCTGCGCGTGGTGGACAAGCCCATCGAGAACGTCCGGGTCGTGATGTCCGGCGCCGGCGCGGCCGGCACCGCCATCCTCAAGCTGCTGCTCGCCGCCGGCGTGAAGAACGCGGTGGTCGCCGACATCCACGGCGTGGTGCACACCGGCCGCGAGGACCTGGTCGACGCCGCCCCCGAGTCGGCGCTGCGCTGGATCGCCGACAACACCAACCCCGAGAACCTCACCGGCACCCTGAAGGAGGCCGTGCGCGGCGCGGACGTCTTCATCGGCGTCTCGGCGCCCAACGTGCTCGACGGGGACGACGTGGCCGCCATGGCGGACGGCGCGATCGTGTTCGCGCTCGCGAACCCCGACCCCGAGGTCGACCCGGCCGTCGCCCGTCAGACGGCGGCGGTCGTGGCCACCGGCCGCTCCGACTTCCCGAACCAGATCAACAACGTGCTGGTCTTCCCGGGCGTCTTCCGCGGCCTGCTGGACGCGCAGTCGCGCACCGTCAACACCGAGATGATGCTGGCCGCTGCGCAGGCCCTGGCCGACGTGGTGACCGAGGGCGAGCTGAACCCGAACTACATCATCCCCTCCGTCTTCAACGACAAGGTCGCCGGTGCCGTCGCCGGCGCGGTCCGCGAAGCCGCCAAGGCGGCCGGCGCGAGCGCCGTGACCAGCGGCACCAGCGCCATCTGAGAAACGGGACGAACCAGTCGGAAAGGGCGCCCGGGCGGCACGCCCGGGCGTGATGATCGCCACGACGCGCCGCGGACCGGCGCGTCGCGGCGGGCACTGTCGGTGCCGCGCCCTATCGTGGCTGGTCACGGTCTGTCGTCTGCGGCTTCGTCCAGACGCGGGACCCGGGGCGCAGGCCCTCTTTTCGTGTGACTCCCAAGGGTGTTCTCACGACTCCTACGGGTGCCGGATTGGCTTTCCCGCCGCAGGTGGGGGCAGGATGCCTCCCTGGGCGCGAGGGTCTGACGAGGGACCCGGGTCCGGGGACCCCCGAGGACCCTGGCAGCATCGGCTTGGCTGGCCCAACATGCGGCTTCGCCGCGTGGCACGCCTCAACGGCAAGAAGAACACGGGAGTAACAACATGAACCGCAGTGAGCTGGTGGCCGCGCTGGCCGACCGCGCCGAGGTGACCCGCAAGGACGCCGACGCCGTGCTGGCCGCGTTCGCCGACGTCGTCGGCGACATCGTCTCCAAGGGGGACGAGAAGGTCACCATCCCTGGTTTCCTCAACTTCGAGCGCACCCACCGTGCCGCTCGCACCGCCCGCAACCCGCAGACCGGCGAGCCGATCCAGATCCCGGCCGGCTACAGCGTGAAGGTCTCGGCGGGCAGCAAGCTCAAGGAAGCCGCCAAGGGCAAGTGACCTTGCCGCCGTACGCCACGGGACGGCGTACGGGGCCCGGCAGGGCCGAAAACGCCAATGGGGCGGCCCCCTCCGCGGGGGGCCGCCCCATCGCCGTACAGACCCTCGGACGACCGGCCGCCGGCCCGCCCGGCCGGGCGGCGGCGCGACGGCGGCGGCCGGGGCCCGGCCGCGCGCCCGGGGCGGCCGTGAGCGCTCAGCCGGGCCGCCGGCCGGGACCGGGCCGCCCGGGGCCGGCCGGGCCCCTCACCGGGGCCGGCGCGCCCGGGGCGTTCAGCCGAGCGCCTGGCCCGGCAGCTCGACCTTCGCGCCCAGCTCGACCAGCTTCTCCATGAAGTTCTCGTAGCCGCGGTTGATCAGGTCGATGCCGTGGACGCGCGAGGTGCCCTGCGCCGCCAGCGCGGCGATCAGGTAGGAGAAGCCGCCGCGCAGGTCCGGGATGACCAGGTCGGCGCCCTGGAGCCGGGTCGGGCCCGACACGACCGCGGAGTGCAGGAAGTTGCGCTGGCCGAAGCGGCAGTCGGAGCCGCCCAGGCACTCGCGGTAGAGCTGGATGTGCGCGCCCATCTGGTTCAGCGCGGAGGTGAAGCCGAGCCGGGACTCGTAGACCGTCTCGTGGATGATCGACAGGCCGGTCGCCTGGGTCAGCGCGACCACCAGCGGCTGCTGCCAGTCGGTCTGGAAACCGGGGTGCACGTCCGTCTCCAGCGCGATGGACTTCAGCTGCCCGCCGGGGTGCCAGAAACGGATGCCCTCGTCGTCGATCTGGAACGCCCCGCCCACCTTCCGGTAGGTGTTCAGGAACGTCATCATCGACCGCTGCTGGGCGCCGCGGACGTAGATGTCGCCCTCGGTGGCCAGCGCCGCCGAGGCCCAGGACGCCGCCTCCAGGCGGTCGGCCAGCGCGCGGTGGGTGTAGCCGCCGAGCTTGTCCACACCGGTGATGCGGATCGTGCGGTCGGTGTCCATCGCGATGATCGCGCCCATCTTCTGCAGCACGCAGATGAGGTCCTCGATCTCCGGCTCCACGGCCGCGTTGGACAGCTCGGTGACGCCCTCGGCGAGCACCGCCGTCAGCAGTACCTGCTCGGTCGCGCCGACGGACGGGTAGGGCAGCCGGATCTTCGTGCCGCGCAGCCGCTGCGGCGCCTCCAGGTACTGGCCGTCCGCCCGCTTCTCGATCGTCGCGCCGAACTGCCGCAGCACGTCGAAGTGGAAGTCGATGGGCCGGCCGCCGATGTCGCAGCCGCCGAGGCCGGGGATGAAGGCGTGGCCGAGCCGGTGCAGCAGCGGGCCGCAGAACAGGATCGGGATGCGGCTGGAACCCGCGTGGGCATCGATGTCAGCCACGTTGGCGCTCTCCACCCGGGTCGGGTCGAGCACCAGCTCGCCCGGCTCCTCACCCGGGCGGACCGTCACCCCGTGCAGTTGCAGCAGGCCGCGTACGACCCGCACGTCACGGATGTCCGGCACATTGCGCAGCCGGCTCGGTTCGCTGCCCAGCAGAGCGGCGACCATGGCCTTCGGTACGAGGTTCTTCGCACCCCGGACACGGATCTCGCCCTCCAGCGGGGTTCCGCCGTGGACAAGCAGTACGTCATCAGTGCCGTTGACGGTCATGTATCTCGCGTTCCGATGAGGTGGGCAGGGGAGCGGCCGGTCACTTCGGGCCGGGAGCCGGAGAGGACAGCGTAATCGCCGGGCGGCCCCCTGAAGTAAGCCCGTGCGCCGCCCGCCGCGTCATGGCTGTGTCACAACACGATGCGTCGGGGAACGGGCACGCGCGGTCACCGCCGCGGCCGTGCGCCCGCCGCGCCCCCGCACCCCGTGCGCACCCTCACCCCGGTAGCCGGATTGGCCCCCCACGCCGGGGGAAGATGCGGGATCATGTCAGGCATGACCGAGGTGTCCTCGCTCACAGGGCGGCTGCTCGTGGCAACGCCCGCCCTGGCGGACCCGAACTTCGACCGTGCGGTGGTGCTCCTTCTCGACCACGACGAGGAGGGCTCCCTCGGTGTCGTCCTCAACCGCCCCACCCCCGTGGACGTGGGCGACATCCTGGAGGGCTGGGCGGCCCTCGCCGGGGAGCCCGGCGTCGTCTTCCAGGGCGGCCCGGTCTCGCTGGACTCCGCACTCGGCGTCGCCGTCATCCCGGGCGGCGGCGCGGGAGAGCGCGCGCCGCTGGGCTGGCGGCGGGTGCACGGGGCGATCGGTCTCGTCGACCTGGAGGCCCCGCCGGAGCTGCTCGCCTCCGCCCTGGGCTCGCTGCGGATCTTCGCCGGGTACGCGGGCTGGGGCCCCGGCCAGCTGGAGGACGAGCTGGGGGAGGGTGCCTGGTACGTCGTCGAGTCGGAACCCGGAGACGTCTCCTCGCCGTCGCCGGAGCGGCTGTGGCGCGAGGTGCTGCGCCGCCAGCGCAGCGAACTGGCGATGGTCGCCACCTACCCGGACGACCCGTCGCTCAACTGAAGTCCGTGCGCTTCAGTACCCTTGCCGTATGAGCACTCTCGAGCCCGAGCGCGGCACTGGTACGGGAACCCTCGTAGAGCCGACGCCGCAGGTGTCCCACGGAGACGGCGACCACGAGCGCTTCGCCCACTATGTCCAGAAGGACAAGATCATGGCGAGCGCCCTGGACGGGACGCCCGTCGTCGCGCTGTGCGGCAAGGTGTGGGTGCCGGGCCGTGACCCGAAGAAGTACCCCGTGTGCCCGCTGTGCAAGGAGATCTACGAGTCCATGAGCGGCGGCGGCGACCAGGGCAAGGGCGGCGACAAGAAGTAGGCCCCCGGCTCCCGCCGCCCGTCCGGGCCTCCGGGCCGACCTGGGCCCCCGAGTGCGTTTCGCGCACTTCGGGGGCCTTTGTGCTGCCCGGCGTTGCACAGGGTGCGTCCGGCGGTCACAGAGTGGTTGAGACCTCTTGTGGGGCCGTTCACCGAGTCCCTAGCCTCCGGTGTGTTGTGCAGAGCAAAACCGCCATTGCATATGTTGCAACACCCTGACCGGAGGATCGCTCCATGAAGCTCTCCGCAAGAATCCCCGGCCGGCTCGCCGTACTGCTGGCCGCAGCCGCCGTGACCGCCACCGCCTGCGCGCCGCAGACGTCCGGCAACTCCTCCCCGGACAAGGACGAGAAGACCGGCACGCTGCGCCTGTGGCTCTTCCAGGAGGTCGGCAACAAGCCCAAGGAACAGGTGGTCGACCAGGTCCTCGCCGGCTTCCGCAAGGCCCACGCGGACACGAAGGTCACCGTCGAGTACATCCCCGTGGAGACCCGCGCCCAGCGGATCAAGGCCGCCTTCAACGACCCGAAGAGCGCCCCCGACGTCATCGAGTACGGCAACACCGACACCGCCGGCTACGTGAAGGACGGCGGACTCGCCGACGTCACCGCGGAGTTCGGCGCCTGGGACGAGGCGAAGGACACCGACCCGACCGCCCGCCGGTCGGTCACGGTGGACGGCAAGGTCTACGGCGCCCCCTACTTCGTCGGCGTCCGCGCCCTGTACTACCGCACCGACGTCTTCAGGGAACTGCACCTCGAGCCGCCCACGACCCTGGCCGAACTGGCCGCCACCGCCCGCAGGGCACGGGCCGCCCGGCCCGGCCTGTACGGCCTGGCCGTCGGCGGCGCCTACACCTACGGCGCCCTGCCCTTCGTCTGGGCCGGCGGCGGCCGGGTCGCCACCGAGAAGTCCGGCTCCTACACCTCCGCCATCGACAGCCCCACGGCCCGCAAGGGCATCGAGGCGTACACGTCCCTGTTCGGCGACGACAACTGCCCCGCCGCCAAGTGCGCCGGCATGACCGGCAACGACACCATCACCGCCTTCGCCGCCGGCAAGGCCGCCATGGCGATCGGCGGCGACTTCAGCCACCAGGCCGTCGAAGCCGGCCAGGTCAAGGGCAAGTACGCGGTCGTGCCGCTGCCGGGCGTCCGGCCCGGCTCCGTCGCACCGGCGTTCGCGGGCGGCAACAACATCGGCGTGCTCAGGAGCACCGCGCACCGCACCCTCGCCGTGGACCTGATGAAGCGGCTCACCTCGAAGAAGACCCAGGGCGAGATGTTCGGCGCGATGGGCTTCCTGCCCACCTTCAAGGACGTGCGCGACCAGGCCGCCGCGAAGGAGCCGTTCGTCAAGCCGTTCGTCGACACCCTCGCCGCGGGCACCGAGTTCGTCCCGGCCACAGCTGCGTGGTCCCAGATCGACTCCTCGCAGGTGCTGCCGACCATGCTCCAGGAGATCGTCAGCGGCAAGAAGGACGTCGAGGCCGCCACCGCTGACGCGGCGAAGAAGATGAACGACGCGTTCGGCGCCGCCGGATGACCGCTGCGCCCATGAGCCCGGGTGCCGCGCCGCGGACGCGTGCGCCGGCGCGCCGCGGCTCCCCGCCCCGCACCCCGCGCCCTGTGAAGGGCACCGCCGCCGTCCCCTGGCTGTACCTCGCGCCCGCCCTCGCCGTCCTCGGCGGACTGCTCGTCTACCCCGTCTACCAGCTCGGCCTGATCTCCTTCCTGCGGTACACCCAGGCCCAGGTCAGCGGCGGCGAGCCGACCAGCTTCCGGGGCCTGGGCAACTACGCCGACCTCCTGCGGGACGACCAGTTCTGGCGGGTCCTGCTGGCCACCGTGGTGTTCGCCGCGGCCTGCGTGCTCTGCACCCTCGCCGTCGGCTGCGCGCTCGCCGTGCTCCTCACCCGGGTGCGCGCCGTGCCCCGCCTCGCGCTGATGCTCGCCGCCCTCGGCGCCTGGGCCACCCCGGCGGTCACCGGCTCCACGGTCTGGCTGCTGCTCTTCGACGCCGACTTCGGGCCCGTCAACCGTGTCCTCGGGCTCGGCGACCACTCCTGGACGTACGGGCGCTCCAGCGCCTTCCTCCTCGTCCTGCTCGAAGTGGTCTGGTGCTCCTTCCCGTTCGTCATGGTCACCGTCTACGCCGGCATCCGCGCCGTGCCCGCCGAGGTGCTGGAGGCCGCCGCGCTGGACGGCGCCTCCCAGTGGCGGATCTGGCGCTCGGTGCTGGCCCCGATGCTGCGGCCGATCCTGGTCGTGGTCACCATCCAGTCCGTCATCTGGGACTTCAAGGTCTTCACCCAGATCTACGTGATGACGGGTGGCGGCGGCATCGCGGGCCAGAACCTCGTCCTGAACGTCTACGCCTACCAGAAGGCGTTCGCGTCCTCGCAGTACGGCCTCGGCTCCGCGATCGGCGTGGTGATGCTGCTGATCCTGCTCGCCGTGACCCTGGTCTACCTGCGGCTGCTGCGCCGCCAGGGGGAGGAGCTGTGAACCTCGCGCGCGCGTGGGTGCGCCGTCCGGGACGGCTCGCGGCCGAGGCGTCGGCACTGGCCGTCGCGGCCGTGGTCGCCTTCCCGCTGTACTGGATGGTGCTCAGCGCCTTCAAACCGGCCGGGGAGATCGAGTCGGCGAAGCCGCGCCCCTGGACGACGTCCCCCTCGCTGGACTCCTTCCGACGCGTCTTCCAGCAGCAGGAGTTCGGCCGCTACTTCCTCAACAGCCTGATCGTCGCGGCCACCGTCGTGATCGCCTCCGCGCTGATCGCGTTCCTCGCGGCGACCGCCGTCACCCGCTTCCGCTTCAGGTTCCGCACCACCTTGCTGATCCTGTTCCTGGTGGCCCAGATGGTGCCCGTGGAGGCGCTCACCATCCCGCTGTTCTTCCTGATGCGGGACTTCGGCCAGCTCAACACCCTGGGTTCGCTGATCCTGCCCCACATCGCCTTCTCGCTGCCGTTCGCGGTCTGGATGCTCAGGGGGTTCGTGAAAGCCGTACCGGAAGCACTGGAGGAGGCCGCCTTCATCGACGGCGCGAGCCGTGCGCGGTTCCTGTGGCAGATCCTCTTCCCGCTGGTCTTCCCGGGGCTGGTGGCCACCAGCGTGTTCTCCTTCATCTCGACCTGGAACGACTTCCTGTTCGCGAAGTCGTTCATCATCAGCGACACCTCCCAGTCGACGCTGCCGATGGCGCTGCTGGTCTTCTACAAGCCGGACGATCCCGACTGGGGCGGCGTGATGGCCGCCTCCACGGTGATGACGATCCCGGTCCTGGTCTTCTTCGTACTCGTGCAACGACGACTCGTCTCCGGCCTCGGCGGAGCGGTGAAGGACTGACGTGACTGACGTGAACGGCATGACCCCCGTGACCGGGGTGACCGAGCTGTCCGACGAGCCGGCGGGCCTGATCCCCCGGCCGGGGCGCATGACGGCCGACGAGGAACGGTTCCTCGACCTGGGCCCGGACACCACGGTGTCGGCGGGCGAGGGCACCGCCCGCACCGAACGCTGGCTGCGCGCCACCCTCGGCGCCGCCACCGGACTGCCGCTCGCCCCCGCGCCGGACGGCGACGGCGCCCTGCGGCTGCGCCTGGACGAGGCCGTCACGCGCGACCTCGGCGCCGAGGGCTACCGGCTGACGGTCACCGCGCGGGGCGCGGACCTCGCGGGCGGCGGCCCCGCCGGCCTCTTCTGGGGCGCCCAGACACTGCGTCAGCTCCTCGGCCCGGCCGCCTTCCGGCGCGCCCCGCTGCCCGGCGCACGGTGGCGGCTGCCGCTGACCGGGATCGAGGACACCCCGCGCTTTCGCTGGCGCGGCCTGATGCTGGACGTCGCCCGGCACTTCATGCCCAAGGACGGCGTCCTGCGCTACCTCGACCTGATGGCCGCCCACAAACTCAACGTGCTCCACTTCCACCTGACGGACGACCAGGGCTGGCGCGTCGAGATCAAGCGGTACCCGAAGCTGACCGGGACCGGCTCCTGGCGCCCGCGGACGAAGTTCGGCCACCGCGCCTCCCCGCTGTGGGAGGACAAGCCGCACGGCGGCCACTACACCCAGGACGACATCCGCGAGATCGTCGCCTACGCCGCCGAGCGGCACATCACCGTGGTCCCCGAGGTGGACGTGCCCGGGCACTCGCAGGCCGCCATCGCCGCCTACCCGGAACTGGGCAACACCGACGTCGTCGACACCACCGCCCTCGGCGTCTGGGACGACTGGGGTGTCAGCGAGAACGTCCTCGCCCCCACCGACGGCACCCTCCGCTTCTACGAGGGCGTCTTCGAAGAACTGCTCGAACTCTTCCCCGCCGACGCGGCCCCGTTCTCGGGCTTCTTCCACATCGGCGGCGACGAGTGCCCCAAGGAGCAGTGGCGCGCCTCGGCCACCGCGCAGGCCCGCATCAAGGAACTCGGACTGGACGGCGAGGACGGACTCCAGTCCTGGTTCATCCGCCACTTCGACACGTGGCTCACCGCGCGCGGGCGCCGGCTCATCGGCTGGGACGAGATCCTGGAGGGCGGTCTCGCCGAGGGCGCCGCCGTCGCCTCCTGGCGCGGCTACGCGGGCGGGATCGCCGCCGCACGCGCCGGTCACGACGTCGTCATGTGCCCCGAGCAGCACGTGTACCTGGACCACCGGCAGGACGCGGGTGCCGACGAACCGGTGCCGATCGGCTTCGTCCGCACCCTGGAGGACGTCTACCGGTTCGAGCCGGTTCCGCCCGGCCTGGAGGCCGCCCACGTCCCCCATGTCCTGGGCACCCAGGCCAACGTGTGGACCGAGGTGATGGAGAACCCCGCGCGCGTGGACTACCAGACCTTCCCCCGGCTGGCAGCCTTCGCCGAGGTCGCCTGGAGCGATTTGCCCCCCTCACCGGAACGGGACTTCGCCGGCTTCGAGCGGCGGATGACCGCCCACTACCGGCGCCTGGACGCCCTGGGCGTCGGCTACCGCCCGCCCGCCGGACCGCACCCCTGGCAGCGCAGGCCGGGCGTGCTGGGACGCCCCATCGACGGGCCGCCGCCGGTCAGGTAGCGCGCGGGCCCGTAGGGGCCGCGGGGCCGCGGGCGGCCGGGCGGCGGGTTCCGTGCCCGCGGTCCGCTGTCGTGCGCGGTCCCCCGCGGCCGCACCGGGGCGGTCACCGGCCGCCGCCGGCCGGGCCGGTGTCCCGCGGTCCGGGCCGGCGCGCCCCCGCCGTCCCGGCCGGAGCGCATGCTGTCTCGAACTGGTAGCGGAAAAAGCCCGCAAGAGTCAGCGAACAGCGCTAATTCGCTCGCACCGGTGATCCCGTGTCAAAAGGGACCATGTCCCCGATGAGGTGGGCGAATGCCTCCCGGCGGACCCGTGTCCGCGAGCCCTGCGAAGATGTGCCAGAGTTGCCACGTCCGCCCTGTCAGGCCGTACCGTACGGCAGCACGGGTGGGACCAGTGGGGCAGCGGGAAGGGGCAGCCGGTTTGACCACGCACGCACCACGGGCGGCGCAGGCCGTCACGCTGCCCACGACGCTGGACGAGGCGGTGGCGGCACTCACCGCCATGCCCGCCGCCGTACCCGTGGCGGGCGGCACCGACCTCATGGCCGCCGTCAACTCCGGGCAGCTCAGGCCCGCCGCGCTGGTCGGCCTCGGCCGGATCAGCGAGATCCGCGGCTGGCAGTACCAGGACGGGCACGCGCTGCTCGGCGCGGGCCTCACGCACGCGCGCATGGGCCGGCCCGACTTCGCCGCCCTGATCCCGGCGCTGGCCGCCGCCGCGCGCGCCGCCGGTCCGCCGCACATCCGCAACGCCGGGACCCTGGGCGGCAACATCGCCTCGGCCGCCCCCACCGGGGACGCGCTGCCGGTGCTGGCCGCGCTGGAGGCCACCCTGATCGTCGCGGGCCCGGGCGGGGCCCGCCGCGAGGTCCCGGTCTCCCACCTGCTGGCCGGCGTGGAGATGCTCCGCGCAGGCGAACTCATCGGCTACGTGCGGCTGCCGCTGCTGCACGCCCCCCAGGTCTTCCTGAAGGCGACCGGCCGTACGGGGCCCGGCCGCGCGGTCGCCTCCGTGGCGCTGGTCCTCGACCCGGCCCGGCGCGGCGTGCGCTGCGCGGTCGGTGCCATAGCGCCGATGCCGCTCAGGCCGCTGGACGCCGAGCAGTGGGTGGCCCAGCTCATCGACTGGGACAACAACCGCGCGATCGTCCCCGAGGCGCTGGACGCCTTCGGCGAGTACGTGGCCGCGGCCTGCATCCCCGACCCCGTCCCGGCGGAGGACGGCTCGGTGCAGCAGCTTCCGCCCGCCGTACTGCACCTGCGGCGCACCGTCGCCGCGCTGGCCCGACGAGCACTGGGGAGGGCGCTGTCGTGACCGACGACCAGCACGGACAGGACGCGCCCCACGGCGGCGGCCGCTGGGACCCGTTGCCGCAGGGCGACTACGACGACGGCGCGACCGCGTTCGTGAAGCTGCCCGAGGGCGGCATCGACGCCCTCCTGGCCGCCGACAGCCCGCTCGCCGCGCCCGGGCACGGCTACGTGCCGCCGCAGATAACGGTCACCTCCGCCCCGGCCGAGGCCACCGACCCGGCGGCGACGGGCACCTGGGCCGTCCCCGGCGTGCCGGCCGCGCCCGCGCAGGGCGCCGGGTGGCCCGACCCGAACGCGGTGCCGCGGCGCGGCGACGAGGAGGCCGGGACGGGCGCGGGCGAGGGGTTCACCTACCGGCCCGAGGCGACCCAGCAGTGGAACTTCCAGGAGATGCAGGGGCATCAGGAGGCCCCTGGGTATCAGGAGGCCCCGGGTCACCAGGATTTCTCCGGGCACCAGCAGTTCCCCGGCCACCAGGAGTTCCCCGGACCGGGGGAGACCGACGGGCACCAGGAGGTTCCCGGGCATCCCGGGGGCCGGCCCGGCGGGGCCGCGACCGGGCACGACGTGACCGGGCAGTGGTCGATCCCGGTCGCCGGCGGTGACATCCCGGACGAGTCCGGCGAGTTCACCACGTCGTCCCTGATCGAGCAGTGGGGCGGCACGCCTCCGGCCACCCTCCCCGGCGGCGCCCCCGCCCCGTGGGCCACGGAGACCGCCGGGCACTCGTGGGGCCGGACGGCGCAGGAGCCCGCCCCGGGCGCGTACGGGAGCGACCCCTCCGACCGGTCGTACGGTGCCGGGCTGCCCGCACCGGCCCCGGAGCACGCGGCCCCGGAGCACGCGGCCCCGGAGCACCCGGCCTCGCAGCACGCGGCTCCCCACCACCCGGCCCCCGAACACCCGGTGCACGCCCCCGGGCAGCACACCGAGGCCGGACCCGCGCCCGCGCCGGGGACGGCACCGCAGGCACCCCCCGGCACGCCCGAGGAGGCACCGGCGCCCGAGGCGCCCGACGCGCCCCGGGAACCGTCCGGCCACCAGGAACCGTCCGGCCACCAGGCGCCCTCCGAGGACCAGGTGCCCGCCGCGCCCGAAGCGCCCGCCGGGCTCGTGACGGACCCGGACCCGGCGCCGGACGCCCCGGGGACCGAGCCCGCCTCCGCGTCCGCGCCCGCCGCCGGACACCAGGCGGAGGAGGACCCGCGGGAGCGGCCCGCCGACGCACCGGAGGCCGCGCAGACCGACGGAGAGCCCGCGCGGACCGGCGCAGAGCGGCCGGAGGCCGGTGGAGAGCCCGTAGCGGCCGCGGACGGCCCCGCTGAGCCGCCCGCCGGTCCCGCCCCGGCCGAGGGCGCCGCCGCGGAGCCCCAGGCCGCCCAGGAGCCCGCCACGGCCCCGGAGACCGGCGCGGGGCCCGCGGAGACCGGCGCCGGACCCGGCCCGGCCCCCGCCGCGGACGCGGCGCCGGACGCGGACGCCGGTCCCCACGAGCCGTCCGCCCGGCAGGAGACGGCGGCCGAGCCGGACCCGCAGGACACGCCCGCCGCGCCGCCGCAGGACGAACACCCCCTCGCCTCCTACGTGCTGCGCGTCAACGGCGTGGACCGGCCCGTCACCGACGCCTGGATCGGCGAGTCGCTGCTGTACGTGCTGCGTGAGCGGCTCGGCCTGGCGGGCGCCAAGGACGGCTGCTCGCAGGGCGAGTGCGGCGCCTGCAACGTGCAGGTGGACGGCCGCCTCGTCGCCTCCTGCCTGGTGCCCGCCGTCACCACCGCGGGCAGCGAGGTCCGTACGGTCGAGGGCCTGGCCGCCGACGGGCAGCCCTCGGACGTGCAGCGGGCGCTGGCGCGCTGCGGCGCCGTGCAGTGCGGTTTCTGCGTGCCCGGCATGGCGATGACCGTGCACGACCTGCTGGAGGGCAACCCGGCGCCGACCGAGCGGGAGACCCGGCAGGCCCTGTGCGGCAACCTGTGCCGCTGCTCGGGCTACCAGGGCGTCCTGCGGGCGGTCGGGGAGGTCGTCGCCGAGCGCGAGGCGGCCGCCGCCGAGCACCTGGAGAGCGAGCCCGGCGCGGCCGGGCAGACCGGGGCCGGGCACAGCGGGGCGGAGCACGAGGAGGCGGGCGCCGGCGAGCCCCGCATCCCGCACCAGGCGGGCCCCGGCGCGGGCGGCGTCCACCCGTCCGCCTTCGACACGCCCGACCCGTACGCCCCCCACGAACCACCGCACCACCCGCACGACCCCTACGGCCAGGACGGAGGCCAGGCGTGAGCAACGAAGCCGCCACCGCCGCCACCGCTTCCGCTGCGGAGACCGCGCCCGCGTCACCGGAACCGCTGCCGCACGGCATCGGCTCCTCGCTGCCGCCCGCCGACGCCCGCGCCAAGACGGAGGGCACCTTCCCCTACGCCGCCGACCTGTGGGCCGAGGGCCTGCTGTGGGCGGCCGTGCTGCGCTCACCGCACCCGCACGCGCGCATCGTGTCCATCGACACCTCCCACGCGCGCGAGATGCCCGGTGTCCGCGCGGTCGTCACCCACGAGGACGTGCCCGGCCGCCCCCTGTACGGCCGGGGCGTGGCCGACCGGCCCGTGTTCGCCTCCGACGTCGTACGCCACCACGGCGAGCCCATCGCCGCCGTCGCCGCCGACCACCCCGACACCGCGCGGATGGCCGCCGCCGCCGTCATCGTCGAGTACGAGGTGCTCGACCCGGTGACCGACCCGGAACACGCCTTCGAGGCCGAACCCCTGCACCCCGACGGCAACCTGATCCGGCACATCCCGCTGCGCCACGGCGACCCGGAGGCGGCCGGCGAGGTCGTCGTCGAGGGCCTGTACCGCATCGGCCGCCAGGACCCGGCACCCATCGGCGCCGAGGCCGGGCTCGCGGTCCCCCGTCCCGACGGCGGTGTCGAGCTGTACGTGGCCTCCACCGACCCGCACGCCGACCGCGACACCCTCGCCGCCTGCTACGGCCTGGCTCCCGACCGCGTGAAGATCGTCGTCACCGGTGTGCCGGGCGCGACGGCCGACCGCGAGGACCAGGGCTTCCAGCTCCCGCTGGGTCTGCTGGCGCTGCGCACCGGCTGCCCGGTGAAGCTGACGGCGACCCGCGAGGAGTCGTTCCTGGGCCACGTGCACCGCCACCCGACCCTCCTGCGCTACCGCCACCACGCGGACGCCGAGGGCAGGCTGGTGAAGGTCGAGGCGCAGATCCTGCTGGACGCGGGTGCCTACGCCGACACCTCCGGCGAGGCCCTGGCCGCCGCCGTGTCCTTCGCCTGCGGCCCCTACGTCGTCCCGCACGCGTTCATCGAGGGCTGGGCGGTACGCACCAACAACCCGCCCTCGGGCCACGTGCGCGGCGAGGGCGCCCTCCAGGTGTGCGCCGCCTACGAGGCGCAGATGGACAAACTGGCCAGGAAACTCGGCGTCGACCCGGCCGAACTGCGCCTGCGCAACGTGCTGGCGACCGGCGATGTCCTGCCCACCGGGCAGACGGTGACCTGCCCGGCCCCGGTCGCCGAACTGCTCCAGGCCGTCCGGGACCACCCGCTGCCGCCGCTGCCCAAGGACACCCCCGAGGACGAGTGGCTGCTGCCCGGCGGCCCCGAGGGCGCGGGCGACCCGGGCGCGGTGCGCCGGGGCGTGGGCTACGGCCTGGGCATGGTGCACATGCTGGGCGCGGAGGGCGCCGACGAGGTCTCCACGGCCACCGTGAAGGTCCACGACGGCGTCGCGACCGTCCTGTGCGCGGCCGTCGAGACCGGCCAGGGCTTCACCACGCTCGCCCGGCAGATCGTCCAGGAGACGCTGGGCGTCGACGAGGTCCACGTGGCCCCCGTCGACACCGACCAGCCCCCCGCCGGCGCGGGCTGCCGCGGCCGGCACACGTGGGTGTCGGGCGGCGCCGTGGAGCGGGCGGCGAAGATGGTCCGCACCCAGCTCCTGCAGCCCCTGGCGCACAAGTTCGGCATGTCCACCGAACTGCTCCAGATCACCGACGGCAAGATCACCTCCTACGACGGCGTGCTGTCGACCACGGTCACCGAGGCCATGGAGGGCAAGGAGCTGTGGGCGACGGCACAGTGCCGCCCGCACCCCACGGAGCCGCTGGACGAGGCCGGCCAGGGCGACGCCTTCGTGGGCCTCGCCTTCTGCGCCGTCCGCGCGGTGGTGGACGTGGACATCGAACTGGGCTCGGTACGGGTGGTGGAGCTGGCGGTGGCCCAGGACGTGGGCCGGATCCTCAACCCCGCGCAGCTCGCCGCGCGCATCGAGGCGGGCGTCACACAGGGCGTGGGCATCGCCCTCACGGAGAACCTGCGCACCCCGCGCGGTCTGGTCCGCCACCCCGACCTCACCGGCTACGCGCTGCCGACGGCCCTGGACGCGCCCGACATCCGGATCGTGAAACTGGTCGAGGAACGCGACGTCGTGGCCCCCTTCGGCGCCAAGGCGGTCAGCGCGGTCCCGGTGGTCACCTCGCCGGCGGCGGTCGCCTCGGCGGTGCGCGCCGCCACCGGCCGCCCGGTCAACCGGCTGCCGATCCGCCCGCAGGCCGCGGTCGTCACCGGCAGGTGACCCCCCGTTCCCCGGGCGTTCACGCAGGCCGGGGGCGTTGTCAGTGGGGCGGCGTAGTGTGCTGGGCAGTGGGGACGACGGTGCCCGCCCGCCGCGTGCGGGCCCGGCCGCGCCCCGCCCCGGACCGGGCCCGCCCGTGTCCGGGACCGTTCAGCACGGGGGACACGGGGGACAGATGAGCACGACCGGCACCGCCGCCGCGGTGATCACCCGACGCAGGGCCGGCCTCGGCCCCTGCGCGGGCCTCGAACCGACTGCCGGTCTTGAGCCGTACGCCGGTCCTGAGCCGTGCGCCGGTCTTGGACCGCATGCCGGTCTTGAGCCGTGCGTCGGCCCCGTACCGCGCGCCGGTCTCGGACCGCATGCCGGTCCTGAGCCGCGCGCCGGTCTCGGACCGCGCACCGGTACCGGACCGCACGCCGGCCGCGGCCGGTTCGGCCCGGATGCGGTCGCCGAGGCGTCCCGCAGACTCCTCACGGTGTCCTGTGCGGGTAAGGGCGGCGGCGAGGCACCGCCGTTGCGGCAGACCGCCGCCCCGATCCGCCGCCCGGCCCTGATCACCGGCCCCGGCACGCGCTCGGGCCTCACCCTCGACCTGCCCGCCCGCCTCCTCGAGGAAGAGTTCGGGCGCGGCCGCGTCGCCCGCTTCGAGGACGTCGACTTCCCCGCCACGCTCACCCACGAGCCGACCCGCCGCTTCCTGCGCGAGACGGGCCTGCCCGAGGACGGCCTCCTCTTCCGCCTGGACACCGACATCCCGCTGCCCACCCTCGCCGAGTACTACGCCGACGAGGAGTCAGCGGGCCTCCCGCCGGCCGGACTCCCGCTCCCGGCCGACCGGTTGATACGCCTGGGCCGTCTCGCCGAGGACAACACCCTGGTGCTGGACGGCGGTACGGGCGCGGTGTGGAACCGGAGCGAGCCGGAGGCCGCGCTCCGCCCGCTCGACACGGACGTCTCCGTCCTCGCCTTCACCCTCTGGCTGCTGCACCGCAAGAGGCGGACCGGTGTCCAGACGGAAGCGGGCGGAGCGCCCTGAAGCACCCCGCCCGCCGCATCCCCCGAGACATCACGGCCAGGAGGCCGCATCTGGAGGCCGTGGCGGGAATCGAACCCGCGTAAGTCGCTTTGCAGGCGACTCCCTGAACCACTCGGGCACACGGCCGTGTTCGTGACGCCGACTGCTCGTCCCGGACTCGGTTCCTCGACCGTAGGGCGGGCGCGGGCGGTGACTCAAGGAGAAAGCGGGCGCCGCAACGGGACCGCCACACGCCGTTCATGAACGGGACGGGGAAGGAGGACGCCGTGCGTCCGGTCGTACGACCGAGGTCCCGGACCGGGACCGACTCCCGACAGGGGTCAAAGCCGCTTGCGGACCTTACCCTGACGACCATGACCGCCCTCGAACCACGCGACACCGACGTCGCAGGCATCCCTGAACCACGCACGACGCCCGCCTCACCGGAGGTCGCGGCCGAGGACGCCGGCTCGGTGCTCGGCCGCGCCCACCGGGCACTGAGCATCGGCATCGTCTCCGTCGTCCTGCTGATCGCCTTCGAGGCGACCGCCGTCGGCACCGCGATGCCGGTCGCGGCGCGCGAGCTGGACGGGGTGTCGCTGTACGCGTTCGCGTTCTCGGGGTACTTCACGACCAGCCTGTTCGGGATGGTGCTCGCCGGGCAGTGGTCGGACCGGCGCGGCCCGCTGGGCGCGCTCACCGCCGGCATCGGCGCGTTCGCCGCCGGACTGCTGCTGGCCGGGACGGCGGGCACGATGTGGGTCTTCATCCTGGGCCGGGCCGTTCAGGGCCTCGGCGGCGGACTGGTCATCGTCGCCCTGTACGTCGTCGTCGGACGCGCCTACCCCGAGCGGCTGCGCCCGGCGATCATGGCGGCGTTCGCGGCGGCCTGGGTGGTCCCCTCCATCGTCGGCCCGCTCGCCTCCGGTGCGGTCACCGAGCACCTGGGCTGGCGCTGGGTGTTCATCGGCATCCCCGTGCTGGTGGTCCTCCCGCTGGCGATGGCCCTGCCGCAGATACGGCGGCGGGCGTCCGGCCCGGTGGGGGAGGGCGGCGGCGAGGACACCTCGCCGTCCTCCGCCCGGCGGCGCATCCGGCTCGCCCTCGCCGTCTCGCTCGGCGCGGGACTCCTCCAGTACGCGGCGCAGGACCTGCGGTGGGCGGCGCTGCTCCCGGCCGCGGCGGGCGCCGCGCTGCTGGTGCCGGCCGTGCGCGGGCTGCTGCCGCACGGCACGTACCGGGCGGCGCGCGGGCTGCCGTCCGTGGTGCTGCTGCGAGGCGTCGCCGCCGGGTCCTTCATCGCCGCCGAGTCCTTCGTCCCGCTGATGCTCGTCACCCAGCGCGGGCTGTCCCCGACCCTGGCCGGGTTCTCGCTGGCCGCGGGCGGCGTCACCTGGGCCCTGGGGTCGTGGGTGCAGGCCCGGCCGCGCGTGGCACCGTACCGGGAGCGGCTGATGACGCTCGGGATGGTGCTGGTCGCCGCGGCCATCGCCACCGCGCCGAGCGTGCTGATCCACTCCGTGCCCGTGTGGACGGTCGCCGTCGCCTGGGGCTTCGGCTGCTTCGGCATGGGCCTGGTCATCTCCTCCACCAGCGTGCTCCTGCTGCGCCTGTCCGCCCCCGAGGAGGCCGGGGCCAACTCGGCGGCCCTCCAGATGTCCGACGCCCTCTCCAACGTCCTCCTGCTGGCCGCGGGCGGCGCCGCCTTCGCCGCGCTGGGCGGCGGCACGGTGTCCCACGCGACAGCGGCCGCGACGAGCGGTTCCGGCGCCCACCCGGCCGCGTTCGCGGCGGTGTTCCTGCCGATGGCGTGCGTGGCGCTGGCGGGGGCGTGGGTCACCGGCCGGCTGCGGACCGGTGAGGGGGGCGAGCGGTGACGCGGAGCCCGCGCGGCCGGTGAAGGGGGCGGTGCGGCCGGTGTCGCCCGCCGGCCGTGTGGCGCCCCGCGCGCGGATCACGCGGGCCGGACGCCGAGGACCGGTACCGGTGATCTGTGACCCGCGTCGCACCCGTGCCCGGTGGAGTGTCGTCGGCTCGGGAGAGGGGTGAGGACACCGGTAGGGTGGCCCGGTTGTCATACGTAGCCGAGACCGACCCGCACCACGAACCCGGAGACCGTGACTACCGCCCGCCCGTCGCCCGCCACCACCCTCAACGGAGGGCCCTCCGGGCCCACACCCATGTCTGCCACCTCCTCGCACTCGCACCACCTCTCGCCCGCCTTCCCCGGCCGCGCACCGTGGGGAACCGCCAGCAAGCTGCGTGCCTGGCAGCAGGGCGCCATGGAGAAGTACCTCCAGGAGCAGCCGCGCGACTTCCTCGCGGTCGCCACCCCGGGCGCCGGGAAGACCACCTTCGCGCTGACCCTCGCCTCCTGGCTGCTGCACCACCACGTGGTCCAGCAGGTGACCGTGGTCGCACCCACCGAGCACCTGAAGAAGCAGTGGGCCGAGGCCGCCGCGCGCATAGGCATCAAGCTGGACCCCGACTACAGCGCGGGCCCGCTCGGCCGGGAGTACCACGGCGTCGCCGTGACGTACGCGGGCGTCGGCGTGCGCCCCATGCTGCACCGCAACCGCGTCGAGCAGCGCAAGACCCTCGTCATCCTCGACGAGATCCACCACGCCGGTGACTCCAAGTCGTGGGGCGAGGCCTGCCTGGAGGCGTTCGAGCCCGCTACCCGCCGGCTCGCGCTGACCGGTACGCCGTTCCGCTCGGACACCAACCCCATCCCCTTCGTCACGTACGAGGAGGGCAACGACGGCATCCGGCGCTCGGCCGCCGACTACACCTACGGCTACGGCTCCGCCCTGAGCGACGGCGTCGTCCGCCCGGTCATCTTCCTCTCCTACAGCGGCAACATGCGCTGGCGCACCAAGGCCGGCGACGAGATCGAGGCCAGGCTCGGCGAGCCGATGACCAAGGACGCGGTCAGCCAGGCCTGGCGCACCGCGCTCGACCCGCGCGGCGAGTGGATGCCGGCCGTGCTGCGCGCCGCCGACCAGCGGCTCACCGAGGTCCGCAAGGCCATCCCGGACGCCGGCGCCCTGGTCATCGCCTCCGACCAGGACTCCGCCCGCGCCTACGCCAAACTGATCCGCGAGATCACCGGCAGCGGCGCGACCGTCGTGCTGTCCGACGACACCGGCGCCTCCAAGCGGATCGACGAGTTCAGCGACGGCGACGACCGCTGGATGGTCGCGGTCCGCATGGTCTCCGAGGGCGTCGACGTCCCCCGTCTCGCGGTCGGGGTGTACGCGACGACGATCTCCACCCCGCTGTTCTTCGCGCAGGCCGTCGGCCGTTTCGTACGCTCCCGGCGGCGCGGCGAGACCGCGTCCGTCTTCCTGCCGACCATCCCGGACCTGCTGACCTTCGCCAACGAGATGGAGGTCGAGCGCGACCACGCCCTCGACAAGCCGAAGAAGGAGGGCGAGGAGGACCCCTACGCCGAGTCCGAGAAGGAGATGGACGAGGCGAACAAGGAGCAGGACGAGGACACCGGCGAGCAGGACACGCTGCCCTTCGAGGCGCTGGAGTCCGACGCCGTCTTCGACCGGGTCCTCTACGACGGCGCCGAGTTCGGCATGCAGGCCCACCCCGGCAGCGAGGAGGAGCAGGACTACCTCGGCATCCCCGGCCTGCTGGAGCCCGAGCAGGTCCAGCTGCTGCTCCAGAAGCGGCAGGCGCGGCAGATCGCGCACAGCCGCAGGAAGCCGGACGACGAGGCGGACCTGCTCGAACTGCCCGCCGAGCGGCGGCCGGTGGTCACCCACAAGGAACTGATGGAGCTGCGCAAGCAGCTCAACACCATGGTCGGCGCCTACGTCCACCAGAGCGGGAAGCCGCACGGCGTGATCCACACCGAGCTGCGCCGCGTGTGCGGCGGCCCGCCGAGCGCGGAGGCCACGGCCGGTCAACTGCGCCAGCGCATCGCCAAGGTGCAGGAGTGGGCGACCCGGATGCGCTGAGGGGCACCGCCCCCGGCGTCCGGGGGCGTGTGAGGACCTTGTGCAGAGGTGTGCGGTACGTATCGGGACGTACGCGAACAGTTCCCATGGGGCACTGCCCGGATTCTGGACGGAGCCTTCCGCTCAGCGAACCGGCTTCGCTACTGTCCCGCTACGCACACGCCCCGTGGCAGCGCCGCCGCGGAGCGCAGCCGTGAAGCGACTGAGTCCGGGAGCGCCCCGGACCGCCGGCCGATCGGCGGCCTCTGTCGCGCGTCACTGACGGGACTCGGTGACGCACCCGCCGCGAGGAGCGCCGCCGACCTCACCACTGAAGGAGTGGGCGTCGTGACCGCGGAGACATCCCAGACGCTCGACCGGGGACTGAGGGTCCTCAAACTGCTGGCCGACACGGACCACGGGCTGACCGTCACCGAGCTGTCCCAGAGACTGGGCGTGAACCGGACCGTCGTCTACCGGCTCCTGGCCACCCTCGAACAGCACGCGCTGGTCCGCCGCGACCTGGGCGGACGCGCCCGCGTCGGACTCGGGGTGCTGCGCCTGGGCCGCCAGGTGCACCCCCTGGTGCGCGAGGCGGCGCTGCCCGCGCTGCGCGCCCTGGCCGAGGACATAGGCGCGACGGCGCACCTGACCCTGGTCGACGGCGCCGAGGCGCTCGCGGTCGCCGTCGTCGAACCCACCTGGACCGACTACCACGTGGCCTACCGGGCGGGTTTCCGCCACTCCCTGGACCGGGGCGCGGCGGGCAAGGCGATCCTGACGGCCCGCCGCCAGCCGGCCGCCGAACCCGGCTACACCCTCACCCACGGCGAACTGGAGGCCGGCGCCTGCGGGGCGGCGGCGCCGCTGCTCGGTGTGAGCGGGGTCGAGGGCAGTGTCGGCGTGGTGATGCTCGCGGACGCCGTGCCCGACCGGGTGGGGCCGAGGGTGGTGGACGCCGCCCGTGAGGTGGCCGAGGCACTCAGGTGACCGTGACACACCGTCGCGTAGATTGAACCCGTGCTCTCTCGCCTCACACGCCCCCAGGCCCTCACCGTCTGCGCGCTGCCCGTCGTGGCTCTGATCGCCACGGCGGTGTTCGCGCCGCTGCCGTTCTCGGTGGCGCAGCCGGGGTCGACGGCGAACGTGCTGGGCACCTTCAAGGGCAACCAGGTGATCACGATCTCGGGGGCGCCCGTCCGCGACACCACGGGCCAGCTGCGGATGGTGACCATCGAGGCGACCGGTCCGGACGCGCACATCTCGCTGGGCGACGTGATCGACGGCTGGTTCGCCACCGACCGCGCCGTCATGCCGCGCGACGCCGTCTACCCGAGCGGCGACAACGTCCGGCAGATCGAGCAGCACAACGCGGCGCAGATGAAGCAGTCGCAGGACGCGGCGACCCAGGCCGCGCTGAAGTACCTCGGCAAGTCCGGCCAGAAGATCGACGTGAAGCTCGACCTCGCCAACGTCGGCGGCCCGAGCGCGGGCCTGCTGCTCTCCCTCGGCATCATCGACAAGCTGCACGGCGACGGCGCCGGCTCCGACCTCACGGGCGGCCGCACGATCGCGGGCACCGGCACGATCAGTCCCGACGGGACGGTGGGCGCGGTCGGCGGTGTCGCCCTCAAGACGCAGGCCGCGCGGCGGGACGGCGCCACGGTCTTCCTCGTCCCGAAGGACGAGTGCAAGGACGCCGCGGCGGAACTCCCCAAGGGCCTCAGACTGGTCCCGGTGACCACCCTGAAGGGCGCGCTCGGCGCCCTGACCGCCCTGCGCGAGGGCAAGGAGTCGGCCGTACCGAGCTGTTAGGCCGCCACGGCCTTCGGCACGGCGGGCGTGGCGGTGGCCAGGCGCAGGCCGACCTCGACGAGGGTCCAGCCGAGCCGGCCCCGCAGGTCGCGCGGCTGCCGGCGCCGCTGCCGTACGTCGCCGGCCAGCCGGTCGGCATCCGCTTCCGCGTGGAGTTCGGCGGCGCGGGCGTGGTGCAGGACGAGGTGGGTCTCGGGATGCATCGGGCTGCTGCCTCTCAGGCCGTGTGGGTGGGGAAGAGGTGGGTGTGCACGCGGACCTGCTCGCGCTCCGGGGTGCCCTCGGCCGGGGCCAGGGCCCGGTAGCTCTCGACCAGCGCGTGCATCTTCTCGATGAGGTCGAGGGCGAGGTCGGGCGTGAGGTGCAGGGTCCAGTCGCTCATGTCGGAGGCGCTGGTCCACGGCTCGGACCAGGTGTTCTTGCCGGCGATCCAGGTCGCCAGTTCCCTGGTGTGCTGGTTGGCGATCTCGTGCAGGAACAGGTCCGCGGCGCCGCGGACCGCCGGGTCGGGGTCCTTGAGCAGTTGTTCGTCGAAGCTCACGCCCCCGTCCGCCGCCTGCCACCAGCGCTCCCTGCCCTTGCCGTGGCCCGGCGCGTCCTCGACGAAGCCGTGGGCGGCGAGCTGGCGCAGGTGGTAGCTGGTGGCACCGCTGGACTCGCCCAGTTTCTCGGCCAGCCGGGAGGCGGTGGCGGGGCCGCCGTGGCGCAGCGCGGTGAGCAGCTGCATCCGCAGCGGGTGGGCCAGCCCTCTGAGGGAGCGGGCGTCGAGTTGCCGGACCGCGTGCTGCGGGGGGCGGGATTCGGCCTCGGGTCGGGAGTGGGGCTCGGACTCGGTCATGGATGCAAAGATAGCCTTGCAAAGAACTCCTTGCAACCACTTCTTTGCAACCGGTCCCGCGCGTGACCCGCTACTCCTCCGCCGCCTGCTCCACCAGCGGGATGATCCGCAGCGGCACCGGGTTCTCCATCACGATCGCCGTGGACGCGCGGACGATGCCCTCGATCCCGACCACCCGGTCGATCACGCGCTGGAGGTCGGCGTTCGAGCGGGCCACCAGCCGGCACAGCATGTCGCCGGTGCCGGTGGTGGTGTGCAGTTCCAGCACCTCCGGCACGGCCGCCAGGTGGGCGCGTACGCCCGCGCCCTGCCCCTGCCGGATCTGCAGCGTGGCGAAGGCCGTGACCGGGTAGCCGAGCGCGGCCGGGTCCACCTCCGGGCCGAAGCCGCGGATGACCCCGCCCGAACGGAGCCGGTCCAGGCGCGCCTGGACCGTCCCGCGCGCCACCCCCAGCCGCCGGGACATCTCCAGCACGCCGACGCGCGGCTCACGCGCCAGCAGCACGATGATGCGGCCGTCCAGATGATCGATCGCCATGAGCCCCGCCTCCCAGGTGGTCATCCTGTACAGACAGCCCGCCGGTCCCGGGCTTTCACTGCTCACTTTGCCCAGTGAATACGCGAACTATTGCGCACCTTGCGGACCCGGGTGACGCTTCCGCCATGACGCAGACCACAGAGCACACTCCCGACGCGACCGCACGGCAGGCCGACCCCTTCCCGGTCAAGGGAATGGACGCGGTCGTCTTCGCCGTGGGCAACGCCAAGCAGGCGGCGCACTACTACTCCACCGCCTTCGGCATGCAGGTGGTCGCCTACTCCGGACCGGAGAACGGCAGCCGCGAGACCGCGAGCTACGTCCTGGAGAGCGGCTCCGCCCGCTTCGTGTTCACCTCGGTGATCAAGCCCGCCACCGACTGGGGCCGCTTCCTCGCCCAGCACGTGGCCGAGCACGGCGACGGCGTCGTCGACCTCGCCATCGAGGTCCCGGACGCGCGCGCCGCGTACGCCTACGCCGTCGAGCACGGCGCCCGCTCCGTGGCCGAGCCGTACGAGCTGAAGGACGAGCACGGCACCGTCGTCCTCGCCGCGATCGCCACCTACGGCGAGACCCGCCACACCCTGGTCGAGCGCACCGGCTACGACGGCCCGTACCTGCCGGGCTTCACGGCCGCCGCCCCCATGGTCGAGCCGCCCGCCCAGCGCTCCTTCCAGGCGGTCGACCACTGCGTCGGCAACGTGGAACTCGGCCGCATGAACGAGTGGGTGGAGTTCTACAACAAGGTCATGGGCTTCACGAACATGAAGGAGTTCGTGGGCGACGACATCGCGACCGAGTACAGCGCCCTGATGTCGAAGGTCGTGGCCGACGGCACCCTCAAGGTGAAGTTCCCGATCAACGAGCCCGCGATCGCCAAGAAGAAGTCCCAGATCGACGAGTACCTGGAGTTCTACGGCGGCGCCGGCGTCCAGCACATCGCGCTGAACACCAACGACATCGTGCACACGGTCCGCCAGATGAGCGCCGCCGGCGTCCAGTTCCTGGACACCCCGGACTCGTACTACGACACCCTCGGCGAGTGGGTCGGGGACACCCGGGTGCCCATCGACACCCTGCGCGAGCTCAAGATCCTCGCCGACCGCGACGAGGACGGCTACCTGCTGCAGATCTTCACCAAGCCGGTCCAGGACCGCCCGACGGTGTTCTTCGAGATCATCGAGCGGCACGGCTCCATGGGCTTCGGCAAGGGCAACTTCAAGGCCCTCTTCGAGGCGATCGAGCGCGAGCAGGAGCGCCGCGGCAACCTCTGAGCCGCTCTCCCGCCGGGACGGGCCGCCCGTCAGGCCGTAGGCTGCCGCCCATGGCCAGGATCAACGACGTGGGCGGCACGGTCGGCTTCGGCCCGGTCGACACCACCGACGACCCCGCGCCCTTCCACGCCGACTGGGAGGCGCGGGTCGTCGGCCTCCTCAACGCCCTGCGCGCGGAAGGGCTGTTCAACACCAACGAGTTCCGGGACGCCATCGAATCGATGCCGCCCACCGAGTACCTCACCACCTCGTACTACGAGCGCTGGTTCGAGGCCATCCGCATCCTGCTGGAACGCAAGGGTGTGCTGAGCCCGGGAGAACTCGATGCCGTCTGACCGCTTCGCCCCCGGCACCCGGGTGCGCACCTTCCCGCACGACCCGCCGCACCACACCCGCCTGCCGCGCTACGCCCGCGGCAAACAGGGCGTCGTGGTCGAACCGGAAGGGCGGGCCCCGCTCGCCGACGTCAGTGCGCAGGGCCGCGCGGACGCGCCCGTCGAGCAGGTCTACGCCGTCCGCTTCGCCGCCCGCGACCTGTGGGGCGAGGGCGACCACCACGTCGTCCTGGATCTGTGGGAGAGCTACCTGAGCGGTGCGGAGGAGCAGCACGATGAGCGGTGACCACGCCGACGCGGCGATCGCCCGGAGGGTACGGCGCCTGGAGGCACTGCTGGAGGAGAAGGGGGTGCTCTCCGGTGCCCGCCTCGACGAGATCATCGACGCCTCCCTCACCGGCGCCTGTCCCGCGAACGGCGCCCGCGTCGTGGCCCGCGCCTGGACCGACCCGGCCTACAGGGCGAGGCTGCTGGCCGACGGCACCGCCGCCGTCCGCGAACTCGGCTACATGGAAGGCTCCTACCAGCGGCTGAGGGTGGTGGAGAACACCGAGACGACCCACAACGTCATCGTCTGCACCCTCTGCTCCTGCTATCCGCTGCGGCTGCTCGGGCCGTCCCCGAGCTGGTACAAGTCCGAGGCCTACCGCTCCCGGGTGGTGCGGGAACCGCGGGCCGTGCTGGCCGAGTTCGGCACGGAACTGCCGGACGGCACGGACATCACCGTGTGGGACTCCAGCGCGGAGACCCGGTACATGGTGCTGCCCCGGCGGCCCGCCGACACGGAAGGCCTCGACGAGGAGCGACTGGCGGCCCTGGTCACCCGCAACGCCCTGATCGGCACCGCGACGCTGTGAGCCGGGACCCCGCCGCGGCCCGCGGGGACCGTGTCGGCCCCCGGGGACCGGGCCGCGGCCTGCGGGGGCCGGGCCGCGGGATCCGGGCGCCGGGTCGCCGCCCGCCCGGACCGCGGCGCCGCCACGGGCACCGCGTCGTCGTCTACTGAGGCTGCGTCGCGGGCTCCCGGGAGGGGGCGGCGGTGAACTCCGCCGCCACGCTCACCCCCTCCGGCGCCTCGGCGGGCACCGGTTCGCCCAGCTCGTCCAGGGCCTCGGCGGCGTCCGGCGCCCACAGCGGCGAGAACCAGGGGTTGGTGCGCAGCGCCTGCGCCAGCTGCCGGCGCGCGGACCCGGACAGCCCGAGGTCCTGCTCGACCATCGCACGGTGGTACTCGTACAGCGCGTTGCGCACCCCGCCGCCCTGCTTCTCGTCCGTTGCCGCCGTGGCGAACTTCAGCGCCTCCTGGTCCTGCCCGTCGCGGTGCAGCGCCCAGCCCAGCGCGTCGGCCACGGCGGTAGAGGGCTGGCGCTGCCACTCGGCGCGCAGCAGCCGCACCGCCTCGCCCGCGTCGCCGTGGTCCGCCTCCAGCCGGCCGAGGACCAAGTCGTCGTCGATCCCGGCCGCCGCGTCCTGGGCGGCCCGCTCGCGCACCCGGTCGTACTGGGCCCCGGCCTGCCCCTCCCGCCCCAGCGACTCGTACAGCTCACCGAGTTCCAGCAGGTGCTCCGGGCGCGGCCGGGTGCCGAGCGCCAGGCCGTAGGCGCGTACGGCCTCCTCGGGCCGGTCCAGCGAGGCCAGCGTGCGGGCCTGCCCGGCGCGGGCGTCGCGCAGCGCGGGATCCAGGCGCAGGGCCGCCGCGAAGTGGCGCAGCGCCTCGTCCAGGGCGCCGCGCTCCCAGGCGTAGCGCCCGGCCTGCTCCAGGTACGCGGCCCGCTCCGCGGGCGCCGTCGCGGCCGCCGCCGCGTCCGCCACCTGCGCCTCGGCGTCCTCCCGCCAGCCGCGATCCCGGTAGACGGCCGCCGCCCCGGCCCGCGCGGCGGGGGAGTGGTCCAGCTTCAGCAGCTCGTCCAGGGAGCGCGCGACCGCCTTGTGGTCGCCGGTCCCCGTACAGGCCTCGATCAGCAGGGCGTACGCCGTCGCCCGCCTCGGCGCCAGCTTCACCGCCGCCTCGGCCCAGGTGCGCGCCGTGGGGAAGTCACGCCGCTGGACGGCCAGCGCCGCGAGCGCGGCCGACGCGTCCGCGCCGCGCTCCGGGCTCAGCCGCAGCGAGGTCCGCAGCGCCCGGTCGGCGGCCGGGAGGTCCGCCGGGTCCGCCGTGCGCCGCCCCCGCTCGACGTACGCCGCCCCCAGCACCGCCCACGCCCGCGCGTCCCGCGGATGCGCCCGCACCCAGCGCTCCCGGTCGGCGATCAGCTCCGTCAGGCCGGGCAGTGCCGCCGGCACTCCGGCCGTCACGGCGCTCAGCGCCGCCGCCTTCCCCGGCGGCCCGGGAGCGGCCGGGACCCGGGGCACGGCCGGCCTTGCCGGCTGCCCCCGGCCCGGCAGCGCCGACCAGACCGCGCCGAGCACCCCGCCCAGCACGGCCAGCGCGACGAGCAGCCGCAGCAGGAGCCGCCGCGGGGGGCGGCGCGGCGGCGCGGGTGCCGTCTCGGGCTGCGGGGACGTGGCCGGACACCGCACAGGCTTCTCCATGGCGCACACTGTGCGCCGCCGCACCGGCCCGGCCCGCGCACGACCCGGCGCCCGCTCCCCACCGCCACCCACCGGACGGAACCGATCCCCACCGGGCGGACGACACCCGGCGGAGACTTTTGCCGGGCGGCCGGCTCCGTCGCCCGCCAGTCCGTACCACCCGGCAGGCGCAGGGATGCCGGTCACGGGGTTCCCACCGGTCGCCGTGGGTGCGAGGCTGTGATCGTGAGCCGTATCCAAGCCGCACCCGACGCAGCCGAGGCCAACCTCACCGACCGGCTCCTCGCGGGCCTGCCGGCCGAGGCGGTCCTCACCGATCCCGACGTCACGGCCTCCTACGCCCACGACATGGCGAGCTTCTGCCCGTCCGGCGCCCCGGCCGTCGTCGTCCTGCCGCGCACCGTGGAACAGGTCCAGCACGTCATGCGGGTCGCCACCGAACTGCGCGTCCCGGTCGTCCCGCAGGGCGCCCGCACCGGCCTGTCCGGCGCGGCCAACGCCTCCGAGGACTGCATCGTCCTCTCCCTGACGAAGATGGACCGGATCCTCGAGGTCAACCCCGTCGACCGCATCGCGATCGTCGAGCCGGGCGTCGTCAACGCCACCCTCTCGCGCGCGGTGAACGAGCACGGCCTGTACTACCCGCCGGACCCCTCCAGCTGGGAGATGTGCACCATCGGCGGCAACATCGGCACCGCCTCCGGGGGCCTGTGCTGCGTGAAGTACGGGGTCACCGCCGAGTACGTCCTCGGCCTCGACGTGGTCCTCGCCGACGGCCGCCTGATGTCCACCGGCCGGCGCACCGCCAAGGGCGTCGCCGGATACGACCTCACCCGCCTGTTCGTCGGCTCCGAGGGCTCCCTCGGCATCGTCGTCCGGGCCGTCCTCGCCCTGAAACCGCAGCCGCCCCAGCAGCTCGTGCTCGCCGCCGAGTTCGCCTCCGCGACCGCCGCCTGCGACGCGGTGTGCCGGATCATGGAGGGCGGCCACGTGCCGTCGCTGCTCGAACTCATGGACCGTACGACGGTCAAGGCCGTCAACGCCCTCGCCCACATGGGCCTGCCCGAGACCACCGAGGCCCTGCTCCTCGCCGCGTTCGACACGCCCGACCCCGCCGCCGACCTCGCCGCCGTCGGCGCGCTGTGCGAGGCGGCCGGCGCCACCCAGGTCGTCCCCGCCGAGGACGCCGCCGAGTCCGAACTGCTCCTCCAAGCGAGGCGACTGGCGCTGACCGCGCTGGAGGCGGTCACGGGCACGACGATGATCGACGACGTGTGCGTCCCGCGCTCCCGGCTCGGCGAGATGCTCGACGGCGTCGAACAGATCGCCGAGAAGTACCAGCTCACCATCGGCGTCTGCGCGCACGCGGGCGACGGCAACACCCATCCCACCGTCTGCTTCGACGCCCAGGACCCCGACGAGTCCCGGCGCGCCCGCGAGTCCTTCGACGAGATCATGGCCCTGGGCCTGCGGCTCGGCGGCACGATCACCGGCGAGCACGGCGTGGGCGTCCTGAAGAAGGAGTGGCTGGCGCGCGAGATCGGTCCGGTCGGGGTCGAGATGCAGCGGGCCGTCAAACAGGTCTTCGACCCGCTGGGCATCCTCAACCCCGGCAAACTGTTCTGAGCCCCCGCCCTCACCGGGCGAGCAGCCCGGCCAGCCCGGCGTCGATGCCGAGCTGCTCGCCCTCGGTGCCCGGCGGCACCACCCGCAGGGTCCGCTCCAGCCACGACGACACCTGCGCGGACGGCGCCTCCAGCAGGGCCGTCCCGGACGGCGAGCTGAGCGCCATCAGCACGAGGCTGCGGCCCTCCGCCTTCGAGGGCCACACCCGCACGTCGCCGTGCCCGCACGGCCGGAACACCCCCTCCACGAGCAGGTCCCGCGCGAACGCCCAGTGCACCGGCTGCCCGGAGTCGACGTGGAAGTCGATGTGCACGGCGTACGGGTCGTCGGTGCGGTAGGCCAGCCGCGCCGGTACGGGGATCCCCCGCTCGGGCGACAGGACCAGCCTCAGCTCCAGTTCACGCTCCACCACCGTGTGCCGCATGGTTCTCGTCCTCTCCACTCGTGCCGCGTGCCGCGTGCCGCGTGCCGCGTACGGACCCGGAACGGACCCGCACCGGTCCAGAGGCGGGACGGCGCCGGGCATTACGCGGGTCCGCGGAGGTTTTTTCCCGCCCGCCCCGCCGTTTCCTCCGCGCGCCCGCGAAAGGTGGAGCACCTGTGCGAGGTTGCCCGGAAAGGAGTGGGTCCGGCGGGACGGGCCGTGCCGGCTGCCCCGGTCTGATAGATGTGGAGGCCCCCAAGACGACCCCCGAGCAGATACGGGACGACGGACATGAGCGCCCCAACCCCCGCACCAGGCGATGACAGGCCCCGCGAGGGGTACTACCCGGACCCGTCCATCCCCGGATACGTCCGGTACTGGAACGGTGCCTCCTGGGTCCCGGGCACCAGCCGGCCGGCACCGGCCGACGGCGAGCCGCTCAGCCCGCCGCCCGGTGTGCGGCCCGCCCGGCCCGCGGTACCGGAGGTCGAGGCGACCGGTCCGCACTTCTTCGACGAGGACCCGCCGGCCGGGCCCGCCCCGGCAGGGGAGTCCTCGGCCGCGCCCGCCCCGGCCGGCCCGGCGTCCGCCGGACAGCCCCGGCCGGCCGCGCCGTGGACCGCCGACGCCGGCCGGCCCGGCACCGGCGGCGACCAGGGCCACGGCGGGTCCTGGAGCGCCCCGGCCGGGCCCGACCCCCGGCTCGCCCCCACCAGCGCCCCGGCGGGCACGGGCCCGGCAGGCTCCGCCGCCCGCGCGGAGGGCACGGCGGGGGAGCAGGACCAGGGCGGCGGTGAGCCCGGGAGCACCTTCGTGTTCCGGCGCCCGACGGCGGCCGACGGCGCGCCCGGCACCCCGCCGGGCGGCGCGTCCGGCGCACCGGCCGCCCCGGCCGCGCCCGGTGTGCCCGGGCCGGGCGGTCCCGTGGACGCCGGCACCATGACCTTCCGTCCCCTCCCTCGTCCCGACGGCCGCACGGGCCCGGCCGCGTCCGGACCCGTGGTGCCCGCTCAGGGCCAGTCCGCGCCGGGAGCGGCCGGCGGCCCGGGCTTCGGCGCCGGGAAGGCGCCCGCCGCCCGCGCCTCGGCCGCCCCGCCCCAGGACCCCGCCCAGCCCCAGGCTCCGGTGCAGGCCCACCCCCAGGGACCGGTACAGGCCCAGGGCCCCGCGCAGATCCAGCCCCCGGCGGGCGCGGCCCCCGCCGCCGGCGCGGTGCCCGCCCCCGCCCCCGGTGTCCCCGCACCCGCTTCTCCCGTCTCTCCCGGCGCTCCACAGCCCCCGCAGTCCGCCGTGCCCCCGCAGTCCGTCGTGCCTCCGCAGTCCGCCGGGCCCCGGCCCGCCGCCGCAATGCCCGGCTCCGTGCCCGCCCCGGTGGCCGGCGGCCCCGGCGGCGGCCAGGCCTCCTGGGCCCAGCAGGTGCACCAGCTCGCCGGCGTCGGAGCCGGAACAGGCGTGGGCGCGGGTCCGGTCCCGGCGGCCGAGGAGCAGCCCGTCGCGCCCTGGAAGTCACCGGTCGAGGACCTCTTCCAGGCGGCGGCCCGGCGGCAGGCTGCGGCGCGGCCCGCCGGTCTGGGCAAGCGGTTCGCCGCCCGCCTGGTCGACACCGTGGTCCTCGCGGGCGTCACCGCCGTGGCCGCCGTCCCGCTCGGCGCCAAGGCGGCCGACCACGTGGACGAGAAGATCGACGCGGCCAAGCTCTCTGGCCGTACGGTCACCGTCTGGCTGCTGGACGGCACGACGGCGGCGTACCTCGGCATCGTCCTCGCCGTCCTCCTGCTCTTCGGTGTGCTCTACGAGGTGCTGCCCACCGCCAAGTGGGGCCGCACGCTGGGCAAGAAGCTGTGCGGTCTGCAGGTGCGGGACATCGAGGGCCACGAGCCCCCGTCGTTCGCTCCCGCCCTGCGCCGCTGGCTGGTGTACAGCGTGCCGGGGCTGCTGTGCGTGGGGGTCGTGGGCGTCCTGTGGTGCGTGTTCGACCGGCCCTGGCGCCAGTGCTGGCACGACAAGGCGGCGCACACGTTCGTGGCGGGGTGACCGGGGCGGCGGCGCGGGACACCCGCGCCGAC
>NZ_JBEYJA010000034.1:0-88467 GCF_040703815.1 Streptomyces sp. NPDC006743 | reverse complement strand
GCTGGGGGGGGGGGGGGGCCCCGCCCCCCCCCCCCGGGCGCGGGGGGGGGGGGGGGGGGGGGCCGGGGGGGGCGGGCCCCCCCCCCCCCGACGCCGCGCACCGCTCCGGCGGCCCCCAGCCCGCCAGCACCACCGGCGCCCCGCGCTCGGCGAGCGGCACCGCCGCCGCGAGCGGCCCGGCGGGGTCCTGCGCGTCGCCCGTAAGGCACCCGAGGGGCTCGAAGGCGGTGACGAGCGTGTAGGGCGCGGCGCCCGGTGCCGCGCCGGCCGCCGCGTCGGTGCCGAGGGGGCTGTGGGTGGCGCAGCCGTCGGGGACGCCTGGACCGCCGGGGGCGCCGGGGGCGCCAGGGACGCCGCGGGCCCCGGCGGTGTGGCGCTCCGTGGAGCCGCGCCCCGTGGAGCCGCGCCCGGCGGTGCCGCGGGTCCCGTCGCGGTCCGCGGCGGACGGTGCGGCGCCGAGGGCGTCCGGGGGCCCCTGGACGATCCGGGCGTCCGCACGCGCGCGCGTGCCCGGCGCTCCGGGCGCCTCGGGCAGCAGCCGCTGCCGTGCCAGGGCCAGCCGTTCGGGGCAGGAGTCGACGCCGGTGACCGCCGCCCCTCTGGCGGACGCCATGAGCAGGGCGAGCCCGGAGCCGCAGCCGAGGGCCAGCAGCCGGGTGCCGGTGCCCACCTCCAGCCGCTCGTAGACGGCCTCGTAGAGCGGCACCAGCATCCGCTCCTGGATCTCCGACCAGTCACGCGCGCGTGCACGCAGGTCCACCCCGGGCGCGGGGCCCGCGTGAGGCAGGTGCTGACGCACGAGCGTAGGTGTCATGGATAAGCGCCCCAATCCGCCGAGAATTGCCGCTGTGCCGATTCCGTGGCCCCCGTGCAGTGCGCGCGCACTTCCGTATGCCAGGTAACTCCCCGCTCCGCATGGCGTCCAGGGGTCGTGAGGGCATCTTCGTCCGTTCCGGGCCCCTCGCCCGGAGATTTCACATCCCGGAAACCCGGGCCTTGCCGTCCCGTCGCGGACGGCCGGGGGTGGGGTGGTGCGGGACACCTGGGGCGCGCCCGGTAACGTCACCGTCGCCGCGCACGCTCACCGCGTACAGCCTTCCGCCGGGGAAGCGGCCGAAACGTCTCTTGTACACCGCGCGCGTACCTGTGCACCGGCGTGCGTGAAGGCCCTACGCGCCGGTGCGTATGCGGGGCTACGCACCACCTTGGTATCAGCTGTGAGGCTTCTCCGCAGATCAGCGCACCCGCCCTCGTCAGGACGCATCAGCGGCAACTGACGGGTACGTGCAAATTATTTGGGATGCCCCGGAATAGGAACACAGTGGCACTCCCGCTCGTTGTCATTACGTGAGCACGACACAGACACCACCTGTTCTCGCAGCGGAGCTGGCGCAGGCGTGGGCCGACATTCAGCGGTACCACCCCGAGCTGCCCGATCTCGCCGCCCCCGAGTCCCTGATCGGGGAGTCGTCGTCCGCGTGCGGGCACGAGCTCTCCTTCGAGCGACTGCTCCACGAGGCAGTCCACGGCATCGCCGCCGCCCGCGGGGTGCGTGACACCTCCCGCGCCGGCCGCTACCACAACCGCCGGTTCCTGGCCATCGCCGAGGAGCTGGGCCTCGACCACCCGGACGAGCCGCATCCCAGCAGCGGCTTCTCCCTGGTCACGCTCAGCCCCGAGGCCAAGCGCCGCTACCGCCCGACGATCGAGCGCCTCCAGCGCGCCCTGAAGGCGCACACGGCGGCCACCACCGCCGACACCGGCCGCAGCTTCCGCGGCCCGGCCGCCCGCCACGGCTCCTCCGGCGGCGGGGTCCGGGTCAAGGCCGTCTGCGACTGCGGGCGCAACGTACGCGTCGTCCCCTCGGTCCTGGCCCAGGCCCCGATCGTGTGCGGCGGGTGCGGCAAGCCGTTCCGGATCCCGGAGGTCGTCGGCGCGGCGGGCTGAGAGCGCGGCTGCTCGTGGCAGCCGCGCTCCGGCCGCCGGCCGGTGGTCCGGGCACGACGGCACCCGGCCGCCGGGTGCCCCTGTGGCGTGCCCCGGCGGCGCCCACCCCGCGCCGGGAGGGTGCCGCCGGGTGTGGCACAATGGCTAGCTGTACTCGACAGCCGCACAGGACCCCTCTCTCCTCCGGCTGACGCGTCCATCGGGCATTCGGGTACCGCAACCCCACGCGGCGTCCCGCCGTGCCCCACCACGTCAATCCAGGAGAACCCACTCCCGTGGCAGTCAAGATCAAGCTGAAGCGTCTGGGCAAGATCCGTTCGCCTCACTACCGCATCGTCGTCGCCGACTCCCGTACCCGCCGTGACGGCCGGGCCATCGAGGAGATCGGCCTGTACCACCCGGTGCAGAACCCCTCGCGCATCGAGGTCGACGCCGAGCGCGTGGCGTACTGGCTCGGTGTCGGCGCCCAGCCGACCGAGCCCGTGCTCGCCATCCTGAAGAAGACCGGCGACTGGCAGAAGTTCAAGGGCGAGCCCGCCCCGGCGCCCCTGCTCCAGCCGCAGGAGAAGGCCGCCCGTCCGTCGTTCGAGTCGCTCGGCGGCGAGGACGAGGGCAAGGGTGAGGCCATCACCCAGAAGAAGAAGGCTGAGAAGAAGGACGAGGCCGCTGCCGAGTCCGAGTCCACCGAGGCCTGAGCAGCATGCTCGAAGAGGCGCTTGAGCACCTCGTGAAGGGCATCGTCGACAACCCTGACGATGTGCAGGTCGCCTCGCGCAACCTGCGTCGCGGACGTGTGCTCGAGGTGCGGGTCCACCCCGACGACCTCGGCAAGGTGATCGGCCGCAACGGTCGCACCGCACGCGCCCTGCGCACCGTCGTGGGCGCCATCGGCGGCCGGGGCGTCCGCGTCGACCTCGTCGATGTGGACGACGTCCGCTGACGCTTCATCGCATCGCAACCGGCTCGGGCCGGGGAGGGCCGTCAAGGGCCGTCCCCGGCCCGTAGTCGTACGACAGGAGATCTGGACACGTGCAGCTGGTAGTCGCACGGATCGGCCGCGCCCACGGCATCAAGGGCGAGGTCACCGTCGAGGTACGTACCGACGAGCCGGAACTCAGGCTCGCGCCCGGCGCCGTACTCGCCACCGATCCCGCCTCGGCGGGACCGCTCACCATCGAGACGGGCCGCGTCCACAGCGGGCGCCTGCTGCTGCGGTTCGAGGGCGTCGCCGACCGCACCGCCGCCGAGGCGCTGCGCAACACCCTCCTCATCGCGGACGTCGACCCGGACGAGCTGCCCGAGGAGGAGGACGAGTACTACGACCACCAGCTGATCGACCTCGACGTGGTCACCGAGGACGGCACGGAGGTCGGCCGGATCACCGAGATCTCGCACCTGCCCTCCCAGGACCTGTTCATCGTCGAACGCGCCGACGGCAGCGAGGTGATGATCCCGTTCGTGGAGGAGATCGTCACCGAGATCGACCTGGAGGAGCAGCGGGCCGTCATCGCCCCGCCGCCGGGCCTGATCGACGACCGCGCCGAGATCGCCTCCGCCCGGGGCGAGGAGGGCTCCGGATCCGGCGGCGCCTCCACCGACGACGGCTCCGGCGGCTCGGGGGAAGCCTCCTGATGCGCCTCGACGTCGTCACGATCTTCCCCGAGTACCTCGAACCGCTGAACGTCTCCCTCGTCGGCAAGGCACGCGCGCGTGGACAGCTGGACGTGCACGTGCACGACCTGCGCGAGTGGACGTACGACCGCCACAACACGGTCGACGACACGCCCTACGGCGGCGGCCCCGGCATGGTCATGAAGACCGAACCGTGGGGCGACGCCCTGGACAGTGTCCTGGCCGACGGCTACGAGACGGGCTCCCGCGCGCCCGCGCTGATCGTCCCGACCCCCAGCGGCCGTCCCTTCACCCAGGAACTCGCCGTCGAGCTGTCCGAGCGCCCCTGGCTGATCTTCACCCCGGCCCGCTACGAGGGCATCGACCGCCGCGTCGTGGACGAGTACGCCACCCGGATACCCGTCTACGAGGTGTCCATCGGCGACTACGTCCTCGCCGGCGGGGAGGCGGCCGTGCTGGTCGTCACCGAGGCCGTGGCCCGTCTGCTGCCCGGCGTCCTCGGCAACGCCGAGTCGCACCGGGACGACTCCTTCGCGCCCGGGGCCATGGCGAGCCTCCTGGAGGGCCCCGTCTACACCAAGCCGCCCCTCTGGCGCGGCCGGGACATCCCCGACGTGCTGCTCAGCGGCCACCACGGGAAGATCGCCCGCTGGCGCCGCGACGAGGCGCTGCGGCGCACCACGGCCAACCGGCCCGACCTCATCGAGCGCTGCGCCCCCGCGGCCTTCGACAAGAAGGACCGTGAGATGCTGTCCATCCTGGGCTGGTCGCCCGACCCGGCGGGGGAGCCGTACGGCCGATTTTGGCGCAGGACCGGCGACGTGGAAGAATAGGCCGCTGCTGTGTGCTGTCCGGCGGGCGCCCCTGCCACAGGGGGACACGACGACCGCCCCGACCGCCCGGCAGACCTTCCGGAAATCCTAGTTCCCGTTGATGACCTGTGGCATCAGCGAAGAAAGCAGAGACATGTCTCACCTGCTCGACACCGTCGACGCCGCGTCGATCCGCGACGACATCCCGGCCTTCCGCCCGGGTGACACCGTCAACGTGCACGTCCGCGTCATCGAGGGCAACCGCTCCCGTGTGCAGCAGTTCAAGGGCGTGGTGATCCGCCGCCAGGGTTCCGGCGTGCGCGAGACCTTCACGGTCCGCAAGGTCTCGTTCTCCGTCGGCGTCGAGCGCACCTTCCCGGTGCACACCCCGATCGTCGAGAAGATCGAGCTGGTCACCCGTGGTGACGTGCGCCGCGCCAAGCTGTACTACCTCCGTGAGCTGCGCGGCAAGGCCGCGAAGATCAAGGAGAAGCGCGACAACTGAGCGCTTTCGGGGGTTCACATCGGGGCGGGATAGCATTCCGCCCCGATGGACACCGAAGCACAGCCGACCGAGCGCGACCGCTCCTCCCGCCCCTCCGCTGCCGGATCCGAACGGACCCCGGACACGCAGGGACCGGAGGACCGGTCGCGTTCGTCGTTGGCGGCGCGCCTCACCGGCCGCGTCCCCGGCGGGCGGATCACCCTGTCCGCGCTGACCGGCCTGGTCCTCCTGCTGCTCCTCAACGCGTTCGTGGTGCAGCCGTTCCAGATCCCCAGCGGGTCCATGGAACCGGGACTGAGGATCGGGGACCGGATCCTCGTCGACAAGGTGGCCTACCGTTTCGGTGCCGGGCCGCGGCGCGGCGATGTCGTCGTGTTCGACGGCACCGGGTACTTCGGGGACGCCGACTACGTCAAACGCGTGGTGGGTGTGGGGGGAGACCACGTGGTCTGCTGCGACGAGAAGGGCAGGATCGAGGTGAACGGAGAGCCGGTCGACGAGTCGGCGTTCCTTCATCCGGGTGACAGTCCCTCCGCGGTGCCCTTCGACGTCGTGGTGCCGCAGGGCACGCTGTTCGTCCTCGGCGACCACCGCGGCGACTCCAGCGACTCGCGCGACCACCTGGGCTCCCCGGGCGGCGGCATGGTCCCGGTCGGGGACGTGATAGGCCGGGCCGACTGGATCGCCTGGCCCCTCGGTCACTGGACCCGCCTCACCCGGCCCGGTGCCTACGCGCGCGTGCCCGCTCCCACCCCGGCGGGCGGTGCCCATGGGTAACCGCGGCAGACCGCGCGGCGCGCAGCCCGGCCCCGCCGACGACCCGCGGCCCACCGGGGACCGGCGGCCGGCGAGCCCGGCCGGCGGGCGCACCCGGGCGGAGCGGCGCAAGCTGCAGCGCAAGGTCAAGCGCAAGCGCCGGCGCTCCGCCGTACGGGAGATCCCCCTGCTGGTCGGCGTGGCCGTCCTCATAGCGCTGGTGCTGAAGACCTTCCTCGTGCAGGCGTTCGTGATCCCGTCGGGCTCCATGGAACAGACGATCCGCATCGGCGACCGGGTCCTCGTCGACAAGCTCACCCCCTGGTTCGGCGCCGAGCCGAAACGCGGGGACGTCGTCGTCTTCCGTGATCCGGGGGGCTGGCTGGACGGCGAGGAGACCGCGAAGAAGAACGACCCGATCGTGGTCAAGCAGGTCAAGGAGGCCCTCACCTTCATCGGCCTGCTGCCCTCCGACGACGAGAAGGACCTGATCAAGCGGGTCATCGGGGTCGGCGGCGACCACGTCAAGTGCTGTGACGTGCAGGGGCGGGTGACCGTCAACGGCGTTCCCCTGAACGAGGGGGACTACCTCTACCCGGGCAACGCCCCCTCCGACACCCCGTTCGACATCACGGTCCCCGAGGGCCGGCTGTGGGTGATGGGTGACCACCGGGGCAACTCCGCCGACTCACGCGCCCACCGGAACACCGCCTACGGCGGCACGGTCTCGGAGAAGTCCGTGGTGGGACGGGCCCTGGTGATCGGCTGGCCCTTCGGCCACTGGGCCACGCTGCGGGAGCCGGAAACCTTCGCCGCGGTCTCCGACTCGGCGGCCGGGTCGGACGCCGCCGGGCCGCCGTCGCATAGGGTTGCCCCCTACGATCCCAACAGATCGGTTCAACTCCCGAGCCCTGCGGAACTCCCGCTCGTTATGGGAGTGGTGGGCCTGCGCCGTGGACGGGGCAGGCGGTGGCGCGGAGTGAGGAGTTGGCGTGGGGGATGTGGCGGTTGGCGCACGGTCCGGCAGCGACGGCGAGGAGCACCGCGGACACCCCGTGGACGCGGCGGCCCCTGCTGCGGACAACGCCGTGACCTCCGGGAACGAGAGCACGACAGCCGAGGACGGCACGGTGACGGAGCACAACCACAGTGATGAGCAGGCCCCCGGCACAGGCAGCCCGGAGGCGAGGAAGCCGCGGTCCTTCTGGAAGGAACTGCCGATCCTGATCGTCATCGCCCTGGTGCTGGCGCTCCTGATCAAGACGTTCCTGGTCCAGGCGTTCTCCATCCCGTCCGACTCGATGCAGAACACGCTGCAGCGCGGTGACCGGGTCCTGGTCGACAAACTGACCCCGTGGTTCGGTTCCGAGCCCGACCGCGGCGAGGTCGTCGTCTTCCACGACCCGGACGACTGGCTGGCCGGCGAGCCGACGGCCAAGCCCAACGCGCTGCAGACCGTGCTCAGCTGGATCGGCCTGATGCCGTCCGCGGAGGAGAAGGACCTGATCAAGCGGGTCATCGGTGTCGGCGGCGACACCGTCGAGTGCAACGGCACGGGCCCCCTGAAGGTCAACGGCAAGGCGCTGAACGAGCCGTACGTCTACCCGGGCAACACCCCGTGCAGCCAGGACGACCAGGGCGGCCAGTTCAAGGTCAAGGTCCCCGAGGGCTTCATCTGGGTCATGGGCGACCACCGCCAGAACTCCCGGGACTCGCGCTACAACCAGGCCGACAAGAACCACGGCATGGTCCCGGTCAAGGAGGTCGTGGGCCGTGCCATCGTGCGCGCCTGGCCGGTCAACCGCTGGGGCACCCTGCCCGTCCCGGACACCTTCGACCAGCAGGGCATCGGGGAGCAGTCCTCGGCGGCCGGCGCGCTGACGGTGGCCCCCGGCGGAGTGGCCCTCACCGCCGCGGTGCCGCTCGTCGTCTGGCGGCGCAAGCGGACCCTGAAGCCGCAGACCGGCACCGGTACGCCGACCACGGCGGCCGGGAGCCGCTGACCGGCATCACCGGCACCGGTAGCGCGACCTCGGCGGCCGGGAGCCGCTGACCGGCACCGGTTTTCGCGACCACGGCGGCGACCGCTCGCCCCGGCCGGGGCCCGGCGCCGCCGCCGGACTCCCGCCCGTGCCGTACACCCCTGTGAAACCCCCGTGGAGCTGTGGCTCCGGCCCCGGAAGGGGGCTCCCCGGGCTGGGTACCGCCGGGTAGGGTGCGGATCCATGGGTGGCGAGAGCACGACACGTACGGCCCCGCGCGGCGGCGGCACAGGCAGGAAGCCCGCGGGTGGCAGGACGGGGCAGCGGCTGTCCGGGCTCGCCGTGGCGCTCGGCCTGGTGCTGTTCCTCGGCGGATTCGCCTGGGCGGCGGTCGTGTACCGGCCCTACACCGTGCCCACCAGCTCCATGACACCGACGATCGGCGTGGGTGACCGCGTGCTGGCCCAGCGCGTCGACGGCGACGAGGTGCGCCGTGGCGACGTCGTCGTCTTCCACGACAAGAACTGGGTGGCGAACGCGCCCGTCGTCAAGCGGGTGGTCGCCGTCGGCGGGGACACGGTCGCCTGCTGCACGAACGGCAAGCTCACCGTCAACGGCAAGCAGATCGACGAGCCGTACCTGAAGGGCGGCCCCGCCGAGCTCGCCGGCTTCCCCACGGTCAAGGTGCCCGAAGGGCGTCTGTTCCTGCTCGGCGACGAGCGCCGCGGCTCGCTGGACTCCACCGCCCACCTCACCGACGCGGCCCGGGGCACCGTCTCCCGCGCCGACGTCACGGCCCGGGTCGACTCCGTGATCTGGCCGGCCAAGGGCATGCTGGAGCGGCCGACCGGCTTCCAGGCGCTGGGCGCCCTGTCCCCGCCGGGACCGCTGCGCACGATCTTCTTCCTGATCGTCGCGGGCGTGGTCCTGGTGTTCGCCGGCGGCGCGTACGGACCGCTCGCCAAGCTGCTGGGCGGCTCCCGCGCCCGCGGAAGGACGGAGCCGGCCCGTGCCCGCTGAGACCGCGGACGCGGGCCACGAGATGCACGGGTCCGGCGGCGAGCCGCGCAAGGTGGCGCGGGTCGTCCTGCTCGACCCGGCCGACCGCATCCTGCTCCTGCACGGCCACGAGCCGGACGATCCGGCCGACGACTGGTGGTTCACGCCGGGCGGCGGCCTGGAGGGCGACGAGACCCGCGAGGAGGCCGCCCTGCGGGAACTCGCGGAGGAGACCGGCATCACCGAGGTGGACCTCGGCCCGGTGCTCTGGCGCCGCCGCTGCTCCTTCCCGTTCGCGGGCCGCCGCTGGGACCAGGACGAGTGGTACTTCCTGGCGCGGACGACGCGGACGGCGACGGCGGCCACCGCGCTGACCGAGCTGGAGCGGCGCAGCGTCTTCGGAGCGCGCTGGTGGACGTGTCGGGAACTGGCCCGCACGCATGAGACCGTGTATCCCACCAGACTCGCCGGGCTACTGCGCACACTGCTCGACGAAGGTCCCCCGGCCGCGCCCGTGACCCTGGACACCGAAATCGTCTAGGGGTTCACGGGACTGGCGCACAATGGGGGGACCGTACGGCTGAAGGGGAACATGCCATGAGCGCCGAGGACCTCGAGAAGTACGAGACCGAGATGGAGCTGAAGCTCTACCGGGAGTACCGCGATGTCGTCGGTCTGTTCAAATACGTGATCGAGACCGAGCGGCGCTTCTACCTCACGAACGACTACGAGATGCAGGTGCACTCCGTTCAGGGCGAGGTCTTCTTCGAAGTGACGATGGCCGACGCGTGGGTGTGGGACATGTACCGGCCGGCCCGGTTCGTGAAGCAGGTGCGCGTGTTGACGTTCAAGGACGTGAACATCGAGGAGCTGAACAAGAGCGACCTGGAACTGCCCGGCGGGTGAGCCGGGCGACCGGGCGGCGCCCGCGGACCGCCCGCGTACCGGAAGGTCGCTCGTGCGGGTGACGCGGTTGTCCACAACCGGTGGGTAACCCACCAAGATCCACTCGATGGGTCCGGATGCGTGACGGTGGGCGCCGGAGGTGGTGCCGACATGACCACGCATCAAGCACGCAGTGCACTCGGCAGGTACGGAGAGGGCCTGGCGGCGCGCCGGCTGGCCGAGGCGGGCATGACCGTCCTGGAGCGCAACTGGCGCTGCGGCAGGACCGGGGAGATCGACATCGTGGCCCGCGACGGTGACGTCCTGGTCGTGTGCGAGGTGAAGAGCCGCAGGGCCGGAGCCTTCCAGCACCCGATGGCGGCGGTCACGCCCGAGAAGGCCGAGCGGCTGCGCGGCCTCGCCGAACGCTGGATCCAGGCCCACGGCGGAGCACCGCCGGGCGGCGTCCGCATCGACCTGGTGGGCGTCCTGCTGCCCCGGCGCGGCGCGCCCCTCGTCGAGCACGTGCGGGGGGTGGCGTGATGGGATTCGCGCGGACCTGCTCCGTCGCCCTGGTCGGGGTCGAGGGCGTCGTCGTCGAGGTCCAGGCGGACCTCGAACCGGGCGTCGCCGCCTTCACCCTGGTCGGACTGCCCGACAAAAGCCTGACCGAGAGCCGCGACCGGGTACGGGCGGCCGTGGTCAACTCCGGTGCCGAATGGCCGCAGAAGAAGCTCACCGTGGGGCTCAGCCCCGCCTCGGTGCCCAAGGGCGGCAGCGGCTTCGACCTCGCGGTGGCCTGCGCGGTGCTCGGCGCCGCGGAACGGATCGACCCCCGCGTGCTCGCCGACATCGTGATGATCGGCGAGCTGGGCCTGGACGGCCGGGTGCGCCCCGTGCGGGGCATCCTCCCGGCGGTCCTGGCCGCCGCCGACGCCGGATACGAACAAGTGGTCGTACCGGAGTGCGCCGCCGCCGAGGCGTCCCTGGTGCCCGGGGTCTCGGTGCTCGGCATCCGCAGTCTGCGGCAGCTGATCGCCGTCCTGACGGACGAACCCGTACCGGAGGAGGACCGGGACGAGCCGGGCCGCCCCGACCCGCTCCTGGCCGGCCTGCGCGTGCCCGGCGCGGCGGCCGCCACCGGCATGCACAGCATGGGAGCCGCCCAGCACGACCAGGGACACGACCTCGCCGACGTCGTCGGCCAGCGCTCCGCGCGCACCGCGCTGGAGGTCGCCGCGGCCGGCGGACACCACCTGTTCCTCCAAGGCCCACCGGGCGCGGGCAAGACCATGCTCGCCGAGCGGCTCCCCGCGGTCCTGCCCCCGCTCGGCCGCCAGGAGTCCCTGGAGGTCACCGCGGTCCACTCGGTGGCCGGGCTCCTGCCGCCGGGCAAACCGCTGATCGACCTCGCCCCCTACTGCGCCCCGCACCACTCGGCCACCATGCAGGCACTCGTCGGCGGCGGCCAGGGCGTCGCCCGCCCCGGAGCCGTCTCCCTCGCCCACCGGGGCGTGCTCTTCCTCGACGAGACCCCCGAGTTCAGCAGTCACGCCCTCGACGCCCTGCGCCAGCCCCTGGAGGCGGGGCACGTGGTGATCGCCCGCAGCGCGGGTGTGGTGCGGTTCCCGGCGAAGTTCCTCATGGTCCTCGCGGCCAACCCCTGCCCCTGCGGACGGTTCTCGCAACGCGACACCCTGTGCGACTGCTCGCCCTCCGCGATCCGCCGCTACCAGGCCCGGCTCTCCGGGCCGCTGCTGGACCGGGTCGACCTGCGGGTCGAGGTGGACGCGGTCACCCGCGCCGAACTGGCCCGGCGCGACGCCGCCGGCGAGTCCACGCGGACGGTGGCCTGCCGGGTGCGGGCCGCCCGGGAGCGCGCGGCGGCCCGGCTCGCCGGGACGCCCTGGCGCACCAACAGCGAGATCCCCGGACGCGAGCTGCGCAGCCGCTGGCACGCCACCGCCGGCGCCATGGACGAGGCCGAGCGCAACCTGGAGCGCGGTGTCCTCACGGCCCGCGGACTCGACCGGGTGCTCCGCGTGGCCTGGACCGTCGCGGACCTCGTCGGCCACGACCGGCCCGACGCCACCGACGTCGCCCTCGCCCTGCAACTGCGCACCGGAGTGCCACGCGGCGTACCCATGGCCCTCGGGGTGCCGGCATGAGCGCCGCCCCCCGCCACCCGGACCCGGGCGGCCTCCCCGCCCCCGCCCGCGGACGCGACGACCACACCGCCGCTCCACCCGGTCCCGCTCCCGGCCTCCCCGGCCCCGAAGTCCTGGCGAGGGTCTTCCTCAGCCGGGTCCTGGAGCCCGGGGACGTCACCGGCGGGCGGTGGGTGCGGGAACTGGGCGCCGTGGACACCGCCCGGCGGCTGCGGGAAGGCACGCCCCCGCTGCCGGGCGTCTCGGACAGACGCTGGGCGGGCCTGTGCGCCCGTGCGGCACGGGCCGACCCCGAGCGGGACCTCGCCGCCGCACGCGAGACCGGGGTGCGGTTCGTGTGCCCCGGCGGCACCGAGTGGCCCGCCCAGCTCGACGACCTGGCGGACGCCCGGCCCACCGGCCTGTGGGTGCGCGGCCGGCCCAGCCTGCGCATGTGGGCCCTGCGGTCGGTGTCCCTGGTCGGCGCCCGGGCCTGCACCGAGTACGGCGCGCACATGGCCGCCACCCTGGCCGCGGGGCTGGCCGAGCGCGGCTGGGTGGTGGTCTCCGGCGGCGCCTACGGAGTCGACGGCGCCGCCCACCGGGGCGCGCTCGCCGGCGGGGGCGCCACCGTCGCCGTGCTGGCCTGCGGCGTCGACCGGCCCTACCCCCGCGGCCACACCGGACTGATCACCAGGATCGCCGACCAGGGCCTGGTGATCGGCGAGCTGCCGCCCGGCGATCACCCCACGCCGAACAGGTTCATCGTCCGCAACCGGGTCATCGCCGCCCTCACCCGCGGCACCGTGGTCGTGGAGGCCGCCCTGCGCAGCGGCTCCCTCGTCACCGCACGGGCCGCGCAGCGCCTGGGCCGCCACACCATGGGCGTCCCGGGGCCGGCCACCAGCGCCCGCTCGGCAGGCGTCCACGAACTGCTGCGCGGCGGCGCCACGCTCGTCACCGACGCCGCGGAGGTCGTCGAACTGGTCGGTGACATCGGCGAACTCGCCCCCGACCGGCGCGGCCCCGTCCTCCCGCGCGACCTGCTGGAACCGGAGGCCCGGCAGATCCTGGCCGCGCTCCCCGCCCGAGGGGCGCCCACCGCGGCGGACATCGCCCGCGACGCCCGGACCACACCGGACGACGCGGTCGCGAGACTGTACGAACTGCGCGCCCTCGGTTACGTCGAACGACATGGCGACGGATGGAAGTTGACACGCCAGGCGATGATCTCGGGCCGAGCCGATCCGGACGCGTGCTGACCGAGCGTGTTCGGCCGTCCGGGGGAACGCCGACGCCTGCGTAAATTCCCGCAGTTGAGCGTTCCCCCTGTCACCCAGGGTGACGCGGATGACCCGGTGGAGCGCCTCGCGGAACGTATCTGCGCACGCCCCGCGCCCCGTCGTTCGCGCACCGCGACACTCCAGTCACGCTACGCTCACGGGGTTTCGACGAGGACACCCCGATACCGAACCCAGACCGACAGCTCACCCAGAAGGCCGCATCCCACGGCAGAACGGCACAAGGCGACGAATGCCCCAGCACACCTCCGGGTCCGACCGGGCGGCGATCCCCCCAGCCGCCCGCGACGGTGGCAGCGTGCGGCCGCCCGCTCCCTCGACGCTCGACGAGCTGTGGCGGTCGTACAAGGCGACGGGGGACGACAGACTGCGGGAACAGCTCATCCTTCACTACTCGCCGCTGGTGAAGTACGTCGCGGGACGCGTGAGCGTCGGTCTGCCGCCCAACGTGGAACAGGCCGACTTCGTGTCCTCGGGCGTCTTCGGGCTCATCGACGCGATCGAGAAGTTCGACATCGACCGGGAGATCAAGTTCGAGACGTACGCGATCACCCGGATCCGCGGCGCGATGATCGACGAGCTGCGCGCGCTCGACTGGATCCCCCGGTCGGTGCGGCAGAAGGCGCGCAACGTCGAGCGGGCGTACGCGACACTGGAGGCCCGGCTGCGGCGTACCCCCTCGGAGGGTGAGGTCGCCGCCGAGATGGGCATCGCGATCGACGAACTCCACGCGGTGTTCAGTCAGTTGTCCCTGGCCAACGTGGTGGCGCTGGAGGAGCTGCTGCACGTGGGCGGCGAGGGCGGCGACCGGCTGAGCCTGATGGACACGCTGGAGGACACCGCCGCCGACAACCCGGTGGAGGTGGCCGAGGACCGGGAACTGCGCCGGTTCCTGGCCCGCGCGATCAACACCCTGCCCGAACGGGAGAAGACCGTCGTCACGCTGTACTACTACGAGGGCCTCACGCTCGCCGAGATCGGCAACGTGCTCGGGGTGACCGAGAGCCGGGTCAGCCAGATCCACACCAAGTCGGTGCTCCAGCTGCGCGCCAAACTCGCGGGCTTCGGACGGTGACGGCAAGGGCGGAACCCGGCGCCGGGGCGGGCGGCCCGGCCGGTGCGCCTCCCGCCGCGCGCGGCGCGTCCGTAAAGTGGACGACGTGCCAAGGATTCGAGCGGCCTCCGTGGCCGAGCACCGGTCGATGCAGCGCGCCGCCCTGCTGGACGCGGCGCGGACCCTGCTGTCCCAGGGCGGTACGGAAGCGCTGACCTTCCCGGCCCTGGCCGAGCGGACCGGGCTCGCGCGGTCGTCGGTGTACGAGTACTTCCGGTCGCGGGCCGCCGTGGTCGAGGAGCTGTGCGAGGCCGACTTCCCGGTGTGGGCGGCGGAGGTGTCGGCGGCGATGGCCGCGGCCGCCGGCCCCCGAGCCCGGATCGAGGCTTACGTCCGCAGCCAGCTCGAACTGGTCGGGGACCGGCGGCACCGGGCCGTCGTGGCGATCTCCGCGAGCGAACTGGACGCGGGCGCCCGGGAGAAGATCCGGGCGGCGCACGGCGGACTGGTCGCCCTGATCGTCGACGCCCTGGGCGAGGCGGGACACCCGCAGCCACGGCTGGCGGCGATGCTGCTGCAGGGCGTCGTGGACGCGGCGGTACGCCGGATCGAACTGGGCGCCGAGGAGCCGCAGGTGGTGGCGGAAGCGGCGGTCGGGATGGCGCTGCGGGGAATCACCGGCTGACCGCTTCTCCGGACGGCCCGACTCCGCCCGGCCTCTCCGTCCCCCCGGGCCCTCGTTCTACCATCCCCGCCTCTCCGTTCCCCCCTCTTCGTCCCCCCCTCTTCGTCCCCCCGCCCCCGCCCCTCCGCCTCTCCGCCCCCCCTCCCCCCGCCCCCCCGCCCCCGCCCTCCACTCCCCACCTCCGTCTGCGCCGCTCAGTGCCCCACGCGCTGTACCGCCGCCCGCGCCGTGCCGATCCCGGTGCCCTGCCCCTCCCTCGAGCCCTCCGCCCGGCGCCGTGCCGCCCCCCGCGCCGTCCCGCCCCGGCGCCCTGCCCCTCCCTCCAGTCCTCCGCCCCGCGCCGTGCCGCTCTCCGCGGCACGGCGCGGCTCCCGTCCGCTCCCACCCTTCCGCCGCCTCGCCGCGTGCTCCCGGCTATGCCGGCGGGGGTACGCCCAGGACGGGGAGCAGGCGCGGCGGGCCGGCGTTCAGCAGCCAGGGGGGCAGCAGGAGCAGGGGGTTCAGGTAGGTCTCGCCGCGCAGCAGGCCCCAGTGCAGGCAGCCGCTCACACAGTGGGACCCCGGCCTGGAGGCCTCCACGGTGCCGATGACCTGGCCGGGTGCCACCCGGGTGCCTTCCGTCACCGACGCCCGCACCGGTTCGTACGTCGTCCGCAGTAGCGGGGTGCCCGTCCCCGACAACTCGACCGACACCACGCCCCGTCCCGCCACGGCCCCCGCGAAGGACACGCGTCCCGCCGCCACCGCCCGTACCGGGGTGCCCGGCGCCGCACTCAGGTCCACGCCCCGGTGCCCGGGGCCGTACGGCGTCGCCGGGGGCTCCCAGCCCCGCAGGACCGCCGGGCGCACCCCCACCGGCCACGCCCGGCCGACCGCCGGTACGGACGCGCTTCCGGCCGCCCGTTGCCGCCCCGCCGTCGGAGCAGGCCCGCTTTCCGCCGGTGCCGAGGCGGCCCGGCCCGCCGGGGGAGCCGGCCCGGCCCCGTCCGACGCGGGCACCGGACCGCCCGCGCCCGCCCACGCCGCCGGGGGAGCCGGCCCGGCCCCGTCCGTCGCAGGCACCGGCCGGCCCGCGCCCGCCCGCGCCGCAGATCGAGCCCCACCCGCCCACGCCGCCGGTCGAGCCCCGCCCGCCCACGTCGGCGCCGCCGCCGGAGCCGAGGCCGGCGCCGCCGCCAGCGACCAGGCCGGCGTCGAGGCCGGTACCGGCAGGCCCGCCGCCACCGTCAGGAACAGCCCGAGCCACCCGCGCATCCACCGGCCCGCCCGCCCGCTCACCCACCCGCTCATCCATCGCATCGCACGCATCCGAGACATGCGTCCACGCTCCCGCACCCAGCCCGGGCCGGCCGGAGCCTGTGGACAACTCACCCGTTGTGGACAGCGGCGTCACCCGGCACCTTCCGGGTCCCGTACACTTCTGGTGGCGACCCGGGTCACCGGGTCGACTTCGCACGCCCCGACGCACAGACCGGCAACGGTCGGTGTCAGCGCCCCTCGGTCCTTCGCGGCACGGCGCGCAGCGGGCGTCAGGCGCGGGAGCCGTCCGGCACCCGCGGCACAACCGAGAAACTCAAGGAGAGTACGGCCATGGCCGTCGTCACGATGCGGGAGCTGCTGGAGAGCGGCGTCCACTTCGGTCACCAGACCCGTCGCTGGAACCCGAAGATGAAGCGCTTCATCTTCACCGAGCGCAACGGCATCTACATCATCGACCTGCTCCAGTCGCTGTCGTACATCGACCGCGCCTACGAGTTCGTCAAGGAGACCGTCGCCCACGGCGGCACGGTCATGTTCGTCGGCACGAAGAAGCAGGCGCAGGAGGCCATCGCCGAGCAGGCCACCCGCGTCGGCATGCCCTACGTCAACCAGCGCTGGCTGGGCGGCATGCTCACCAACTTCTCGACCGTCTACAAGCGCCTGCAGCGCCTGAAGGAGCTCGAGCAGATCGACTTCGAGGACGTGGCCGCCTCCGGCCTCACCAAGAAGGAGCTGCTGGTCCTCTCCCGCGAGAAGGCCAAGCTGGAGAAGACCCTCGGCGGTATCCGCGAGATGCAGAAGGTGCCCAGCGCCGTCTGGATCGTGGACACCAAGAAGGAGCACATCGCCGTCGGTGAGGCGCGCAAGCTCAACATCCCGGTCGTCGCGATCCTCGACACCAACTGCGACCCCGACGAGGTCGACTACAAGATCCCGGGCAACGACGACGCGATCCGCTCCGTCACCCTGCTCACCCGCGTGATCGCCGACGCCGTCGCCGAGGGCCTCATCAGCCGCTCGCGCGTCGCCACCGGCGACAAGGGCGAGAAGGCCGCGGGCGAGCCGCTCGCCGAGTGGGAGCGCGACCTGCTCGAGGGCGAGAAGAAGGCCGACGAGGCCGAGAAGCCGGCCGAGGCCCCCGCCGCCGAGGCTCCGGCCGCCGAGGCCCCCGCGGCCGAGGCTGCGGCCACCGAGGCTCCGGCTGCCGCCGAGGCCCCCGCTGCCGCCGAGGGCGAGCAGCAGGCCTGACCCGTCAGCGTCCGTGTTGACGGCGGGAGCGGGGCATGAAGTCCGCTCCCGCCGTTCACCCGTAGCTCAGCGGCGTGTCAGCGGGACCCGCCCCCCCCGCTCCACCGGCGGCGGGGCCCGCAGACCCCCTGATCTCCGATCTTCCAGACTTCGAGAAAGATTCACAGACTCATGGCGAACTACACCGCCGCCGACGTCAAGAAGCTCCGTGAGCTCACGGGCGCCGGCATGATGGACTGCAAGAAGGCGCTGGACGAGGCCGAGGGCAACGTCGAGAAGGCCGTCGAGGCGCTGCGCATCAAGGGCCAGAAGGGCGTCGCCAAGCGCGAGGGCCGTTCCGCCGAGAACGGTGCCGTGGTCTCGATCCTCGCCGACGACAACTCCTCCGGTGTTCTCGTCGAGCTGAAGTGCGAGACGGACTTCGTCGCCAAGGGCGAGAAGTTCCAGGCCGTGGCCAACGCCATCGCCGAGCACGTCGCCAAGACCTCCCCGGCCGACCTGGACGCCCTGCTCGCCTCCGAGATCGAGGCCGGCAAGACCGTCCAGGCGTTCGTGGACGAGGCCAACGCCAACCTCGGCGAGAAGATCGTCCTGGACCGCTTCGCGCAGTTCTCCGACGGCTTCGTGACCGCGTACATGCACCGCACGATGCCCGACCTGCCCCCGCAGATCGGTGTCCTCGTCGAGCTGGACAAGCCGAACGCCGATGTCGCCAAGGGCGTCGCCCAGCACATCGCCGCCTTCGCGCCGAAGTACCTCTCCAAGGAGGACGTGCCGGCCGAGGTCGTCGAGTCCGAGCGCCGCATCGCCGAGGAGACCACCCGCGCCGAGGGCAAGCCCGAGGCCGCGATCGCCAAGATCGTCGAGGGTCGTCTGAACGGCTTCTTCAAGGACGCCACGCTGCTCGGCCAGCCCTACGCCCTGGACAACAAGAAGTCCGTCCAGAAGGTCCTGGACGAGGCCGGTGTCACCCTGAAGCGCTTCACGCGCATCAAGGTCGGCATCTGAGTCTCAAGTCCGTACCGCGACGGACGCTCGACCCGGATAGGGTCGACAGCAGTCGTCCACGTCGCGCGCGTATGCCGGCACGCGGCCGCGCGTGACGGACGACAGCAGATCTGACGAGGAGGCCATTGCCGCTGCATGGGATGCGAACGCCCCACCGGCAATGGCCTTCTTCGCATGTGTACCACGTAAAAGAGGCGGGATCTCATGACCACCAAGGCCCAGAAGAGCGACGACGGCAAAGTGACCGGCCGGTTTCTGCTGAAGCTGTCCGGAGAGGCCTTCTCCGGCGGCGGGGGCCTGGGCGTCGACCCGGACGTGGTGCACGCCATCGCCCGTGAGATCGCGGCCGTCGTCCAGGACGGCGCGCAGATCGCGGTCGTGATCGGCGGCGGCAACTTCTTCCGCGGCGCCGAACTGCAGCAGCGCGGCATGGACCGCGCCCGCTCGGACTACATGGGCATGCTCGGCACCGTGATGAACTGCCTCGCCCTGCAGGACTTCCTGGAGAAGGAAGGCATCGACAGCCGGGTCCAGACCGCCATCACCATGGGCCAGGTCGCCGAGCCGTACATCCCGCTGCGCGCCGTGCGCCACCTGGAGAAGGGCCGCGTGGTCATCTTCGGCGCCGGTATGGGCATGCCGTACTTCTCCACCGACACCACCGCCGCCCAGCGCGCCCTGGAGATCGACGCCGAGGCGCTGCTCATGGGCAAGAACGGGGTGGACGGGGTGTACGACTCCGACCCGAAGGCCAACCCGGACGCCGTGAAGTTCGACTCCCTCGGGTACGGCGAGGTCATCACCCGCGACCTGAAGGTCGCCGACGCCACGGCGATCACGCTGTGCCGCGACAACCGGCTCCCCATCGTCGTCTTCGAACTCCTGAAGGAGGGCAACATCGCCCGCGCCGTCAAGGGTGAGAAGATCGGCACGCTTGTGGGTGACCAGGCCGGCCGGGGCTGACCGGCACCCCCCGGGGCCGCCGGCCACCGGGAAGCCACCTGTCCGGGCGACGGACGGGACGGACCCGGACCGGGGGATGGACAATGTCCTGCCGGTCGGGAACCGTGCAGGAAGAAGACGCGACGCAGCCGGCCGGCGGCCCCGACCGGGAACCGCAGCCGGGCCTACTCAAGACACGCAGGAGCAAGTGGTGATCGAAGAGACCCTCCTCGAGGCCGAGGAGAAGATGGAGAAGGCCGTCGTGGTCGCCAAGGAGGACTTCGCCGCGATCCGCACCGGCCGTGCGCACCCGGCGATGTTCAACAAGATCGTGGCCGACTACTACGGTGCGCCGACGCCGATCAACCAGCTGGCCTCGTTCTCCGTGCCGGAGCCGCGCATGGCCGTCGTGACCCCGTTCGACAAGAGCGCGCTGCGCAACATCGAGCAGGCGATCCGCGACTCCGACCTGGGCGTCAACCCGAGCAACGACGGCAACATCATCCGTGTGGTGTTCCCCGAGCTGACCGAGGAGCGCCGCCGCGAGTACATCAAGGTGGCCAAGGGCAAGGGCGAGGACGCCAAGGTGTCCATCCGTTCCGTGCGCCGCAAGGCCAAGGACGCCATCGACAAGCTGATCAAGGACGGCGAGGTCGGCGAGGACGAGGGCCGTCGTGCGGAGAAGGAGCTCGACGACACCACCGCGAAGTACGTCGCGCAGGTGGACGAGCTGCTCAAGCACAAGGAAGCGGAGCTGCTCGAGGTCTGATGAACGACTCTTCCTGGGGAGCGCCGCAGCAAGCCGGGTACTGGGGGCCCGCCGAGGGGTCACCCGCCCAGGGACCCGTCCCGGGCACGACCCCCGCGGGCCCCGCGTACGATGCGCCGGGCGCCCAGCAGACCCGCCCCATGCCCATCGTGCCCGAGGTGCCCGCCCACGGCGGAAACCAGGAGGACGACCGGGGGGCCGCGTACACCGGCGGCTCCCCGTTCCGTGACGAGCCGCCCAGGCCGCAGCCCTACGGCCTCGCGCGGCCCCAGCCGCAGGACCCCGCGCAGCCGCAGCCGCAGGACCCCGCGCGTCCGCAGCCACGGGCGCACCCGCAGTCGTACGACATGCCGCAGTCGCATCCGCGGCCGTACGAGGCGCCGCAGCCGCGGCCCTACGACACGCCGCGTACGCCGCCCGCCCACGGGTCGGCGCCGCAGAATCCGGAGCCCATGCCCGACGCCCCGCAGCCGGCGCCCGCCCCGCAGGCACCGCAGAAGAAGAGCGCGGGACGGGACCTGGGCGCCGCCATAGGCGTCGGTCTCGGGCTCGGCGTGGTGATCATCGCGTCGCTGTTCGTCGTCAAGGCCGTGTTCGTGGGCGTCATCGCGGTCGCGGTCGTGGTCGGCCTGTGGGAGCTGACCTCCCGGCTGCAGGAGCGCAAGGACATCAAGGCGCCCCTGGTGCCGCTCGCGGTCGGCGGCGCCGCGATGGTGGTCGCCGGATACGTCCGGGACGCCGAGGGCGCCTGGGTGGCCATGGCGCTGACGGCGCTCGCCGTCCTGGTCTGGCGGATGACCCAGCCGCCGGAGGGCTACCTCAAGGACGTCACGGCGGGCGTCTTCGCCGCGTTCTACGTGCCGTTCCTGGCCACGTTCGTGGCGATGCTGCTCACCGCGTCCGACGGGCCGTACCGCGTCCTGACCTTCCTCATCCTCACCGTGGTCAGCGACACCGGCGCCTACGCCGTCGGCTGGCGCTTCGGCCGGCACAAGCTGGCCCCGCGCATCAGCCCCGGCAAGACCCGCGAGGGCCTGGTGGGCGCGGTCGCCTTCGCCATGGCGGCCGGCGCCCTGTGCATGCAGTTCCTGATCGACGACGGAGCCTGGTGGCAGGGCCTGTTCCTCGGCCTCGCGGTGGCCGCCAGCGCCACCCTCGGCGACCTCGGCGAGTCCATGATCAAGCGGGACCTGGGCATCAAGGACATGGGGACCCTGCTTCCCGGTCACGGCGGCATCATGGACCGCCTGGACTCCCTGCTGCCGACCGCCCCCGTGGTCTGGCTCCTGATGGTCCTGTTCGTCGGCTCCTCCTGACCGGCGCGGCCGGGCCCGCGAGGCCCGGGAGGATCTTTCCGGCGGCCGGGTCCCACTGCCAGGGGCCCGGCCGTTGGAGTTCCCTCCCATGGGGCGGGGACGACTCGAGAAGGACGGCACCTACCACGGCGATCTGCCGTGCCGGTGGTGCGAGGCACTCATCGACCAGGGCGGGCGCCGCAGACCGCGCCGCTACTGCGGCGGCCGGCACCGGACGAAGGCCTACGCCACATGGGTCTTCGGCATCGTCGCCATCTTCTCCTGACCACGGATCCGCCTGCCTCCAGCGCGCCTGCCCGCGCGTTCGGCGCGGACAGAGGGCCCGCGCCGAGTCACCGGGCCCTCTTCGGGCCGTCAGGGCGTGCGCGAGGCCGCGCCGTCAGGCCGACGCGAGTCCGGCCGTCAGGACGGCCCGTGTCAGGCCGTCAGGACGGCCCGCGTCCGGGTCGTCGGACCGGAGCCGGTCCGGCCCGTCAGGACCGTCCGCGTCCAGGCCGTCAGCCGGAGTGAGTCCGCCTGTCAGGATCGCCCGCGTCCGGGCCGTCAGGCTCGCAGCGGATCCGGGCCGTCGGGCTCGCCCGGGACGAAATCACCGCTCGTGACAGACTCCGGCGCATGAAACTCGACCAGACGCTCGTGGACGCGGCAGTGGAACTCATGGACCGGCGCTGGCCCGCCGGGGAACCCGGCGGGGCCGCCGCCGTGCGGCTCGCCGACGGCGGCATCCTGACCAGCGTCGGCCTCGACAACATGAACGGGTCGGTCGCGCTGTGCCAGGAGACCGGGGCGTTCATCCAGGCCTACACCCAGGACCGGACCGTCACCGCCTCCGTCTGCGTCTGCCGTGACCCGGAGCGCGGCAGAGTCCTGATCCTGCCGCCCTGCGGCGTCTGCCAGGAACGTCTCGCACTCTGGGGGCCGTCCGTCGAAGTCGCCGTCCCGCGGGCAGACGACCCGACCGGCTGGGAGGCGCGCACCCTCGCCGAGGTGAACCCCTACTACTGGGGCGTGCAGTTCGCCGAGGGAAAGTGGCCTTCCCCGGCACAGCACTCCGAGTGACCGGCGGCGGCATCCCTCCCGGCCGGCGGTCGGCGCCGCGGGGCCGCCGCCGTCACGGCAGCCGGTGACCGCCGCCGAGGGCAGCCGCGGCGCAGAGCCGAGCAGACGCGGCCCAGGGCGTCCAGGTCGTTCGTAGAGTGGCGCGCTCCACCTGGATGCCCTGAACCACGCCCGCTGTGAGTGGTGGACTGAGGTGTTTCACCGGCCGCCGTTGGTTCCGACGTGGAACCTTGTCAGGGCAAAGATGATGAAGAGGTCAAGTGTCATCACGGGGATGCCCACAGCGGGTAGTAGGGAATGAACATGAACTGGGTGATCAGGCTGATCGCTGCCACCGTTGCGCCAGCCCCGCGGCCCCAGCTCTGGTTCGTCACGACTCCCATGCCGGCAATGACGAGTGCCAGTCCGACCACGATGTGAATCCAGCCCCAAGCGGTGAGGTCGAACCGGTAGGCGTACTGGGAAGGGGCGAACAAGTGGTCCCGTGCGATGCCAGACGCCCCCATGAGGATGCTGAGGGGCCCGCTGAGCATCATCACAGCGCCGGCGAAGAGGGACGCGCCGCCAAGTCCTTCGCTGCTGCCTGGCCCTCCATGGCCCCGCCGTGTCTCGCTCGGTATCGCTGCCATGGCCGTCACCTTCCTGTACGACACGGTCGCCGACACGCGACGCCGCTGCGACGCCAGCCACGCTCCACTGACAGGATCACTGCGATCCTTCGGCACCGCGACTGGAAGGAGAAGCACGATCGCGGTGATCACGGCGCTGTTCTCGTCCGAACGCGCCTTCGGATTCAGCCGCTTATTGCCGAAGAGGAGAGTCGTCAAGTGCGGCGTTGATGTCCGACACCAGCGGCTGACACCAACAGGGGTGAACAGCGGCGGCTGAAGCTGAACCTCGGCGGACCGGCCAGCCAGGCAGTGGGGCGATCGTTTCAGCAGCCCGAGCCAACATGATCGACCGCCCCGCGTTGTACTCAGGCTCCCGTACGGCACGCATCGCCGCCGAGCGATCGGCGTGGGTGCCCTCTGGTGCCTGGATGATCGCGTCAATAGCGGTGAGGTCATCCACCAAGCGCCGGTAGTCACGGCGAAGAGAGACAGAACCCCGGATAACGGCCGCCAGCGGCGATGGACCGCCCAGGACGGTCACCAGCGTCAAGGACAGCTTCATGACCCCGACCCCTAAAGTCTCGAAGCCGAGTCTCACGCCCCTGTAACAGGATCCGCCTGGTAGCAGTGCACGACCCAGGTCAAAGCGCTTCCTTGTTCATTTTGGGCACCCCACCCGACCTATGCTGCATCCGTCTCGCTGTTGCCAGGGCCCATGGTGTGATCACACCCCAGCGCCCACAGCCAGGTCAACGCGTCATCCCGCGCTGCCCCTGGGCCGTCCCTGGGCCGTCCGAGGCCGCTCAACAGCGACGGACGACGACCACTACCGACAGTCGTAGCAGCCGACAGCCGCAGGTCACCCATGTGGATCTGCGACACTGGTACCACCATGCCCAAGCCCGGAGAACTCACTTTCGTCGCCCCGCGCGGAGCCAAGAAGCCGCCGCGGCACCTTGCCGATCTCTCGCCCGCCGAGCGCAAGGAGGCCGTCGCCGCGATCGGCGAGAAGCCGTTCCGCGCCAAGCAGCTCTCGCAGCACTACTTCGCGCGGTACGCGCACGACCCCGAGCAGTGGACGGACATTCCGGCCGGCTCGCGCGCCAGACTGCGTGAGGCGCTGCTCCCGGAGCTGATGACGGTCGTCCGGCATCTGGCGACCGACGAGGGCACCACCCGCAAGACGCTGTGGCGGCTGTTCGACGGGACGCTCGTCGAGTCCGTGCTGATGCGCTACCCGGACCGGGTCACCATGTGCATCAGCTCCCAGGCCGGATGCGGGATGAACTGCCCGTTCTGCGCCACCGGACAGGCCGGACTCGACCGGAACCTGTCGACCGCCGAGATCGTGCACCAGATCGTCGACGGCATGCGGGCCCTGCGTGACGGCGAGGTGCCGGGCGGCCCGGCCCGGCTGTCCAACATCGTGTTCATGGGCATGGGCGAGCCGCTGGCCAACTACAACCGCGTGGTCGGCGCCATCCGTGCGCTGACCGCCCCCGAGCCGGACGGGCTCGGTCTGTCCCAGCGCGGGATCACCGTCTCCACGGTGGGCCTGGTCCCGGCGATCCACCGGTTCGCCGACGAGGGCTTCAAGTGCCGTCTCGCCATCTCCCTGCACGCCCCCGACGACGAACTGCGCGACACCCTCGTGCCCGTCAACACACGGTGGAAGGTGCGGGAGGTGCTGGACGCCGGGTTCGAGTACACCGCCCGCTCCGGGCGCCGGCTGTCCATCGAGTACGCGCTGATCCGAGACATCAACGACCAGGCGTGGCGCGGCGACCGGCTCGGCCGCCTGCTCAAGGGCAAGCCGGTGCACGTCAACCTCATCCCGCTCAACCCGACGCCGGGCTCCAAGTGGACCGCCTCGCGGCCCGAGGACGAGAAGGCGTTCGTCGAGGCGATCGCGGCGCACGGTGTGCCCGTCACCATCCGGGACACCCGTGGCCAGGAGATCGACGGCGCCTGCGGCCAGCTCGCCGCCACCGAGCGGTAGCCGCGCCGGACGGCCGGCCGTCCGGAGAGAGACACCCGGGCAGGGCGGACAGGGCCGCCGAGAGGTGGTCGCGCCGGGCGGACGGGGCCACCGTGAGGCAGCCGCGGCCCGTCGCCGGCGACCGGCCGGTGGCCGGCGACGGGCGGACGGTACGCTGAACCCGCACACCGCTTCACGTTCCGACATCTTCATATTCCGACAGGGGAGCGCCACAGCGCTGAGAGTGCGGCACCGGCCGCAGACCCTCTGAACCTCGCCCAGGTCATTCTGGGTAGGAAGTTCGGTCATCACTCGAGCTGTTGCGCCCTGCCCGGGCGTCCCGCGCGGAACCCGGGCGGGGCCGCGTCTCTTCCTGGCCACCATCCAGGAGGAAAATCCAGTGCACCACAAGACGTTCGTCGCCGCGGCCGTCGGACTCGGCCTGGTCACGCTGTCCGCGTGCGGGTCGTCCGGTGACAAGGCGGCGGACACCAAGACCGTCACCGTGGTCAGCCACGACTCGTGGGCCGCGTCCAGGAGCGTCATCGCGGACTTCGAGAAGCGCTCCGGGTACAAGGTGCGGATCCTCAAGGACGGCGACGCCGGACAGGCCGTCAACAAGGCCATCCTCACCAAGGACAACCCGCAGGGCGACGTCTTCTTCGGCGTCGACAACACGCTGCTGTCCCGCGCGCTCGACAACGGCCTCTTCCAGTCGTACGAGCCGAAGGACTCCGGCACGGTCGTCAGCCGGTACCGGGTCGACCAGGCCCGGCACCGCGTCACGCCCGTCGACACCGGCGACATCTGCGTCAACTACGACAAGAAGTACTTCGCCGACCGCAAGCTGGCGCCGCCGGCCTCCTTCGACGACCTGCTGAAGCCGCAGTACAAGAACCTCCTCGTCACCGAGGACGCGGCGACCTCCTCGCCCGGCCTCGGTTTCCTGCTCGGCACCGCCGCCAGGTACGGGGACGCGGGCTGGCAGGCGTACTGGAAGAAGCTCAAGGACAACGGCGTCAAGGTCGTCGACGGCTGGGAGCAGGCCTACAACCAGGAGTTCTCCGGTTCCGCCGGCGGGAAGAAGGCCAAGGGCGACCGACCGCTCGTCGTCTCCTACGCCTCCTCGCCGCCCGCCGAGGTCGTCTACGCCGACCCGAAGCCGAAGACCGCGCCGACCGGCGTCGTGGACGGCACCTGCTTCCGCCAGGTCGAGTACGCCGGCCTGCTCAGCAACGCGCGGAACACCAAGGGCGGCAAGGCGTTCCTCGACTTCCTGATCAGCGAGAAGTTCCAGGAGGACATGCCGCTGAACATGTTCGTCTACCCGGTGCGCGAGACGGCCGCGGTACCGGCGGTGTTCGCGAAGTACGGTCCGCAGGCCAAGGACCCGCAGACCATGGCCCCCGGCAAGATCGCCGCCAACCGTGACCAGTGGGTCAAGACGTGGTCCTCGCTCGTAGTGAAGTAGGGCCTGACACGGCACGTGTCCGGCGCCGGCGTGCGGGGAACGCGGCGCGGCTCGGCCTGATGGCCGTGCCCGTCGCGTTCTTCGCGCTGTTCTTCGCCTACCCGGTGACCGCGATCGTGCGGCGCGGCCTGCACGCCGGCGGCTCCTGGCAGTGGGGGCAGTTCACGCAGGTGCTGGGCCGGTCCGACATCCGGCACGTCCTGTGGTTCACCACCTGGCAGGCGCTCGCCTCCACCGCGCTCACCCTGCTGATCGCGCTGCCCGGCGCCTACGTCCTCGCCCGCTACGACTTCCCCGGCCGCCACCTCCTGCGGGCGGTGGTCACCGTGCCGTTCGTGCTGCCCACCGTCGTCGTGGGCACCGCCTTCCTCGCCCTCCTCGGGCGCGGGGGACTGCTCGACGAGCTGTGGGGGGTGCGGCTGGACACCACCGTGTGGGCGATCCTCCTCGCGCACGTCTTCTTCAACTACGCCGTCGTCGTACGGACCGTGGGCGGTCTGTGGGCCCAGCTCGACCCGCGGCAGGAGGAGGCCGCGCGGATGCTCGGCGCCTCCCCGCTGACCGCCTGGCGCAAGGTCACACTGCCGGCCCTGGCCCCCGCGGTGGCCGCCGCCGCGCTCATGGTCTTCCTCTTCACCTTCACCTCCTTCGGCGTGGTGCAGATCCTCGGCGGCCCCGGCTTCTCCACCCTCGAAGTGGAGATCTACCGGCAGACCTCGCAGATGTTCGACCTCACCACGGCCGCGGTCCTCACCCTCGTGCAGTTCCTCGCGGTGGGCGCGATCCTCGCCGTGCACGCCTGGACGGTACGGCGCCGGGAGAGCGCGCTGAAACTGGTGGACGCCTCCCGCACCGCCCGCCGTCCGCGCGGCGCCGGGCAGTGGACCCTGCTGGCCGCGGTCGTCGCCGTCATCGCCGTGCTCCTGCTGCTGCCGCTGGCCGTGCTGGTGCGGCGCTCGCTCACCGCGCCCGGGTTCGGCTACTACCGTGCGCTGACCGACCCCGACGGCGGCACCTTCCTGGTCGCGCCGATCCACGCCGTCGGCGCCTCCCTGTCCTACGCGGCCGCCGCGACCGCCGTCGCCGTCGTCATCGGCTCGCTGGCCGCCGCCGCGCTCACCCGCCGCGACGCCGGCCGGATCGTGCGCGGCTTCGACGCGCTGCTGATGCTGCCGCTCGGGGTGTCGGCGGTGACCGTCGGCTTCGGATTCCTGATCGCCCTGGACAAGCCGCCGCTGGACCTCAGACAGTCCTGGTTCCTGGTGCCCCTCGCGCAGGCCCTGGTCGGCGTGCCCTTCGTCGTACGGACCATGCTGCCCGTGCTGCGCGCGGTGGACGCACGGCTGCGGGAGGCGGCGGCCGTGCTCGGGGCGTCGCCGTGGCGGGTGTGGCGGGAGGTGGACCTGCCGCTGGTGCGGCGGGCGCTGCTGGTCGCCGCCGGGTTCGCCTTCGCGGTCTCCCTCGGGGAGTTCGGGGCGACCGTGTTCATCGCGCGTCCCGACAACCCGACCCTGCCGGTGGCCGTGGCCCGTCTGCTCGCCCGGCCCGGCGACCTCAACTACGGCCAGGCGATGGCCCTGTCGACGATCCTCATGGTGGTGTGCGCGGTGGCGCTGCTGGTACTGGAGAGACTGCGCGGCACCGACCGGACGGGGGAGTTCTGATGCTGCTGAGCCTTCAGGACGCCACCGTCCGCTTCGCCGGGCGGCCCGTGCTCGACGCGGTCGACCTCGCGGTCGCCGAAGAGGAGATCGTCTGCGTGCTCGGACCCAGCGGCAGCGGCAAGTCGACGCTGCTGCGGACGGTGGCCGGGCTCCAGCCGCTGGACCGCGGCCGGGTGCTGCTCGACGGGCGGGACCAGGCGGGGGTCGCGGTGCACCGCCGTGAGGTCGGCCTGATGTTCCAGGACCACCAGCTCTTCCCGCAGCGGGACGTGGCCGGGAACGTCGGCTTCGGGCTGCGGATGCGCGGCGCGAGCCGGCGGGAACGGGCCGATCGGGTGGCCGAACTGCTCGAACTCGTCGGCCTTCCGGGCGCGGGAGCGCGGGCCGTGGCCGCCCTGTCCGGTGGTGAGCAGCAGCGTGTCGCGCTCGCCCGCGCCCTGGCGCCCCGGCCCCGGCTGCTCATGCTGGACGAGCCGCTCGGCCAGCTCGACCGTTCCCTGCGCGAACGCCTCGTCGTCGAACTGCGGGAGCTGTTCGGGCGGTTGGGCACCACGGTCCTCGCCGTCACCCACGACCAGGGCGAGGCGTTCGCGCTGGCCGACCGGGTCGTCGTGATGCGGGAGGGCCGGATCGCCCAGTCCGGTACGCCGCTTCAGGTGTGGCAGCGCCCCGCCGACGCCTTCGTGGCACGCTTCCTCGGTTTCGAGAACGTCGTGGAGGCGAAGGTCGACGGCGAGGTGGCGCTCACGCCGTGGGGCAAGGTGCCGGTGCCCGCGAACGCCCCGCGGGGTACCCGTGACGTCCTCGTACGGCCCGCCGGTGTCCGTCTCGTCCCGGCCGGCGAGGGACTGCGCTGCACGGTGGTCGCCCGCACCTTCCGGGGCACCCACGTCACCGTCCGCCTTCAGCCGCCCGACGCGCCCCGGCTGGAGGCGGCCTGCCCCCTGCGGTCGGCCCCCGAGGTCGGGGACGAGACGGGCGTGGTGTTCGACCCGGCCGACACCGTGGTACTGGGCTGACCGCGACGGCGGCCCGTCCGGCGGGGCCCCGGCGGGGCAGCCCGCGCAAATCGGCTGCGCCGCCGGTGACCGGGGGCGCAGCGGTGCCGGAGCCGCCGGCCTCGCCCGGTCACCGGCCGCCGAGCCGTCTCAGTGCCTCGGGAGCCTCCTCGATGCGGTCCACCAGGGCGATGCGGTGCTCCATCGGGCGGCCCCGCGCGAGCGAGCGCAGCAACGGCCACGCAGGCAGCCGCTCCGTCCAGTGCACGCGGTCCACGAGGACCATCGGGGCGGGCTCGCCCCGCGACCCGTAGTAGTTCGGGGTGGCGTTGTCGAAGATCTCCTGGACGGTGCCCGCGGCACCCGGCAGGAAGACCACTCCCGCGGTGGAGCGGGCCAGCAGGCCGTCCTCGCGGGTGGCGTTGGCGAAGTACTTGGCGATGTGCGCCGCGAACGGGCTGGGCGGCTCGTGTCCGTAGAACCAGGTGGGGATGCCGACGGACGCGCCGCCGTCCGGCCAGCGCTCGCGCACCTCGAAGGCGGCGCGCGCCCAGTCGGTGACCGACGGCCGGAACGAGGGGGTCTTGCCGAGCAGGCGCAGCGCCTCGTGCAGCATCGCGTCGTCGAAGGGCGCGGCCCAGGCGCCGAGGTTCGCCGCCTCCATCGCGCCGGGGCCGCCGCCGGTGGCCACCGTGAAGCCGTCGCGGGCCAGCGCGCGTCCCAGGCGCGCCGCCCCGGCGTACTCCTGCGTGCCGCGCTCCATCGCGTGCCCGCCCATGACGCCCACCACCCGCGCGCCGGCCAGGAGTTCGTCGAGCGCGTCGGAGACGGCGTCGTCGTGGATCGCGCGCAGCATCGAGGCGTGGATGTCCCCGTCGCCCTTCGTCCGCTGGAACCAGGCGTAGGCGCGGGCGTCGGGAGTCGCCTCGTAGCCCGACTCCGCGAGTCCTTCGAACAGTTCGCCGGGGGTGTAGACGAAGCCCCGGTACGGGTCGAAGGGCAGGTGCGGGACGGGCGGGAAGACCAGGGCCCCGGCGGCGCGCACCTTCGCGGCGGCGTCGGGGGCCATGGCGCAGCCGAGGAAGACGGCGCCGGCCGTGTCGACGGAGACGAGGACGTCGCTGCGGTCCGTCAGGTCCACGGACTGGACGCGGAACCGGGCCAGGGAGCCGTGCTCCAGGACTGCTTCGTCGAACTCGGCGAGGGACTCGATCTCACGGTCGGGGGAACCGCCGCGCGGCGGATCGGATATCGGATGCACCCGCCCATGCTAGGCAGCGCCGCGGCAGGCCCCGCCCACGGCGTGCGCCCGCCGCCGACCGGAGGGCGCGGACCGGCGGCGGGCCGCCGCCGACCGGGTCACCCCCGCCGGCAGGTGGGCGCCCTGTCGCGCGCACCGGCCGTGGGGGTGGTGCCGCCGCGCGTCCCGGCCGGCCGGTGCCGCCGTGCGGGCGCAGTGGGCCCGGGGCGGCGCCGCCTGCCCTGCGGCTTTCCGCGGCTCAGCCCTGCACCGCCGCCGGGTCCATCCACATGACCTCCCAGGTGTGGCCGTCGAGGTCGTCGAAGGCGCGGCCGTACATGTGGCCGTAGTCCTGGGTCCGGCCGGTCGCCGTGCCGCCCGCGGCGACCGCCTTGCCGACCAGCTCGTCGACCTGCTCGCGGCTCTCGGCGCTCAGACAGATCAGCACCTCGCTGGTGCGGGTGGAGTCCGCGATCTCCTTCTCGGTGAAGTCCGCGTAGCGCTTCTTGCCGAGGAGCATCGCGATGATCGTGTCGCTGATGACGACGCAGGCGCAGTCGTCGGTGGAGAACTGCGGGTTGATGGTGTAGCCGAGCTCGGTGAAGAACTTCTTCGACGCGGCCACGTCCTCGGTCGCCAGGTTCACGAAGATCATCTGCTGGTAGCTGTTCGGCATGGTGGGTCTCTCCCTCTGCGGTGCCGCCGTTCGTGCTGTTCGATGGGGTGGACCGGGGCCCCGCGCGGAACTCATCGGCCGCCGGGGATCTTTTTTCGTACGGCTGTCTCAGCGCGCCAGCGGCAGCGCGGCGAGAGCGGCGATCACCAGGGTCAGCGGCACGAACAGGGCCAGCAGGGCGCCGGCGCGCAGGGCCGCGGCGGACCGCAGCGTGGTGGCCGGGGCGCCGAGCCGGCGCAGGGCGGCGATGGTCGCGGACCGGGACTGCCGGGCCTCCACCGCGGCGGTGAGCAGCGCGGCCACCGCGCAGCCTGCCACCAGGAGAGCGCCCAGGGCGGTGAGGGGTCCGGGATCCGGTGCCGCGCCGCCGGACAGCGCGACCGCGGCGTACGCGCCGGACGCCACCGCGCAGACCACGCCCAGCGGGCGGCCGATCCGGGCCGCCTCCTCCATCAGCACCCGGCCCGCCAGCAGGCGTACGGCGCCGGGGCGCACCGCCTGCAGGAGGCGGCCGCACAGGTGGGTGAGGCCGGGGCCGGCCAGGGCCAGGCCGAGGGCGGTGAGCAGCCAGCCCGCCAGGACCGGCGCGGAGTCGGCGGCGAGGTGGCCGGGCAGGGCCGTGCGGGAGGCGGGGGAGCGGCCCGCGTAGGCCTCGACGGTGAGGCCGACGGCCAGCACGGCGATCCCCCAGGGCAGGCCGGCGGGGGGCCGGCGGGGCGGGAGGGGGCGGTGCGGGTCGGTGTCCTCCGGGGCGGCGCCGGTGCCGGGGCCGGCGGGGCCGGCGTCGGCGGGGGCGTCCGCGTCCTGCGGGGCGGGCGCGGCGGCGCGGGGGGCCGGACGGGGCTCGCGCGGACGCAGGGACCAGGCCACGGCGATCGAGGCCAGGGCCGGGACGATCGCGAGCAGCGTCAGCGCTCCCGGCACCGGTAGCCGCTCGCGCGCGGCGAGGACTCCGGAGGCGGCGCCGTCGAACGGCAGTCCGGTGAGGCCGCCGCGCAGGTGCAGGAAGAGCAGCAGCGCGAGGAGCGAACCGGCCGTGCAGGTCAGGGCGGTCGTGGCGGCCGAGACGGCCATCAGGCGGCCGGGGCCCAGGCCGAGCGCGGACAGTGCCGTGCGGGGCCGGGTGGCCGGGTCGGTGCGGGCCACGGCGACCGTGAGGTACACGGTGGCGGCCAGTGGCACCGCGCACCAGGACAGCCGCAGCAGCGCGGCGCCGGGGTCGTCCGGGTGGCCGAGGCCGTAGGCCAGGCTGCACAGCAGCAGGAAGCCGGTGCCCGCCGAGGCGGCGGCCACCGTCAGGCGGCGCAGCTGCACGGCGGGGTGGGCGAGGCGGGTCAGACGGAGAGCGAGCACGCGGCCCGGCCTTCCGTGGCGTCACCCGCCGGGGGCAGCTGCACGGTCTTCACGCACCGCCCGTCCTGGAGGGCCACCGTGCGGTCGGCGAGGGCCGCGGTCTGAGCGTCGTGGGTGGCCAGCAGGACGGTGATGCCGTGCGAGCGGGCGGCCGTGGTGAGGGTGCGCAGCACGTGGGCGCGGTCGGCGCGGTGCAGCGGCGCGGTCGGCTCGTCGGCGAAGAGCACGGTGGGCGCGGGGGCGAGCGCGCGGGCGATGCAGACCCGCTGCCGTTCGGCCTGGCGCAGTTGGTGCGGGCGTTTGCGGGCCAGTTCGCCGACGTCCAGGCGCTCCAGCCACTCCAGGGCGGCCACCTTGGCCCGGCGCCGGCCGGTGCCGCGCAGCATGAGCGGCAGGGCGGTGTTCTCCCAGGCGTTCAGTTCCGGTACGAGGACGGGAGCGGGGTCGATCCAGCCGAACCGGTCGCGGCGCAGCCGCTCGCGGGCGAGCGCGCCGAGCGTGTGCACGGGGGCGCTGTTGAACCAGACCTCGCCCTCGCGGACCCGCACCATGCCGGACAGGCAGCGCAGCAGGGTGGTCTTGCCGCTGCCGCTCGGTCCGGCGACGGCGAGGATCTCGCCCTGTCCGACACCGAGCGAGACTCCGCTCAGGGCGGGCGAGCCGTCCTTGTGGGTGTAGTGCAGGGCGCGTGCCCAGAGCACGTCGTTGTCCGGCGGGGCCACCATGGCGTACACCTCGGTTCGGATCAGGAATGCCGCGCGGGGTGCCGTGCGGGTCCGGGGACCCCTCGTGCCCGTTCTCCGTACGAATCCCTCGTACGGGGGAACGAAGGCGGAGCCGATCGGTCACGTCACGCTAGGCAGCCGGGGCCGGGTGGCCGGACAGCACACGGCCCCGGGCCGCCGTTTCCCACTCGAACGGACGGCTCCGGGGCCGGTGATGATCATCTGATCGGAGGTGTGCGCCGTGGTTCGCTCACCTCGGCGGGGTCACAGCTTGGTCCACGCCTCCGTCAGCACCGCGCGCAGGATCTGCTCGATCTCGTCGAACGTGTCCTGGTTGGAGATCAGCGGCGGGGCGAGCTGGACGACCGGGTCGCCGCGGTCGTCGGCACGGCAGTACAGGCCGTTGTCGTAGAGCGCCTTGGAGAGGAAGCCGTACAGGACGCGCTCGGTCTCCTCGTCGTTGAAGGACTCCTTGGTGTTCTTGTCCTTGACCAGCTCGATGCCGTAGAAGAAGCCGTTGCCGCGGACGTCGCCGACGATCGGCAGGTCGTGCAGCTTCTGCAGCGTGGACAGGAAGGCGCCCTCGTTGTCCAGGACGTGCTGGTTGAGGCCCTCGCGCTCGAACAGGTCGAGGTTGGCCAGGCCGACCGCGGCGGAGACCGGGTGTCCGCCGAAGGTGTAGCCGTGCAGGAAGGTGTTGTCGCCCTTGTAGAACGGCTCGGCCAGGCGGTCGGAGATGATGCAGGCGCCGATCGGGGAGTAGCCCGAGGTCATGCCCTTGGCGCAGGTGATCATGTCCGGGACGTAGCCGAACTTGTCGCAGGCGAACATGGTGCCCAGGCGGCCGAAGGCGCAGATGACCTCGTCGGAGACGAGCAGCACGTCGTACTGGTCGCAGATCTCGCGCACGCGCTGGAAGTACCCGGGCGGCGGCGGGAAGCAGCCGCCGGCGTTCTGCACCGGCTCCAGGAAGACGGCGGCGACCGTCTCGGGGCCCTCGAAGAGGATCTGCTGCTCGATCTGGTCGGCGGCCCAGCGGCCGAAGGCCTCGGGGTCGTCGCCGTGGATCGGGGCGCGGTAGATGTTGGTGTTCGGGACCTTGTGCGCGCCCGGGACCAGCGGCTCGAAGGGGGCCTTCAGGCCCGGCAGGCCGGTGATGGACAGGGCGCCCTGCGGGGTGCCGTGGTAGGCGACCGCGCGGGAGATGACCTTGTGCTTCATCGGCTTGCCGGTGAGCTTGAAGTACTGCTTGGCGAGCTTCCAGGCCGTCTCGACGGCCTCGCCGCCGCCGGTGGTGAAGAAGACCTTGTTCAGGTCGCCCGGGGCGTAGTCCGCCAGCCGCTCGGCCAGCTCGACGGCCTTGGGGTGGGCGTACGACCAGACCGGGAAGAAGGCCAGTTCCTGCGCCTGCTTGAAGGCGGTCTCGGCCAGCTCGGTGCGGCCGTGGCCGGCCTGGACCACGAACAGGCCCGCGAGGCCGTCGAGGTAGCGCTTGCCCTGGTCGTCGTAGATGTAGGTGCCCTCGCCGCGCACGATGGTCGGCACGGGGGCGTTCTCGTACGAGGACATGCGGGTGAAGTGCATCCACAGGTGGTCGTACGCGGTTCGGCTGAGGTCCTTGCTCACGGTTATCGGGTTCCCCACATGTAGGTCTGCTTCTTGAGCTTGAGGTAGACGAAGCTCTCGGTGGAGCGCACGCCGGGCAGGGCCCGGATGCGTTTGTTGATGACGTCCAGCAGGTGGTCGTCGTCCTCGCAGACGATCTCCGCGAGGATGTCGAACGAGCCCGCGGTCATCACCACGTACTCGACTTCCGACATGTCAGTCAGCGCGTCCGCGATGGCCTCGACATCGCCCTCGACGTTCACGCCGACCATCGCCTGCCGGCGGAAGCCCACGGTGAGCGGGTCCGTGACGGCGACGATCTGCATGACGCCCTGGTCCAGCAGCTTCTGCACGCGCTGGCGCACGGCCGCCTCGGAGAGGCCGACGGCCTTGCCGATCGCCGCGTAGGGCCGGCGGCCGTCCTCCTGGAGCTGCTGGATGATGGCGAGGGAGACGGCGTCGAGCTGGGGGGTGCCGTTCCCGTTGCGGGACTCGCGGGGCGAGTCCTTCTGGTCTGCGCTTCGACTGGCCACGTCCTCACTGTGCACGACGTCTCGACAGTTCCGCAACCCCGAATCGATGAAATTCGTTGTTTGCGGCGCCGAGTCTTGCGGATTTCGCAGAAGTGGTGGCGGTGGGGGTGTTGAAAACGTCGGCCGGGCGACTAGGGTGGGTGTCTCAGTGATTGGACACCTTGAACCCCACCAGGAGGGCCGGCAGTGAGCACCGAGCTGCGTCGTCTGCGCAACTACATCGACGGTGAGTTCCGGGACGCCGCCGACGGGCGGACCACCGAGGTGGTCAACCCCGCGACCGGCGAGGCGTACGCGACCGCGCCGCTGTCCGGTCAGGCGGACGTGGACGCCGCCATGGCCGCGGCCGCCGCGGCCTTCCCCGCCTGGCGCGACACCACCCCGGCCGAGCGGCAGAAGGCCCTGCTGAAGATCGCGGACGCCTTCGAGGAGCGCGCCGAGGAACTGATCGCGGCGGAGGTGGAGAACACGGGCAAGCCCATCGGGCTGACCCGCTCCGAGGAGATCCCGCCCATGGTCGACCAGATCCGCTTCTTCGCGGGTGCGGCCCGGATGCTCGAGGGCCGCTCGGCCGGCGAGTACATGGAGGGTCTGACCTCGATCGTGCGCCGCGAGCCGATCGGCGTCTGCGCCCAGGTCGCGCCGTGGAACTACCCGATGATGATGGCCGTGTGGAAGTTCGCCCCCGCGCTCGCGGCCGGCAACACGGTCGTCCTCAAGCCGTCGGACACCACCCCGGCCTCCACCGTCCTGATCGCCGACATCGTCGGCTCGGTCCTGCCCAAGGGCGTCTTCAACGTCATCTGCGGCGACCGCGACACCGGCCGCCTCATGGTCGAGCACGAGACCCCCGCGATGGCCTCCATCACCGGCTCCGTCCGCGCCGGCATGTCGGTCGCCGAGTCCGCCTCCAAGGACCTCAAGCGGGTCCACCTGGAGCTGGGCGGCAAGGCCCCGGTCGTGGTCTTCGAGGACACCGACATCGACAAGGCCGTCGGGGACATCGCCATGGCCGGCTACTTCAACGCCGGCCAGGACTGCACGGCCGCCACCCGCGTCCTGGTCCACGAGTCGATCCACGACGCGTTCGTCTCCGCGCTCGCCAAGGCCGCCGAGGACACGAAGACCGGGCAGCCCGACGACGAGGACGTCCTGTACGGCCCGCTGAACAACCCCAACCAGCTCAAGCAGGTCGCCGGCTTCATCGAGCGGCTGCCCGCCCACGCCAAGGTCGAGGCCGGCGGTCACCAGGTCGGCGACAAGGGCTACTTCTACGCCCCGACCGTCGTCTCCGGCCTCAAGCAGGACGACGAGATCATCCAGAAGGAGGTCTTCGGCCCGGTCATCACCGTCCAGTCCTTCACCGACGAGGACCAGGCCGTCGAGTGGGCCAACGGCGTCGAGTACGCGCTGGCCTCCTCGGTGTGGACCAAGGACCACTCCCGCGCCATGCGGATGTCCAAGAAGCTCGACTTCGGCTGCGTGTGGATCAACACCCACATCCCGCTGGTCGCCGAGATGCCGCACGGCGGCTTCAAGAAGTCCGGCTACGGCAAGGACCTGTCGGCGTACGGCTTCGAGGACTACACGCGCATCAAGCACGTCATGACCTCGCTGGACGGCTGACCCGCCAACGCCCCGGCAGGATCCGCGGCCCCGGACGGTGGACGGACCGTCCGGGGCCGCGGCACGTCCGCGGACACCCGGCGACCGTCGCTGACACCCCTCGCGCGCCCTTCCGGGCCGACGCGCGCCGCGTCTTGCCGCGACCGGGCGGTGCTTCCCGTGGCCGTACCGCGTTCCGCCCGCGCCCGTCCGGCTTCTGCCCTGGCCGTCCGGCGTTCTGTCCCAGGCCGTACGGCCTTCTGCCTGCGGCCGGACGGCGTCGCCCGCGCCCGTCCGGGGCTCTGCCCGCGCCCGTCCGGGGCTCTGCCGCCGCCCCTACGGCCTGCTGCCCCCGGCTGTCCGGCGCTCTTCCCGCGAACGCGCGGCGCGCGGCCCCGGCGTCCAACGGCCTTGCGGGCGAAGGGCGGTGGGCCGTGGCCGCAGACCGTGCCGGCGAGCCGGGCTCGGCAAGTGTCCCGGGATCGACAAGGTGTCCGGGCAGCCCCGCCGCGCTCGACGGAGCGTCGATTGTCCGGGGCGGTCGCGGGCGGCATGCTGCGGGGATGCCCCGGACTCCGCTGACGCCCCGCACCCCGCCGCGCGTCCCGCCCGCCGCCTCCCGCCGGTCCCTGCTGCGCGCCCTCGGCTCCACCGCCGCGCTCGGCGCGCTCGCCGGATGCGGGGTGCCGGCCGCGTACGTCGCCGCGGGCGACCGCTCCGTCCCGGACCTGTCGGCCACCGACAAGCGGCTGGCCTGGTCGAACTGGCCGCTCTACATCGACACCGACGACAAGAACCCGAACCGGCGGCCCACGCTGGAGGCCTTCGAGAAGCGCACCGGGATCTCGGTGGCGTACTCCGAGGAGATCAACGACAACGACGAGTTCTTCGGCAAGATCAGCCCGGCCCTGATGAACCACCAGGAGCCCGGCCGCGACCTCATCGTCATCAGCGACTGGATGTGCGCACGCTTCGTGCGCCTGGGCTGGGTGCAGGAGATGGACCGGGCCCGGCAGCCGAACGTCGCCGAGCACCTGGACCCGCTGCTGCGTTCGCCCGCCTTCGACCCCGGCCGCAGATTCACCGTGCCCTACCAGTCGGGCATCACCGGCATCGCCTACGACCGCCGCCGGCTCGGCCGCGACATCCACCGCGTCGCCGACCTGTGGGCGAGCGACCTCAAGGGCCGGGTGACCCTGCTGTCCGGCCTGGACGAGTCCTTCGCCCTGCTGATGCAGGGCAATGGCGTCGACATCAGGAAGTGGACGGCGGACGACTTCCACCGCGTCTGCGACCAGGTGGAGAAGCAGGTCGCCCGCGGCCAGATCCGCCGCTTCACCGGCAACGACTACACCAAGGACCTGGTCAGCGGCGACGTCCTGGCCTGCCAGGCCTACTCGGGCGACGTGATCCAGCTCCAGGCGGACAACCCCGACATCCGCTTCGTCGTCCCCGAGGAGGGCGCCGAGCTGTGGTCGGACTCCCTGATGATCCCCGACCGGGCCGCCCACAAGGCGAGCGCCGAGCGCCTGATCGACCACTACTGCGAGCCCGAGGCCGCCGCCGCACTGGCCTCCTGGGTGAACTACGTCTGCCCGGTCCCGGCGGCCAAGGAGGTGCTGGCCGCCTCCGGCGACGAGGAGACGGCCGCCCTGGCCGAGAACCCGCTGATCTTCCCCGACGCCACCATGCGGCGGCGCCTGGCCATCGCCCGTGACATCACCTCCACGGAACGGGTGGAGTTCGCCAGGCGCTGGAACAAGATCGTGGGGCTGTAGGGGCCCTCCCGAGCCCCACGCTCAACTCCTCCCGCCCCAGGGGCTGCCGGCCCGCGTCCGGCTCCTCCCTCGGCACCCCGGCCCGGTCAGCTCCCGCTCGCGTTGGACGGGCCGAAGAACTCGATCTCGGCGATGGAGACCTGCTTCTGCGCCGAGGGCTGGTAGGCCGACTCGATGGTGAAGCGGACCGCCGTGGCCTTGCCGACGCGGAAGGCGCGGGTCTGGGGCCCCGCCCCCTGGTCGAGGACGAGTTCACGGGTCGTGGTCTTGCCGTCGGCCAGCGTGATCCGGGCCTCGATGCGGTGCGGGAGCGCCGACTTGGAGAGCTGGTCGGCACGGATGGACACACCCGGCGTGATGATCAGGTTCAGCAGGCGCGTGGGCTGGTCGAAGCGCGCCTCGATCCACTGGCCCTGGCCGCTCTCGGACACGCCCGGACCCCACCAGGTGTTGTTGATCTTGTCGAATGCCAGGTCCGGCTTGTGCCCCGGGTACGAGCGGGAGGCACTGACCCGGTCGGGCGCGACCGGAGCCCGCTTGGCGAAGTGGTCGCGGGTCGCCTGCACACCGTCGGGGATCTTCACGGCCAGCACGATCAGCAGGGTCAGCACGATCGCCGCGCCCAGCCAGGTCAGTACGCGGTCGAAGGCGCGGCGCAGCCGGGGGCGGTCACCGGCCCACGGCGCCTCGCTGTTGCCGCCGCGCAGCAGCCGCCGCCACCAGGGCAGCCGGACCGGCGCGTGCCGGTCACCGGCCATGGGCATCGCGCAGCGCGCGCAGTAGTGCCGCTCCGGCCGGTTCCGGGTGCCGCACCAGGGGCAGGGCAGACCGCCGTCCGCGCCGAGTTCCTCGCCGGGGGCCCGTACGGACTGGGGGCGCTGGGGGGCGGGGCGGCCGGGCAGCACCGGCGCGACGGAGGGGGCGGGCGCGGGCTGGGCGTCCGGGTCGGCGACCGGGATCAGCAGGCGCCGCGCCCGCTCCGCCGCGTCCTCCGGGGTGCCGGGAAGCGGGGCGCCCGGCGCGGCCGCCGGCGTGCCCGCGGGAGGCGTGGGCCAGGAGGCGGGCTCGGGGGCCGGGGCGGCGGAACCGGCGGCGGCGGGTGCGCCGGCGGGGTCCGAGAAGTAGTGGACCCCAGGGGCCGCGTTCGGGAGCGTGTCGTCCTCGCGGGACCGGCCCGGGGCGTGCCAGGCGTCGCCGGCCGGCTCCCCGCCGGGCCGGGAGGCCGGGCCCGCCGGATCGTGACCGGCGCCGTCCGGCCGCGGGGAGGCGGGCCACTCCGGCGCGGTGCCCCGGGCGGGCTCCGGAGAAGCGGCCGTGGCGGCGGGAGCGGCGGGGGGCGTGGCCGGCCCGGCGGACGCGGGCCCGCCGGCGACGGCTCCCGAAGGCGCCCCTCCGGCGGACGCGGACCCCGCGGGCGCCTGCCCGCGGGCGCCCGCGCCGCCGCCGTCACCGCCGGCACCCGGTCCGTGCCCGGCGCCCTGCGGGGCCGGGGCCGCGCCGGACGCGTCACCGCGCCCCGCCGGGGCGTCGGCGGCCGCGGACGAGCCGGCGGACGCGGCGGATCCCGCGGAGCCGCCGGACGCGGCGGCCCCGCTCGGCTCCGGCACCCGGGACGCGGCGGACGGGGCGCGGGACGCCACCGGGTCCGTCCAGCTCAGTACCGCCCCGCAGGCGTCGCAGAACGACTGGCCCGGTTCCGCGCGGGTGCCGCAGTCGGCGCAGTTCTGGGGGGTCGTCATCTCTCGGGGGTCCTTTCGGCGGGTTCGGCGGGGACGGCGGGCCGGGCCGCGGTCACCTGCACCGTGTACGGCATGTGGGCGGGGCGGGCGGCGGCGACCAGGGAGTCCAGGCGGTAGCGGTCCGCGGGGGTCGGGTCGGGCAGCCGCAGGTGCACGTGCAGGCGCGGGCGCGCCTCGCCGGGCACCGGACCCAGCGGGCGGGCGCTCCAGGTGGCGGCACCGCTCTCGCTGATCTCCGGCTCGACTCCGAAGGCGAGCCGTACGGCCTCGGCGAGCCCGCGCCGGGTGCCGCGGACCCGGTGCAGGTACGCGGCGGCGGCCACCGCGGCCCTCAGCAGCGGCTCGGGTTCACTGCCGTCGGTCTCCGCACCGACCCAGCCCCCCAGCCACTGGGCGAAGTCCAGCGGGGCCAGCGACGGCCGGAAGTACGTGTCCATGCAGTCGAGGACGTTCAGGATCGGCGCGAGGACCTCGTCCAGTCCGGCGACGAACCGCTGCGCGAGATCGTCGTCGGCGAACACCGCGGGCAGCATCATGCCGATCGGAGCGGACGAGCCCAGTCCGTCGATGGAACCGCGCATCAGGCACCGTCCCCGATGACCCGCACCCGGTGGTCGAAGGAGAACACGAGGGACGGCGCGGACAGGTCGATGCGGTCGGTGGCCTCGCCGCGCTTGCCGGTCAGCGGGTCGGCCGGGTGCAGGACCACCTGGTCGACCAGTTCGACGCCCGGCACGCGCTGGAGCACCGCGAAGACCTCACCGGACTGCACCGGACGGCCGAACGGCCAGCCCGTGCCCGCGGCGCCGCCGGTCAGCGGGTCGAGGTGCCGGTACAGCGCGTCGTGCGCGTCCCGCCGCACCCGGTCGGTGTCGACGCCCCGGAACGCGTGCACCGTCGCCACCACCGTCACGCCCTGGTAGTACGGCGGGCCGACCGCCAGCCGGGTCCCGATCAGGCGCCGTTCGTCCAGATGACGGGTGATCCGGTCCAGCAGGGCGTCGCCCGGCACCAGTTGCTCGAAGCGGAGCCGGCCGCCCGGGTCCGGCACCGCCTGCGGCACCACGAGGACCCGCACCGCGTAAGCCCCGTGCTCGCCCTCCTCGCCCTCCAGACAGGTGATCCGCGCGGTCTCGGGGGCGGCCCGCCGGGCCAGCTCCTCGTAGTCCCGCAGGGTCACCGCACGCTCCTGGGCGCGCAGCGTGATCGGCGCCCGGACCTTCGCCTCCTCGACGGTCTCCCCGTCCACCCCGCCGCGCGCGGCCTCGCGGTTGGTGACCTCGGAGACGTACGGGATGGAGGTGCGCAGGATCTGCACGGCGCCGCGGGCGACGTTGCCCGCCCGGCCGCCGCCGGTGCGGTAGCGGCGGGCCCGGATCGGCGAGCCCTTGGGCGCCACCGTCCCGTACTGGCGCAGCGAGCCGTCGGGTTCGCGCACCGCCGGGCCGAAGGCGATCTCGCCGGTCGTGGCGTCCAGGGTGATGTGCCGGTCGCCCGGGCCGGAGGCCGCGAAGTTCGGGACGACCTGCCAGTCCACCCAGCCGTCGTGCTCGGCGGTCTGCAGCAGCACCGGCGGGTCGTCCCCGACCACCGGCGCGTGCGTCAGACGCAGCCGCTGGCCGGGCAGCCCGGTGGACTCGCCGAGCGCCTCGTCGTACACCGTCTCCGCGTGCACGGTGGCGGTGGTGCCGCCGATCGTGAACGCCCCGGCGGCCCGGATGGTGGGGGAGGTGGTGTAGAAGGGCTGGCCGGGGTGGGGTTCGGTGACCCGGCAGCGCAGCCAGCCCGCCTCCTGGCCGGCGTTGCGGGACAGCACGTGCCCGCCGGGCACGTGCAGGACCACCTCGCCGGGACGGTTGAGACCACCGGTGCCGTCCCGGTCGACCTCGCAGGACTGCCAGCCGTCCGCCGTCCACGCCTCCCACACCAGCGGCGGCTGGCGCGGGTCCACGCCGACACCGTCGACCCGGCTGTCCAGGTCCAGGGAGACCGCGCAGTGCGGCACCGCCGCGGACAGGCCGAGCAGCATGCAGTCACCGGGGTCGGGGGACTCGGCGAAGCACAGCAGGTCCTTGTCCTCCTCGGCGAGGTCGTGGGTGCGGTCCACCGCCGCCTCGCCCCGGTGCTGCACCAGCAGGTTCCGCAACTCGCAGGGGACGACCGTCAGTTCGCGCTCGGTGGCGAAGACCACCGCCTCCTCGCTCTCGGTGCGCACGGTCGCCACCTCGGTGCCCACGGGCACCGCCACCGGCTCCTCCTGCGGCGCCGACAGCCAGAACGTGACGTCCGTGCGGGCGGCCGACGGCGGGAACAGGGTGATCCCGACCAGGTCGAGGAAGGCCAGGTGGTTCTTCTCCGGCACCCGGTTGAGCCGGTAGACGATCTGGTCGGCCATGTGGGCGACCGTCTCGACCAGGGTGACGCCCGGGTCGGAGACGTTGTGGTCGGTCCACTCCGGAGCACGCTGCTGGATGTAGCGCTTGGCGTCGTCGACGAACTGCTGGAAGCGGCGGTCGTCGAGGTTGGGGGAGGGCAGTGCCATCAGCGGTCGCTTTCCGGAGCCGGGGCGGTGCCGTCCGGCTCGTCGTGGGACGGAATGACGTAGAACGGGAAGACGAGGCTGCGCGGGTTGTTGGTGCCGCGGATCGAGTAGCGCACGTCGATGTAGAGGACGCTCTGGTCGCCGCCCGCCGACACCTCGACGTCGTCGACCTCGATGCGCGGCTCCCAGCGGTCCAGGCTGGCGTACACCTCGTGCTGGATGCGGCCCGCGGTCTGCTCGTTGACCGGGGCGAACACCAGGTCGTGGATGGCGCAGCCGAAGTCGGGCCGCATGGGCCGCTCGCCCGGCGCCGTCGACAGCACCAGGCGGATCGCCTCCTCGATCTCGCGCTCGCCGCTGACCAGCGCGATCCCGCCGGTCGGCCCGATGCGCAACGGGAACGACCAGCCGGACCCCACGAACTGCTCGGCCATCAGGACGGCACCCGCTTTCCACGAAATCGGCGACGGCGGCGGCCGCCGGGGCGGCCACGGTGACAGGGACGGCTCACGGGATCACCATCGGCACGGGGATGGTGGTGACACCGAAGACGGGGGACGCGACCAGGGTGGTCGGCGCCTTGATCGTCGTGTTGGCGAGCGAGGAGATCTGCACGGTGCCCCCGCCGGTGAGGTTGGCGACACCGCCCGCCGACAGGTTCAGCGCACCCCCGGCCGTGACCCCGATCTCGGTCGCCGCCCGCACGTTGACCATGCTGGCGCTCTGGATGCTGAGCGGGCCGCCGCTCTTGAGGGTCAGGCTGCGACCGGCGCTCAGCGACAGGTCGGTGCCCGCCTCCACCGACACCGACCGGCTGCCCTTGATCGTCACCGACCCCTTGCTGTCCACGATGATCTCGGTGTTCGTCCGGTCCAGGCTGATGGTGAGCCGCTTGTCCCCGGAGACCAGCCGGACGCCCTGTTTGCGGCCGCCCGTCTTCTGGCTGAGCAGGTCCATGCGGTTGCCGTCCCGGTCGGAGACGGTGTGCCGGCTCGCCTTCTTGCGCACCGCGTCGTGCAACGGCACGTCGCTGACCGGCGTCGGCTTGTCCCGGCCGTTGTAGAGCCCGCCGATGACGAACGGGTGGTCCAGGGCACCCCGGTCGAAGGCGACCAGCACCTCGTCGTTGACGTCCATCGGGAAGATCCCGCCGCCGTCCAGGCCGCCCAGCTGCACGGTCCGCGTCCAGTCGCTGACGTAACGGTCGTCCAGCCAGGGGAACTGCAGCCGCACCCGGCCCTGCTTCAGCGGGTCGTTCACGTCCGTCACCAGAGCGTTGGCCACGCTCGGCAGCCGCGGCGCGGTGTCGGAGCCGCCCGAGGCCAGACCGTACAGCGAACGCCACTGCCGTCCGCTGACCGTCACCCACACCTCGTAGTGCTTGCCGTCACCGAACACGTGCCGCACCGAGGTGACCGTGTACTTGCCCTCGAAGGGCACGCCCACGTCCGCCAGCGCCACCGGGACCCCCGGGCGCAGCAGGGGGTTCCCGCGCGCGACGACCTCCAGCTCTCCGAACGAGCCCGTCACGTCGTCGGCGAGGGCGTCGGCCGCGAACTTCACCTCGTTCTGCTTGTCGTAGGGCGTGCCCGTCTCGACCAGTTTGGCGGTCGTGAACTTGGCGGCGGCGGCGCCCGGCGTGGTGCCGATGGTGATGCCCGGGTTGTCGGTGGCGGGCGCGGTCGCGGTGAGCTTCTTCTTGGTCGTCACGTCCCAGCCGCGCGACTCGACCTTGCCCACCTGGTCGGCGGCGGTCACCGCGGCCCGCAGCCGCAGGATGTCGTGCCCGGCCTGGAGCACGAACGGGCTCTTCTCCCCGTCGGTGCTCGGGGAGGGCGCCCCGGAGGCCGACTTCGGCTTCACGAACTGGAACCTGCCGTCCGCGTCCACCGACATGACCATCTCGTTCTCGTCGGCGAGCCGCGCGAGGAAGTCCCAGTCGGTGACGTTGGACTGGCTGATGAACTCGTACACCGTCCGCGTCGACTCGATCCGCCCGATCGGCACCCCGTCCTGGGCGGCCAGCTTGCGGGCGATGTCGGACGCGCTCTGGTTGCGGTACGCCGCCACCCGGCGCTGGCGCAGCAGACGGTGCCCGAGGTCGTAGCCGCGCACGACGGTGAAGCTGCCGGTGCCGTCGTAGTCGGCCTCCAGGCCCGTCACCTCACCGGTCAGCAGCGGGTCACCGGCCCCCTCGCCGTCGGCGACCGGAGCGAGGACCACCTTGGTGCCGAACGTGATGTTCAGCTTGCCCAGCAGCAGCCGGTAGGGGTCGCGGAAGGTGAGCCGGAACGCCGCCGGGACGCCGACGCCCTGGTCGACGTAGCTGTCCACGAGGTCCGCGGCGAACTCCGGGGGCAGTTTGGCGCCCCCGACCTTGACGTCGATGACATTGGAGAACGCGGTGTGCACCATCAGCCACGCACCTCCTCGGCGGCCGGCAGCACCAGCTCGACGCCGGTCGGCAGCACGGACGGGTCGTCGATGCCGTTGGCCTCGGCGATGGACCGCCAGGCGGACGCGTTGCCGTACTCCCGCCAGGCCAGCGACTGCAGCGAGTCACCGGCCACGACCCGGTGCACGCGCTGCGCGGTCAGCGCGCCCGACGTCGGGTTCTGCCCCTTGGTGCGGCTCGGGATCTCGTGCAGCTGGAGCCGGCAGGTGGCGCGGATCGGCACACCGGTGGTCCCGAACAGCGTGTAACTCGCCTCCACCGAGCTGACGTACGCCGTGAAACGGGCCGTCGAGAACGACCCCCACTGGAAGACCACCCACGGCGGCGAGGGCTGTTTGGCGGCGACGCTCTGTGCCGTCACCTCGCAGCAGGAGAGCAGCGACTCGACCTTCTTCAGCACGGTGTTGCTGGTCGGCTCGTCGGACGTGTCCAGGAAGATCTCGACGTTCATCTCCCGCGACTGGGTGCCCAGGAACTCCGGGAGCGGGCCCTTGCGTTCGATCTGGGAGGGGGTGACCTTCCAGTTGGCGCGGCGGGTCAGCGACAGCTGCGCCGGGTTGAAGTCGAAAGCGAACGTCTTGATGAGCCCGCCGGGCGTCCTGCTCTTGCCCTTCGGCGGCTGGTGGATCGCGAGCGTGGCCCGCACCAGGCTCTTGCCCGCGCCGCCCCTGCTGCCCTTGGCCATGTCTGCCGTTCCCCTCAGTCCGTTCCGTCAGCTCAGTCCGTGAACCCGTGGTGGGCGATCTCCAGCACCTCGGTCGCCACCGCGGGACTCGCCGGGTCGAGGGTGGGACCGGTCCAGCTCACCGGGAGCACGTCGATCAGCCCCCAGCGGGCCACCTCGGAGCCGTCCGCGCGCAGTGCGGCGATCTGCGCGGTGGGCCGTTTGATGCCCGTCTGCACGGACGAGATCCACTTGGCGACCTTGGTGGTGTCCGGGGTGAGCGGACGGGTCAGCCGGATCGTGGAGAACGTGACGCGGGTCGGCAACTGCCAGACGAAGCCGTTGTTGCCGCCCTCCTGGCGGTGCTCGACCTCCACCTGGGACGACAATCCCTCGCAGCCGTTGAAGTAGCCGAGGCTCTCGCCGTCGATGCTGAGGGTGAACCAGATGGTGGAACCCGGGTCCTGGCGGGACATCGAGGGTGGGCCCTTCTTTCGTTTCCGTCGTCGTTCTGGTCGGTGGTGTCCGGTGGGTCTTGGGTGGGCTCCGGACGTCCGGGGTGCGCCGGCGGTCAGTGGCGCGGGTCGCGGAGCTTGCCGATCCGCTCACGGTCCAGTCGGAGTTCGGTACGGATGAGCCGGGTGATCCGGCCGATGATCCGGTGCACCAGCTCGTCGAGCTGGAAGTCGGTCAGCTCCCTCGGGTCGAACGCGCCCGGCGGGATCGCCTCGTACTCCGGCGGCTCGGACGGGGGCGGGGGCGGCGCGCCGGCGGCGCTGTGCGGCGTGTACGGGGGCGGCGGGCCGTCGGTGCGGTGGGTGGCCTGCGGCGCCGTGTGGTGTACGGGGGGCGCGGGGGGTGCGGCCGGCGCGGGGCGCGAGGGCGGCGCGGCGGGGGCGGGCGCCGTCCGATCGGTGCGGGACGGCTTCGGCGTGGACTTCTTCCACCAGGAGCGCTGGACGACCGGCAACGCCACGGAGGCCGGCGCCGCCGCGGCGGCCGGAGCGCCCGGCAGGGGAGCGGGGCGCGGGGTGAGGCGGGCCACGGGGAGGGGGCGGGGGGCCGCGCCCGTGGGTGCGGTGGCCGAGGGCACAGGTGCCGGCGAGGTGGTGGAGGGCGGCGCGGCAGGGGTGGTGGGCGTGGTGGGCGCACTCCGCTGGAGACTGCGCTGCACGGTGGGCGGGAGCGGAGCGGGGAGTCCCGCCGGCAGCGGCATCGGGAGCGGTGCCGGGAGGGGCGACTGCGCTGATGCCAGTGGTACCGGGGCGGTTGCCGGGGCGGGGGAGGCGGGAGTCGTGGACCGCGGGGTATGCGCGGGCGGGGTGGCCACCGGCGCGGCGTCGGTGGGGGGCGTACTCAGGGGTGCCCCGAGGGGGGAGCGGCGCGGCGGGGTGACCGCAGCGGCCGGATGGGTGGAGGCGGGGCGGAGCTGGACGGCGGGCGTCGCCGTGCCGCCGGCGGAGGGGACCCGTGCCGGTGCCGGCACCGGTGCCTGGGCCGGGGCCGGTTCCGGTACGGGTGCCTGGGCCGGGGCCGGTTCCGGTACGGGTGCCTGGGCCGGGGCCGGTTCCGGTACGGGTGCTGCCGCCGGTGAAGGGGGAGGGGCCGCGATGGCCGAGGACCCGGCCGGGGGCGAAGTGGCGGCCGAGGGGCCTGCCGGGGAGTTGGTGCCGGACGCCGGGACCGCGGGTGCGGCGGGACGCGAGGAGACCGGGGCGCCGAGACCGGGGCGGGGCGCTCGGCCGGCGGGTGCGGCTGCCGGGCGCGGGGCGGCGGACGCGGTGCGCTGCACGGGTGCGGGTGCGGGCGGGTGGGCGAGCGAGGGCGAGGGGGCGGGGCTCGCCGAGCTCCCGGCGGCGCGCTGCACGGGGGCGCCGAGGGCCGGAGCGGTGGGCGGGGTGGAGGAGGCCGTACGGCTGCTGTCGGACGCCGCTCGGCGCTGTACGGCGCCCTGGGGTCCGCCGGCCGCCGATGCGCCGGAAGCCGACCCGGACCCCGTACCCGGGCGCGGGGCAGAGGCCGCGGCCGGCGAGGAGGAAGAGGGCGCGGACGAAGAGGCGGTGGGCGACCCCGAGACCGTGGGAGAAGGAGAAGGGGCAGCAACCGGGGAGCCGGCAGGAGCGGAGGCCGGGCGGGACGCCTTGGCGGCACGCTGGACCGGTGCCGGTGCCGGTGCCGGTGCGGACGGTGCTGCTCGGCCCGCACCCGAGTCCGAGCCGGAGGGCACGGCGGACGAAGAAACCGAAGTCGAAGCGGGCAAAGAGGCCGTGCCCGAAGCTGAGGCGGCTGCCGCAGCCGATGCTGAAGTGGCTGCGGGCGCCGCAGCGTCAGCCGGGGCCGAAGCCGGGGTGGTGGCGGGGCCGGTGGCCGGGGTCCTGCCCGGTGCCGTGGCCGACCGGGAGACCGTGGTCCCCGGCGGGACCGGTGCCGACGGGGCGGCCGGGCCCGCTGCCGGCGCCGTGGCCGGACGGGCCGCCGGGCCGGGCGCGGGCGCCTTGCCCGGGGCGGGGGCCGCGGCCGCACGCTGCACCGGACGTGACGAGGAGGCCGGCCCGGAAGCCGTACCGGAGGCCGCCGGGCTCGGGGCGGAGGCCGGGGGCGTTGCCGTGGTCCGGTTCGGCGGGGCGGCCGGGGCCGTGCCTGCCGCCGTCGCCGAGGTCGCCGCGGTCCGGCTCGGCGGCGGGGTGACGGGGGTGCCCGGTGCGGGGGCGGCCGGTGAGCCGCCGGAGGGCACGCTCCCGCCGGGCCGCGTCGCCGCCGGGCCGGCGGGGGCACCCGAAGACGTGTCGGTGCCGCCCGGCCGCGGAGCGCCGTCCGCACTCACCGACCGCTGGACGGCCGGTACCGCCGGGGCACCCGACGTCGTGCGCTCGGTACGGGGAGCGGCGGCGGGTGCCGTCGCCGTCGTGGCGGCGCGGACCGGACCCGCAGGCACTGCGGGCCCCGCCGGTTCCGCGGTCCCCGCCGCGACGGCCGTGGTGCGGGCGCCTGCGCCGCCGTCCTGGCCGCCCTGGGCCGCGGGCGCCGGTGCGGGTGTGTCCGCCGGACCGCTGGTGCCGCCGGACGTGGTCCCGGCGGGTGCTTCCTGCACGGCGGAAGCCTTCTGCACAGAGGGTGCGTCACCGGCAGGGGCCGTCGCGGCCCGCGGGGCCACGGGAAGCGAGCGCCGCTGCACGGCCGGTGCCCGCCGCTGGGCGTGCGTGAGCGACCCCGGGCGCGACGGCGTGCCCGGCGTGACGGGAGTCAACCGGGGGCCGGACACGGGCAGCGGGGCGATCGCGGCCCCGGCCGACGGCGGCTGGGGCGTCACCACCGGGACGCCCGGCGACGAGGACGGTCCGGCGGCTCCCTGCGCGGAGGTCTCCGCTGCTGCCGGTGAGGCCACTGATGTCGATGCCGATGACGACGCGGAGGCGGCGCCCGCCGCCGACCGCTGTACCGGGGGAGTGCTCCCCGGCGCGGCGGACGGACCGGAGCGTGCGGCTCCGGCGGCGGTCGGCCCGGTCGGCGCGGTGCTGCCCGTACGCCGGCCGGCACCCCCGCCCGGTGCCGCTGCTGCGCCCGTCGCGGTCCCTGCCCCAGACCCCGCCGCGCCCGCACGCTGCACCACCGGTGCCGGGGCAGCCGAAGCGGCCCGCCCGGGCACGACCGGTGAGGCCGGCGCGGACGGGGACGAGGACGCGGGCGTGCCGGACGCGGGTGCGCTGGGCGCGGGCGCCGGCATCCCGGTGCCGGCGGATCCCGACGGCGGCACGGGCCGCACCGGTCCGGCCGGCGCGGAAGTGCCGGCGGGCGCGGCGGTACGACGGACACCCGGCCCGCCGCTCGCGGCACGGCCCGGCGTGCCACCCGGCGTGCCCGGCAGCCGCGGCGGGATGAACCGCAGCGGCACCGCGGGCGCCCGCTGGACCACCGGCTCCTGGCCCGTGGCGGCGGCCGCGGGCAGGGCGGCGGCGGGACGCTCCAGGCCCGTGACCGGACGGGCGGTGCCCTGGTGGACCGCGCCGCCGAGCACCGTGCTCGACCGGCCGTCCAGCACCGCGTGGGAGGCCGAAGCCGCGAACGACGGGTTCTGCCACGTGGGCAGCCGGCCGCCGAACGCGGAGTCGGCGACACCGCCCGGGGCCGGCGCGAGGGCACGCTGGATCGGCGGCAGCGCCGTCCAGGCCGGCGCCACCGCCGCGGGCAGGGCGGAGGCCGCCGACGGGGAGCCGTCCGGGCCCCCGTCCGCACTACCCGTGACGCCCGCCGTCTCCACCGTCCCGGCGGCGCGCGCGTCGGTCACGGCACCGCCCGTCGTCGCGCCGCGCGGGGCGGAACCCCGCCTGCGGGCACGGTCCCGCGGGTCCAGCCGGTCCAGGAATCCCACAGCTCAGCCCTCCGCCCCGGCCCGCGTCACCAAGGACGCGATGGCCTCCGTGTAACGGCGGCGGTCGTGGTGTTCCAGGTCCAGGATCTCCTCCAGGCTCCAGTGGAAGTGGTAGGCCACGTACGCGATCTCCTCCTGCAGCCGGTCGGTCGCGTACGTCACGATTCCCCCAGGCGGCTCCCGCCGAGTTCCACTTCGAAGGGCTCCGAGCAGTGCGGGCACCGGACGGCGGCGCGGGTGTGGCCCTCGGCGTTGATCTGCCGGTAGAAGTCCTGCAGGAACGCCAGGTCCGAGGCGAACATGTTCTCCACGATGCCGTCGTGGACCAGCGGCAGCGTGCCGAGCCGGGTGATGACCCGGCCCAGCAGGACCACCGACAGGTACGCCGGGTTCTCCTGCACCCGCACGTCCCGCAGCGGGACGAGTTCGTCCCGCGCCGTCGACAGCCGCATCGTGCCGTCCCGGTGGACGGTACCCGACTCGTCGACGTAGCCGCGGGGCAGCTGGAAGGGGAACTCGGTTCGCAGCACCTCCTGTTGGAGGGGCTGCTGCACCGCCGGCTGCGGTGCGGCGGACTGCTGCGCCGGCGGTGCCTGCTCTCCGGTCTCCGGGGCAGGCTCCGCCGCGTCCTGGCCGGCGTACGCGACGGCGCCGCCGGCCCGGCCGGCCGTACGCCGCATTACTCGATGACCAGTTCTTCGAACGCGATCGTCACGGTCTCGGTCAGCGCGGCGGCCTCGCCCGCCTTGACCGTGCTCGCGTCGATCTTGCTGCACCAGGCGTTGCGCAGGTGGTAGCGCTTCACCGGGTTGTTCTGGAAGTCCATCATGATGATGGACGCGTTCTTGCGGGCCGTGGTCATCTGCCCGCTGATGGACTGGTTGATCCACTGGGTGAACGACGCCGACTGGGTCATGCCGCGCACGACCGTGCAGGTGCCGTTCTTCTTCACGCCCGGCAGGTTCTTGACGACGTTCTGGCCGCCCGGGGTGTTCTGCTGGTACGTGATGACGTCCTGCTCGATGCTCAGACCGCTGACCTCGGCCAGGTACTCGACCATGACGCCGTCGATCTGCAGGCCGAAATTGTGTGAGGTGAGGGCGTCACCCGGCTGGAGACTCATGTGTTCGCTGTCCTTCTCGAAGACCTGGCTGGGGGGAAGAGGAGCCGAGGGAGGCGCGGGGCCTACTCCTCCAGCTCGCCGCTGCCGCTGGAGAACTGGGCCAGCCGGAAGATCACGAACTCGGCCGGCTTGACCGGGGCGATGCCGATCTCGCAGACGACCCGGCCGACGTCGACCGACTCCGGCGGGTTGGTCTCCTCGTCACACTTGACGTAGTACGCCTCTTCGGGCCGCTGGCCGAACAGGGCGCCGCTGCGCCACTCGTTGACCAGGAACGCGGAGATGTTGCGCCGGATACGGGCCCACAGGGCGTGGTCGTTCGGCTCGAACACCGTCCACTGGGTGCCGATGAGGATGGACTCCTCGAGGTAGTTGAAGTACCGGCGGATGTTCAGGTAGCGCCAGGCCGGGTCGGAGGAGAGGGTGCGGGCGCCCCAGATGCGGATGCCGCGGCCCGGGAAGGCGCGGATGCAGTTGACGCCGATCGGGTTGAGCAGGTCCTGCTCGCCGCGGGTGATCTGGTTCTCCAGGTCGATCGCGCCGCGCACGACCTCGTTGGCGGGCGCCTTGTGGACGCCGCGCTCGGCGTCGTTGCGGGCCCACACGCCGGCGACGTGGCCGCTCGGCGGGATCAGCCGGCTCTGGCCGCTGCTGGGGTCGAACGTCTTGATCCAGGGGTAGTACAGGGCGGCGTACTTGGAGTCGTAGCCGGCCGTCTCCTGGCGCCAGACCCGGATCTGCTGGGCGTTCAGTCCCGGCGGCGGGTCGATGACGGCGACCCGGTCACCCATCAGTTCGCAGTGCGCGATCAGACCGAGCTGGACCGCCTTGACGGCCTCCAGGTCGATCGCGCCGCGCTGGTAGGCGGCCATCAGGTCGGGGACGGCGACCATGGAGACCTCGTCGACGGCCTCCAGGCCGCCGAAGCCGGTGCGGTCCGCGGAGTCGCCGAGGTACTCGGCCGGGCCGGGGTGCCGGTCGGGCGCCGCTTCCTGGGCCGGCGGCGTGGCGGGGACCGCGACGGGCGCCGGGGCCGGCAGGGCCAGCGTCTGGTTCTCCGGGCGGACCAGCTGCGCGGCCGGTACGGCCTCGGTCACGGTGATGAGCTTCGAGCGCTCCTTCACCTGCGTGACGACGTAGTTGCGGCCGCCCTTCTTGGCGGTGACGTCGAAGGTCTCGACGGCCTTGTCGCCGTCCTTGACGACCAGCTTGAACCGCTCGGCGGGGCCCTCGCCCTCCGGGTCGGCGACCTCGACGCTCAGCCCGCCCTTGGCGCCCGCGATGGCGGTCACCGTGAACGTGCCGAGCTGGCGCGGCTCACCGGCCGGCAGCGCGGCCGGGGCGGCGGAACCGCTCACCGCGGCGGGCGACGAAGCGGCGCGGCCGGCCGCGCCGTCGGTGCCCTCGGCGGCGCCGCCCACCCGGACGACGTAGGCGGCCGTGCCGCCGTTCTGGAAGAACCCGTACACCGAGTGGGCCAGGTAGTACCCGTCGGTGAACTCACCGAAGGCCGACACGTACTGGCTCCAGTTGGTCACCAGGGTCGGCTCGTTGAGCGGCCCGGCCGGGGCCAGGCCCACGAAGGCCGCCACCGAGGTGCCGACGCCCTCGATCGGGCGTGAACCGCTGGCCACCTCCTCGACGTAGACGCCGGGCGACAGGTAGGACGGCATGCTCTGCTCTCCTCGGGGTACGAGACAGGAACGGAGTCCACCCTCACGCGCGAAGCGCGTGGCTCGAAACGTCCTGCGGTACCTCTTCGCGGGCACGCCTTTTGCCCCGACGGGCAGTCCGGCCGGCCCCGCTGCCCGCACGGCCGGACCCGCTGCCCGCGTGACTGCCCCCGTGTCCCTTCCGCCCTCCCGCGCGCGCGGACGACGCTGGGGTCCGTCGTCATTCTCCCGCCCGCCGCGCCCTCCGGGCGGGCGGTCCGGGGGCGGCGACAGGATCTGGTGCCGCCGGCAGCGGAGGGGAGCGCGGTGCGCGTACGGGAAGAGGGACGCGACGACGCAGCGGACGGCCGGGACGGCGCCCGCCGGGGCGCGCCACCGGCAGCCGTGCCGTCCGAGCCGGCGGCCTCGCCGAGTACCACGCCCACGAAGACCCCGGAGCAGTGACCTGACAGATGAGCCTTTGGACCTCTCTGGAACCCTCCTCCGCGACCGTCGACCCGGGGGGCAGCACCCGCGTGCGGCTGCGGCTGCGCAACACCGGTGACGTCGTCGACGAGTACCGTTTCGAACCCGTCGGGGACATCGCGCCCTGGACGGTCGTGGAACCGCAGACGCTGCGGCTCTACCCGGGGACGACAGGGACGGTGGAGCTGACCTTCTCGCCGCCCCGCACACCCGACGCCACCGCGGGACCGAACCCGTACGCGGTCCGCATCATCCCCACCGAGCACCCCGAGGCCGTCACCGTCCCCGAGGGCAATCTCACCATCACGCCCTTCACCGAGATCCGGGCCGAACTCGTCCCGCCCGTCGTCAAGGGCCGTTTCCGCGGGCGCCCCCGCCTCGCGGTCGACAACCTCGGCAACACCAAGGTCACCGCCTCCCTCAGCGGCAGCGACAACGGCGACCAGCTCTCCTACGACCTGCACCCGAGCAACGTGCAGATCGAGCCGGGACGGGCCGCCTTCGTCAAGGCCACCCTCAAACCCCGGAAGATCATCTGGTTCGGGTCCAAGGAGCAGCGGCCCTACACCCTCGCCGTCCAGCGTTCCGGCACGAACCCGCAGCCGGTCGAGGGCACGTACGTGCAGCGCGGCTTCCTGCCCCGCTGGCTCGCCACCTTCTTCGGCGTGCTGCTGGCCCTGTCCATCACCTTCGCGATGCTCTGGATCGCCTACAAGCCCAGGTTCGGCACCGGGGCCAACGAGAAGGTCGCCGAGGCGGGCACCACCCTCGCGCCGTCCCCGAGTGCGAGCCCGGCGCTGTCGGCCGCGCCGCCGCCCCCCTCCCCCGAGCAGCCGCAGCAGCCCGCGGCGCCGCAGAACACCGAAGAGGCCAAGGGCGGCGGTGGCGGCAATGGCGGTGGCGGGGGCGGGGGCAACCAGAAGAAGAAGCCCAAGCCGGTGGTCCCCGCCCAGAACGTGGTGCTGCGCAACACCACCACCAAGAAGTGCGCGGACCTCCCGGGCTACGACAAGGGTGCGTCGGCAGGTCCGGTGCGCGAGTACACCTGCGACGGGACCTCGCACGACAACCAGTTGTGGGACCTGGAGGTGAAGTACCCCAAGGGCGGCCCCGGCAGCGCCCCGCTCTTCCAGATCCGCAACGTCAAGGACCAGTTCTGCATGGACGTGACGGGCTACGACTCGGCCCCCGTGCGCTCCCCGATCACGGAGTACACCTGCACCGGCACCATGGCCGACAACCAGCTGTGGTGGGTGGACAAGCAGGAGAGCGGCGCCTACTGGATCCGCAACTTCGCCAGCAACAACCTGTGCCTCGACGTGGCGGGCGACAGCGACGGCGTCAACGACACCAATCTCACGCTCTTCTACTGCTCCACGACCGACGACCAGGAGTGGCAGATCATCCCGCAGAAGAAGGACGGCGAGTGAGGGACGCGGGGACCGCGAGGGCGTAGGAAAGGGGTTCGGTGGGAGACCCGCGGGTCTCCCACCGAACCCCTTCCGCGGTTCCCCCGCGTCTACCAGGAGCCTTCGTCCGGCAGCAGCCGGCCCGCCTTGCGGTACTCGCGGCGGGCGCCCTCCAGCACGTCGGCCGAGGTGACCAGCCCGTCCCGGCCGGCCGCGAGGTAGGCGGCGGTCACCACGGCACTGCGGATCGAGCCGCCCGCCAGCTCGAACCCCGCCACCACCGGGCCGAGTTCGATGCCCTCGGCGCAGGGCACGTGGGACAGGCTGTGCTGCCACAGGGCCAGGCGCTGCCGGGCGTCGGGGAAGGGGAAGTCGACGACCAGGTCCAGGCGCCGGGTGAACGCCTCGTCGATGTTGGCGCGCAGATTCGTGGTGAGCAGCGCGATGCCGTCGAACGACTCCAGCCGCTGGAGCAGGTAGGCGCTCTCCATGTTGGCGTACCGGTCGTGCGAGTCCTTCACCTCGGACCTCTTGCCGAACACGGCGTCGGCCTCGTCGAACAGCAGCACCGCGTCGGTGCGGTCGGCCTCGGTGAAGATGCGCTCCAGGTTCTTCTCCGTCTCGCCGACGTACTTGTCGACGATGGACGACAGCTGCACGACGTACAGGTCGAGGCCCAGTTCGGCGGCGACGACCTCCGCGCTCAGCGTCTTGCCGGTGCCGGACTCCCCGGCGAACAGCCCGAGGACGCCCCGGCCCCGCCCGCCGCCCGCGCTGAGCCGCCAGTCGCCGAGGACCCGGTCGCGGTGGCGGGCCCGCAGGGCCAGCTCGTGCAGCTGGGTCAGGGGCCGCTCGGGCAGGACCAGGTCGCCCCAGTCGACGGCGGGCCGGATGCGGCGCGCGTGCTGTTCGAGCCCGGACGCGGACTGCCGGCGGGCGGCCACGCGCAGGTGGGCGGGGGACAGCGGGACGCCGTCGAAGGCGGCGAGGGCACGGGCCGTGCGGGCGGCGCGGGCGATCCGGTCGTCGGCCAGGTGGTACGGCGCCACGGTGGCGGCGAGGTCGAAGCCGGGCTCCTCACCGAGCGCGGCCGACCAGGAGCGCAGGGATCCGGCACGGCGGCCGGGCACCTCCAGGACGAGCGGGTCGCCCAGGTCCCCGTCGCTCCAGAGCGGGTCGTAGGGCCGCGAGCCGGTGATCAGCACGGGGACGTCGGTGGCGGCGGCCAGCATGCGCACGGCCCCGGCCGGGTGCTCCGGCAGGGCGGAGACCACGACCACGCCGCCGCTAAGCCGGGCCTCGCGCAGCAGGTCGGGCACATGGTCCTCGGGGCCGGTGAAGTGCAGGGCGGCCAGGCCCGCGGTGCGCAGGGCGGCGGCGGCGCACGTGAGGGCATCGCCCTCGCGGGACTCCCGGAGGTAGGCGGTGAGCGGCGGCCCGGCGGCGAGCCGGGCGCCCAGCCGCCGGGCGAGGCGGACGAACTCACCGTCGGTGCCGCCGGGATCGCCGTGACCGCGGGTGACCTCCGTGCCGTCCGCGGTGTCCGCGCCGGCCGTGTCTCCTGCCGCGCCACCGTCCCCACCGCCGAAGGAGCCGCCGGCCGTACCGCCGCCCGCGCCGCCGTCCGTGCTGTGCGGCCACGGGGGCTCGGGCAGTGAGCGGAGGTGGCCGGCGAGCGCGGCGTCGGGGGTGTCGTCACCGAGCAGATGGGCGACGAGCCGGTCCGGTACGCGCAGGGAACGGCTGAGGAAGGGGCGTTCGGGCTCCTCGACGACGAGCAGTCCGAGCGCGGTCAGCGGGGCGGTGGGGTGCAGCCGGGAGCGCGCGGATGCCGAGTGGACGGGCGCACCGCACAGGTCGAGGGCGAGGGCCACGGTGGCCCGCCGGCGGCTGACGTCGTCGTTGAGGTAGCCGTAGAGCGGCTCGAAGGAACGGTCCAGGTCGGGGGCGAGGGCGACGAGGAGGAGGGCGGTGTCCAGGTCGCCGAGCCCGCACCGCGCCGCCAGCCCGGCCAGCCGGTCACCGGCCTCTCCGGCGTGGCCGGGGCCGTCCCCGGTCACGGGTCCGGCGGGAAGGCCGGCCGCGGACCGGTCCGGCCGCAGCAGGTGCCGTACCGCGTCGTCCGACAGGTACAGGCCGCGCAGCGGGTCGGTGGCCGTGGGATCGTCGGCGGAACGCCGGCCGACCAGCAGGGCGACCCGGTCGCGCAGGGCGGCGAGGCGGTCGAGGAGCGCGGCGGCGGGTGCCGCCGCCGGCTCCGCGTCCACCTGGTCGGTGACGGTCACGACGTCTTCCCCGCCTCCCGCTCGCGCCGGGCCGCCTCACGCGCGGTCCGGGCCGCGGCGACCTGCTGCGGCCGGTGCGCGCGCTCCTCCGTCCCGGTCTCGGTGCCGGCCCCGTCCAGGGCGCGGACGCGGACCGCGACGCCCTCGGTGACGGGCGGTCCGGCGTCGTACTCGGGGTAGGCGGGGAACGGCGCGGTGACCACCACGTCGAGGGACGGCTTGAGTTCACCGCCGAGCGCGGACCAGATCTCGGCCAGCGAACGGGACTCGGTCTGGGTGCCGGCCACCGACACCGGGACGCTCATGCCCAGCGCGCCCAGCGCACCGGGGAGGTCGGCGGCCGGGATCACCTCGCGCGGGATCAGCGTGGCCAGGACCGCGGACAGCAGCCGGTGTTCGTCCTGCGGCTGCCGGGTCCACGCCGTCACCAGGTACGACAGCCGGAACCAGCGCGGTGGCTGACGACGCTTGACGACCACGTCCCGCTCGTCGGTCACGGGGATGTGGCCGCGCTGGCGGCGGTTGACGTCCTCCCGGATGTCGTACAGGTAGGCGTTGATCGTGGGCGCGTTGCGCCGGGCGGCCCAGTCACGGGTGGGGGCGTCGAGGACCACCTCGATACCGGAACCGGCCAGCGCGCCACCGCCGAGCAGGCTCTTGAGGACCTCGTCCACTTCGTGGATCACCGTCGTGCTCCCGCCCTGCCGTGCTCTGTTCCGCGTTCCGTGGGTCCACGTCCGCCGGGTCCGCGCTTCGCGTGTCCGCGTTCGCCGCAGGTCCGCGTTCCGTGTGCGGCGCGGGTCCCGGATCGCCGCGTCCGTCCTCACGCCCGCGCCGCGCCCAGGGGATCGAGTCCGTCACCCGGTCTCCGCCGCGCCGTCCTGCGATCATGCCCCGGCCCCGGCCCGTCCCCGCAGGAGCGCCGGGGACGGGCAGGAGGCAGACCGGGTTGCCCCGGGGGGCGGTTCCGGATGCCCGTTCGATCAGATGTAGCCTTCCCGCAGGGCATGGGCGACGGCATGCGCACGGTTGCGCAGGTGCAGCCGGGTGGTCAGCCCGTGAATGACGTTCTTGACGGTCCGTTCGGAGTAGGACAACTTGCCGGCGATCTCCCCGGTGTCGAACCCCTCGGCGACCAGGCGCAGCACGTCGACCTCACGCGGTGTCAGGCCGGAGCCCGGCGCGCCGGGCCGGCCGGCCGCGTTGCGGTGCAGCGTGCCCACCTGGTCGATGAGCCGGCCGAGCAGGTCGGCGGGCAGGTCGCCCTCGCCGCGCGCCGCGGCCAGCACGGCCTGCACCAGGCGGTGCGCACCGGCCTCGTGGCGCCACACGATGGCGCCCACCCCGCACTCGATGACGTCGAGGAGTTCGGCCTCCCGCAGCGAGCTGACGACGAGCACGGCCCGCGCGCCCTCGCTGCGCACCACCCGGCGCAGCCGGGTCAGCGCGGCCTCGTCGAGGGTGTCGTCCACGAGCAGCGCGACCGTGCCGGGGCCCGAACCGGCCTCTTCCCGCAACTCGACCTCGGGGAAGCGGCGCAGCTGGCTCAGCACCCCCTCGCGCAGGATCGGGTCCGTGGCGTGCACCGCGACCGGGATGCGGTCGGCGGAACCGGCGGTGCCGGGGTGCGTGGTCCGCGATGAGCTGAGCAACGGTTTCCCCTATGTCCACGTGCCCGTCACCTCTGTGGGGGCGGTGGCAGGCGTGTGTCCACCACACTCCTGTGGTCGCGGGGGCCCGCGCAATCGTGGAGCACCACGAACAGGACCACGAGAACAGCCTTACGTACACCACGAGGGTGACCGCCCGGGCGGTTCCCGGTGCCCGGCCGCCGGGTGCAGTGGGACTTGTCACGTCACCGGCGGCCGGTGGGGACCGTCCTCGTGGGCGGAGCGCGTGACGTCCGAGCAAGGAGGCAGGGATGGCAGGGATGCCGGGACCGCAACGGGAGCACCCGTGCGAGCAGTTGCGTGCGCGTCCGTACGACCGTCCGTCCGGGCACCCGGCGGGCCACGTGCCCGAACAGGCCTCCGCCCGGTTGCCCGACCGCACCCCGGCACGGTCCCCCGAGCCCTCGCAGACCCGGCCCTCCGCTCCCTCCGCGGCCAGGCCTTCCGGCCCCTCCGCGACGCGGTCCGCCGGCCCTCCGGGGGCCAGGCCTTCCGGTCCCTTCGCGGCCCGGCTGTCCGACCGGCCCTCCGACCACCGGTCGGCCCGGCTGCCCGACCCGCCGGCCGGCCGTCCCGACGACCAGCGGCCCGGCAGGCGGTCCGCGCCTGCCGACGGCCACTGGTGCGACCTGCCGCCCGAACACCGTGAGGCCGCCGCGCTGCTGGCGGCCGGAGCCGAACGGGCCAGGGCCGGCGCGGGCGGCCTCGTCCTGCTGCGCGGGGCGACCGGCACCGGACGCACCACGGTCCTGGAGGCCGCCGCCCGGTCCGCCGCCGCGCACGGCATGCGGGTGCTGCGCGCCCGCTGCGCCCCCGCCGACGCCACCGTCCCGTACGCCACCGCCCTCCAGCTCCTGGGCCCCGTACCCGGATTCGAGCGCGACGGCGGCCCGGACGCGTCCGGCAGCGGCGACGGGCACGGCGGTGACGAGCGCGAACGCGGGGAGCTGCTGCGGCGCGCCCTGAGCGCGTACGCCGCCCGGTCCCCGCTGCTGGTGGCGGTGGACGACGTCCACCTCGCCGACGGCCCCTCGCACCGCTGGCTCGTGGAGACCGCGCGGCACCTGGACCGTTTAGCGCTGCCGGTCCTGCTGGCCGTCACCGAACGCAGCCAGTACGACGTCGATCCGCCCCGGCCGGGCTTCACCCACACCCTCTCGCCCGCGCTCGTGCGCACCCACACCCTCGCGCCGCTCACCCCGGACGCGGCGGCCCGTCTGGTGCGTGCCGCTCTCCCGGGCGCGCCCGCCGCCTGGGCCGAGGACTGCGTACGGGCCGGGGCGGGCAGCCCGCTGCTGCTGCGCGCCCTCCTCGAGGACCTCGGCGGCCCCGACCGGCACCCGGTCGTGCCCGACACGTCGGCGGCGCTGTACCCGGGCGCCTACCCGGCCGCCGTGTCGTGGTGGCTGGACAGCGCCGGGCCCGGCACCGCCGAGGTGGCGCGCGCCCTGGCCGTCCTGGACGACGGCCGGGACCGCGGCGGCACCGCCCTCGGCCCCCGGCGTCACCGGACCGGAACCGGCACGGCCGCCGCCGCGGAGCAGGTCGCGCTGCTCGCCGACCTCTCGGGCGCCGATCCGGTCCGGGTGACGGGCTGGCTCACCGCCATGACCGGACTCGGACTGCTGCGCACCGCTCCCGGCGGCCGGCGCGGCTACGCGCACCCGCTGCTGCGCGACGCGGTGCTCGCCGGCGTGCCCGAGACCCGGCGGCGCGCGGCGCACCAGGCGGTCGCGGAGGCGATGCTGCACCGCGGTGCGCCCACCGGCACGGTGGCCGGGCAACTGCTGCTGTCCGGACCGGTCGGTGCGTCCTGGGCGGCGGGCGTGCTCCAGGACGCCGCCTCCCTCGCCCTGGGGGAGGGCCGCCCCGGCGACGCCATGGCCTTCCTGCGGCGGGCCCTGGACGAGCCCCTGCCCGGCACCCGCAGGCAACGGCTGCTGACCGAGCTGGGCTCCCTGGAGTGCGCCGGGGACGAGTCCGCCTCCGGCATACCCCGGCTCACCGAGGCGCTGCGGCTGCCGGGCGCCCCGCAGGACCGGGCCCGCGCCGCCGTCGCCCTGGGCACCGCGCTCGCCGGGCGGGGCAGCCCGCGCGCCGCGGTGGAGGTGCTGTGCGCGGCGGTCGGCCAGCTCGCCGACCGGCCCGACCTGGTGGCCACCCTGCACAGCGCCTCCGCGCTGCTGGCCGACCGCGACCAGGCGGTCCGCGACGAGGTCTACCAGTTGCTGCGCGAGCGCGCCGGCCACTCGCCCGACCCCGCCGGGACGGCCGCCCGGGTGCTGCTCGTGCGGTACGCGGCCTCCGCCGGACTCACCTCGGCCGGTGACGCCATGCGGCAGGTGCGCGAGCTGCTCGCCGAGCCCGCCCACCCGCTGACCGAGCCGTTCCTGCTGGGCACGGCCGCGGCGGTCGCCCAGTGGGCCGACGAACTCGACGAGGCGGAGCGGCTGGTGGACCGTGGCCTGTCCGGGCAGCGGCCCGGTCTGCTGCACCCCATGCAGGAGGCGCTGCTCAACACCCGGGCCGACATCGCGGCGGCGCGCGGGACTTTCGGCCGGTTCCCGGCCGAACCGCCCGCCGTGCACGTCACCGGGCCGGGCAACGTGCACGCCCACACCCTGCTCGCCCTCGTCGCGCAGGACCGCACGGCCGAGGCGCGGCGGCTGGCGGACGGCTTCGACCTGACCCGTGTGCCCGACTCCTGGGAGCTGAACCGGTTCCTGTACGCGCGGGGCGTGCAGCGCGCCGCCGACGGGGACCCGGCGGGCGCGCTGCACGACTTCCTGGAGTGCGGCCGGCGTCAGACGGCACGCGACGTGGTCAGCCCCGTCGTCACCCCGTGGCGCTCGGCCGCCGCCGAATGCCGGCTGGCGCTGGGCAGCCCGCAGGACGCGCTCGAACTGGCCGAGGAGGAACTGCGGCTGGCCCGCGTGTGGGACACCCCGCGGACGGTCGGCCGGGCCCTGCGGGTGCTGGGCGCGGCCACCGGCGGACGGCGCGGCCTGGAACTGGCCGAGGACGCCGTGGAGCTGCTGCGGCAGGCTCCGGACGGGGCGGCCCCGGAACTGGTGGCCGCGCTGCTGGCCCAGGGACGGCAGCTGACCGCCGCGGGGGAGCGGGTGCGGGCGCGCGCCTGTCTGCGCGAGGCCGTCGAACGCGCCGAGCGCCTGGGCGCGCCGCGGCTGCGCAGACTCGCGGAGGAGGCCCTGCGCGAGGGCGGCGCCCGCCGTCCCACGCTCGCCCGCAGCGGGTCGGGCTCGCTCACCGGCAGCGAACGCCGCATCGCCCGGCTGGCCGCCGACGGGCGTACGAACACCGAGATAGCGGACCTGCTCCACCTGGCCCGGCGCACCGTCGAGACCCACCTGACCAGCACCTACAAGAAGCTGGGCATCCGGCGGCGCGGCGAACTGAACCAGGCCCTGGCCGGGGAGTGAGGGCGCGCCGCACCCCCGTACGGACCACCCCGACCCGCCGCCCGGCAGCGCCGTGCCAGGCCCGCGCTACGTCCGGCGGCGGGGAGCGGCGGGGTGCCGCGGGCAGGCGCCATGGAGGGCGCGGCGGCGGGAGGGTTACGACGGACGACGGCCTGACGCGGCCTGACGGGCTGCTGTCCGACGGCCGCCCACGGCCCACAAGCCCATGACGCGTCGGTCACCGGCCCAACGGCTGTGCGACGGCGCTGTGATGACCCCCGGTGATGAGTCGCGGGCCCTCGGGCGGGATACGCCCACCCTGGTTTTGAACACGTTCAACACGGGCGTACGCTCCTGCCATGAGTGACAGAGCCGCCCTGCTGAAGGGCATCCGCGTCCGGCTTGTGGTGTTCGTCGTCTGCCTGGTGCTCAGCGGAGTCACCGCCTTCCCGCTCGTCCACGAACTGCACTGGCTCGACAGCGCGTCGCGCGCCCTGTCCGTGTCCGAGCACCTGCCCGCCCTGACCGACTGGACCGAGCGGGTGCGCCGCGGCCTCGACAGCGCCGACGCCGACTACCCGTTCCTGCTGTACGGCACGGACTGGCTGGCCTTCGCCCACCTGGTCATCGCGGTCGCCTTCTGGGGCCCCTACCGCGACCCGGTGCGCAACATCTGGGTCGTGGAGTTCGGGATGATCGCGTGCGTGGGCGTCGTCCCGCTCGCCCTCGTCTGCGGGCCGCTGCGGGGGATCCCGTTCTGGTGGTCGCTGATCGACATGGCCTTCGGGGTGTTCGGCATCATCCCGCTCCATGACCTGCGCAGGCGCATCAAGCGGCTGGAGGGACTGCCGCTGAGCAGCGCGAACTCCGCCCCGGCCCACGCCGCTTGAGGTCCGCCGGTGCGGGCGCGGCCCGCACCGGAAGGTCATCTCCCGGCCCGCGCGGTGATTATCCGTTCATCTTCCTGGGCAAGGCTTCCCGAGCCACCGCACGCGATCTTCACGGGTTCTCCCGGGACACCGGGCCGAAGAGCCGCGTGCCTCAGCCCCTCAGAGAGGAAGTGCACCGATGAAGCTTCTCTTCGCCGTCCGCAACAAGGTCTCCGCCCGCAAGAGCCTGAAGAACAGCGCCTGGTACATCTGGTACTGATCCGGCGCACCCGCCCCCGCCGTACGGCCCCGAGGACATCGTTGTCCGCCGCGTGACCCGCGCCCCGCGGGCGAGCGCGCACCCGGACACCGGTCTCGGCCGTACGGCGGGGGCACCGCCCCGGCTCCCCCCGCCCCTCCCGGAGAACCCATGCCCCTGCCATCCGTGCCGCGCACCCGCACCACCGTCCTCGCCCCCCGGCTGGCCGCCCTCCTCGACGACCACCTCGGCCAGGACGTCTTCCGGCTCGAACCCGACACCGTCGGCGTCGCCGGACCCGAGGTCGCGGACCGGATCCTCGCCGCCCGGCGGGCCACGGAGACCGAACGCCCCACGTTCAAACCGCTGCACGGCCGGTCCATCTCACGCACCGAGGCCTCCTCGGTCACCCGGACCATCGGCAGCGACGTGCGCGAGGCGCTGAAGAGGCCCCTGCCCGAGAACGTGGACCTCTCCGGCCCCTGGCCGCTGACCGGGCACATGTTCCTGCGCGACCTGATCCTCGGTCAGGACCCGTACCGGATGCGCATGCTGATGAGCCGCAACCTGGAACTGACCACCAAACTCACCTGGTCCGTGATCGCCGTCGGCGCCGCGCTCCCCGGCTGGCCCCGCCCCGGCCGCGGCGGGCTCACCGGACTGGGGGAGCGGGCGGCGAACGCCACCGGCTACCAGGAACGCCGGTACGCCATGGGCATGTACCGCAGGGCCGCCGCCCCGGTGTGCTTCACCATCTCCACCCTGGTGGCCAACGCGCTCTGGCTCGGTTCCCCCTTCGACGAGGGCATGTCCAACCGCAACATCATCCACGAGTCGCTGCGTCTGCTGCCGCCGTCCTGGAACATCCTGCGCAACGCCTCCCCGGAGTACCCGGCCCTCGACGACAGGATCGGCGCGGGCGACGACGTCCTGCTGCTGCCCCTGCTCTCCCACCGCGACCCGGCGCTGTGGGAGGACCCCGAGGCCTTCCGCCCGGAGCGCTGGGACACGCTCGACCCCGACAACACCCCCGGCTACCTGCCCTTCGGCCACTCCTCCGAACGCTGCTGGGGACGGCACATGGTCATGCCGCTCGCCGAACTCCTGCTGGACCTCGTGCGCGGCGCCCGTCTCGTGGTCGACCCCGGTCAGCGCACCGCGAACGTGCCGCTGCTCGGGCTGCTGGGCGTGCAGGACGTGCGCCTCGTCCGACGGGACTGACGCGGGTACGCCGCGCGTTCACCTGCCGCGCAGCGCGCACAGCACGTCGACGCGGTTCGTCGTCACGGAGTCGACGCCCAGGGCGAGGAGACGCCGCAGCGAGCGCCGGGTGTCCGGGGTCCACACCGACAGCAGGTGCCCGCCGTGGTGGACCCGGGTCGCCAGGTCCCGGTCCACCAGGCCGAAACGGTAGTTGAGCCACCGGGGCCGCACCGCCTCCAGCAGCCCGGCCCGCGGCGGCGCCAGCGAGGTCCACGTCAGCGCGATCTCCGCGGACGGCACCGCCGCGCGCACCGCGAGCATCGCCTCGGCGCCCGCGCAGTAGTAGACACGGTCCTGGGCCCCGCACTCCCGCACCACCCCGGCGACGCGCCCCACGGCCCGCGGGCCGGGCGCCCCCGGCAGGTCGATCATCACCCGGTGGCCCTCCGTCGCCGCGAGCGCCTCCGCGAGCGTGGGCACCCCGCCGTCCGTGAGGTCGCGCACCTCCTCGGCGGACAGCGACCGCAGCGTCCGCTCGTGCGCCCACAGCCGCTTCAGCGAGTCGTCGTGCAGCAGCACGGGAACCCCGTCGCGGGTCAGCCGTACGTCGATCTCCACCGCGTCCGCGCCCCGGTCGAGCGCGGAGCGGAGCGATGCGAGGGTGTTCTCGCGGAAGCGGTAGGGGTCGCCGCGGTGCGCCACGGCCGTCACGGTCTGCATGGACCCCATTGTGTCCCGGGCCGCTGCCCGTGCCCCGGGCGCGTCCCGTGCCGCGCCCCGGTCAGGGTGCGAGCCACTGCTCGGTGTAGGCGTCGATCTCACCGGCGATCCGCGCCTTGCCGGCCTCGTCGAGGAAGGAGGCGTGCACCGCGTTCTTGGCCAGCTCGGCGATGCCCCGCTCGTCCAGGCCGAGGAGCCGGGCGGCGACGGCGTACTCGCTGTTGAGGTCGGTGCCGAACATCGGCGGGTCGTCGGAGTTGACGGTGACGAGCACGCCGGCCCGCACGAACTCCCTGATCGGGTGCTCGTCCAGGGTGCGCACGGCCCGGGTGGCGATGTTGGACGTCGGGCACACCTCCAGCGGGATGCGGTGCTCGGCGAGGTGGGCGAGCAGTTTCGGGTCCTGGGCCGAGCTGGTGCCGTGGCCGATCCGTTCGGCGCGCAGCTCGGTCAGCGCGTCCCACACCGTCTCGGGTCCGGTGGTCTCCCCGGCGTGCGGGACGGAGTGCAGCCCGGCGGCGATCGCCCGGTCGAAGTACGGCTTGAACTGGGGCCGCGGTACGCCTATTTCGGGGCCGCCGAGGCCGAACGACACCAGTCCCTCGGGGCGCACCCGGTCGTCGGTGGCGAGCCGGACGGTCTCCTCGGCGGACTGCAGCCCGGCCTCGCCGGGGATGTCGAAGCACCAGCGCAGCACGGTCCGGAAGTCGGCCTCGGCCGCCTTGCGGGCGTCCTCGATGGCGTCCATGAACGCCCGCTCGTCGATCCCGCGCCGGGTGGACGAGAACGGCGTGATGGTCAGCTCGGCGTAGCGCACCTGCTGGCGGGCCATGTCCCGGGCCACCTCGTACGTCAGCAGACGGACGTCCTCGGGGGTGCGGATCAGGTCGACGACCGACAGGTACACCTGGATGAAGTGGGCGAAATCGGTGAACGTGAAGTAGTCGGCCAGCGCCTCGGGGTCGGTGGGCACCTTCGAGTCGGGGTGGCGGGCGGCCAGTTCGGAGACGATCCGCGGGGAGGCGGAGCCGACGTGGTGCACGTGAAGTTCGGCCTTGGGCAGTCCGGCGATGAAGGCGTGCGGATCGCGGGGTGCGTGCAGGTCGGTCAAGGTGTCCCTCCCCGGGAACGGCACCGCGGGGCCCGGGGGCGCGCGGCGCGGGTGATCGGCTGATCGGTGAGCACGGCCATCGTAGGCGCAGGCCCGGCGGGGGTGCGGGGGCAGGCGGAGGTGAGGGCCCGGCGGGGGTGGGGGCGACGGCCGGGGCGGGGTGCGGGTGGGGGAACGGGTGGGCACGGGGGCGGGGACACGGGGTCGGCACGTGGTCGGGCCACGCGTCGGCCTCGACGTCTGCGCGGGAGGGGCGCGGGAGCGGGCCGACTCGGCGTGTCCGGTGGTGCGGAGCAAGATCCGCCCGGGGGCCGTGGGCGGCGGGACAGGCCTTAGCATGTCCTGACGATCGACCGAGGGGGACCGGAGAACATGACGGACGGAACACGGGCGGGCGGCGACGCCGCCTCCGGCGACAATCCGTGGGCGCCGCCGGAGAGCGGCCCCTCCCTGGAGAAGCGTCCCCCCGCGCCCGAGCGGCCCCCGGTGCCGTCGCCGTCCGTGCACGACCAGGCCACCATGGCCTCGATGCCCGCCCAGCCCCCGGCCCCCGGCTTCCCGCCGCCGGGCCAGGGCGCCCCCGCGGACACCCCGCCCGCCGGACACCCCGGTGACTTCGCCGTGCCGCCGCCGCCCGTCGCCCCCACCGGCCCCGGGGTCTCCGCCGGCCCCGGCGGTCACGGCTACCCGGGCGGTCCCGGCCACCCGGGCGCCGGCTACCCCGCCCAGCCCGGTCACCCCGGCTACCCGGCCTACGGCTGGCCCGGCATGATCCCCGCCCCGCGCAACGGCATGGGCACGGCGGCCATGGTGCTGGGCATCCTGGCCTGCTGCCTGTTCTGCCTGTACGGCGTGGTCTCGGTGGTGCTCGGCATCCTCGCCGTGATCTTCGGCATCAAGGGGCGCCGGCGGGCCGAGCAGGGCGAGGCCGACAACCGCGGCCAGGCCCAGGCCGGTTTCGTCACCGGCGTCATCGGGATCGTCCTGGGCATCGCGATGATCGTCGTGTGGATCGTGCTGATCGCGACCGCCGTCCACGAGTCCCGCACCAGCGACCCGTACTACTACGACGGCGCCGCGCGTCCGTCCGCGACGGTCCTCGCCGACCGCTGACGGCTGACGGCCGGCCGTAGGCCACTGACGGCTGACCGCCGGCCGCAAGCCCCTGACGGCTGTCCGCGGGCCGCCGACCGCTGAGATCGGTGGCCGGACCCGGCCGCCCGCGCACCCGCCCGCCCGCGCATCGCGGCCCCGGCCGTCCGACGGACGGCGTCGCCCCGCCCCGGCCACCGTGCCGGAGACGCCGGTGCCCGCGTCCGGCCACCGCGCCCGCGACGCAGGCCGGCCGTCCCCGCCCACTGCCCGGCAGACAGCGCCGACCGACCCCAACCGGCGTGCCGAGCAGGGCATTACGATGCCTTGACCGTCAACGGAGGGGAAACCACACCATGTCCAACACCCAGCCCGCACCCGACGGCTTCGGACCGCCGTCCCAGCCGCCGCAGCAGCCCGCGCCGGGCTACGGCTACCCGCAGTCCAACCCCAACTACGGCTACCCGCAGGCGGGTCCCTCCTACCCGGCCGCGCCGCCCGTGGGCTACCCGCAGGCACCCGGGTACGGCATGCCCATGCAGCCGAGCAACGGCATGGGCACCACCGGACTGGTGCTGGGCATCATCGGCGTCGTCTGCAGCCTGACCTTCTTCCTGTGGTTCTTCGGGATCATCCTGGGCATCCTCGGGATCATCTTCGGCGCCATCGGGCGGGGCAAGGCCAACCGCGGCGAGGCCACCAACAAGGGCGCCGCGACCGGCGGCCTGGTCTGCGGCATCATCGCCACGGTGGTCCTGCCGCTGCTGGGCATCCTGGTGTTCGCCAGCATCATGAGCAGCGCCAGCACGTTCTGAGGAGCCGCACGGCGGGGCCGGCCGGTGGGGGCGGGCAGTGCCCGCCCCCACCGGCCGGCCCTCGCCACGGCCGCACCACCGAGACCGTGCGCGCGAGCATGCCCGTTCCCCGGAACACCAGCAGTGCGCGTGAGCACGCCCGCTCTCCGCGCGGAACACCAGCGGTGCGCGTGCGCACGCCCGCTCTCCCGCGGAACACCAGCAGTGCGCGCGGGCGCGTCGGCCCCGCCTCCCCACGGCGCTTCCCGCGGCTCTCCGACGCCGCCTCTCGCGACCCGTGCGCCGCCCCCCGTACCTCTGAGCAGCTTCCCCAGCCGCTCCCGCGCCGCCTCTCGCACCGCTACTCGGCCTCCCGCAGCCGCTCCCGCGCCGCCATCAGCGCGAAGCCCAGCAGGTTCGGGCCGCGCCAGCGCTCCGGGTCCGACGCCGCCTCGTCATCGGCTGCCAGGCCGATGCCCCAGACGCGGTCCACCGGGGAAGCCTCCACCAGCACCCGGTCGCCGGTGGCGAGCAGGAACTCCCTCAGCGCCGCGTGGGCGGCGAACTTGTGGACGCTGCCCTCCACCACGATCCCGAACCGCTCGCGCGCCCATGTCGCGTCGTCGAAACCGCGCACCAGCCGCCCGGCCGTCTTCGCCTGCGACGGATGCGCCGCGGCCAGCGCCCGCCGCTCCGCCTCCGCGTCGCCGAACAGCCGTGCCTTGCCCGCCATCATCCAGTGCTCGGCGGTCGCGTACGTCAGGCCGTCCACGGTGAACGGCGACGGCCACCACTGGCTCAGGCAGCCCGCGCCCACCCGGCCGTCCGGCCGCGGCCGGTGCCCCCAGAAGTACAGGTACTTGATCCCCGCCCCCGCGCGGACCTCTCTGATCAGGGATTCCTGTGAATCGATCTTCCCCATGCACGCGAGTGTGGCACGCACCACTGACACTCCGTCCCGCCTTTTCCGTGCCGACTCGACACCTGGTCGACAGATTCCGTCGCGTAACCAAAAGGCAACAACGGAATCACTTGTTGGTGCCCCAGTGCTCTGTCAGGATCGGCACTCAATTCGAGCCGGAGCTACGCCACCGGCCCCTGAACGGGGGAGGGGGCGGAGGAGAGCGACATGCACAAGCCGGGCACCGCCATCCCGGAACGATTCCCCGCGCAGGACCGTTTCGCCCGCGGCGCGCAGTTCATCGCCGGACGTCTCGTCCAGGGCACCTCGGGACAAACGCACGCCGTGGTCGACCCTGCCACCGGCGAGGAGGTCCTCAATTACGCACTGGCCGGTGCGGACGACGTCGACGCGGCGGTCGCCGCCGCGCGCGCCGCCTTCCCCGGCTGGGCGGGCGCCACCCCGGGCGAGCGGTCGGACGCGCTGCACCGCTTCGCGGCCGTGCTCGCCGGGCGCGCCGAGGACTTCGCCCGCGCCGAGTCCCTGCAGTGCGGCAAGCCGCTCAAGCTGACCCGCGAGTTCGACGTGCCGGGCACGATCGACAACACCGCGTTCTTCGCCGGCGCCGCCCGCCACCTCCAGGGCCAGGCCGCCGCCGAGTACTCCGGCGACCACACCTCCTACGTGCGCCGTGAGCCCATCGGCGTCATCGGCTCCATCGCGCCCTGGAACTACCCCCTCCAGATGGCCGCCTGGAAGATCCTCCCGGCGGTCGCCGCGGGCAACACCGTCGTCCTCAAGCCCGCCGAGCTGACCCCGCTCACCTCGCTGATGTTCGCCCAGGCCGCCACCGACGCGGGGATCCCGGACGGCGTGATCAACATCGTCACCGGCACCGGCCGGGAGGCCGGCGAGCACCTGGTCGCCCACCCCGGCGTGGCGATGACGTCCTTCACCGGATCCACGGGCGTCGGCAAGCGGGTCGCCGAGATCGCCACCGCCACCGTCAAACGCCTCCACCTGGAACTGGGCGGCAAGACGCCGTTCGTCGTCTTCGACGACGCCGACCTGGACGCGGCGGTCAACGGCGCGGTCGCGGGCGCGCTCATCAACACCGGCCAGGACTGCACGGCCGCCACCCGCGCGTACGTGCAGCGCCCCCTGTACGAGGAGTTCGTGGCGCGGACCGCGGCCCTGATGGAGAGCGTCCGGCTCGGCGATCCGTTCGCCGCCGGCACCGACCTCGGCCCGCTGGTCTCGCACGCCCAGCGCGACCGCGTCGCCGGTTTCGTCGAGCGGGCGCGTGGTTACGCGCGCGTGGTCACCGGCGGGCAGGCACCGCAGGGCGACCTGAAGAGCGGCGCCTACTACCGGCCCACCCTGGTCGCGGACGCCCCGCAGGACAGCGAGATCGTCCAGTCGGAGATCTTCGGCCCGGTGCTGGTGGTCCTGCCCTTCGACAGCGACGACGAGGGGATCGCGCTGGCCAACGACACGCCCTACGGCCTGGCCGCCTCCGCCTGGAGCCGGGACGTCTACCGGGCGAACCGGGCCACCCGCGAGATCAAGGCGGGCTGCGTGTGGGTCAACGACCACATCCCCATCATCAGCGAGATGCCGCACGGCGGCTACAAGTCCTCCGGCTTCGGCAAGGACATGTCCGCGTACTCGTTCGATGAGTACACCCAGGTCAAGCACGTCATGTTCGACAACACCGCGGTGGTCCGCAAGGACTGGCACCGCACGATCTTCGGAGACCGATAGCCGAACTCCGGCCCGCGCCCGGCCGGACCCTCCCGAAAGGGCACCACGCGCATGGAGCAGTACGAGCCCGACCGCCCCTCCCCGGCCCGCCCGGCCGTCCCCGGGCGGCATCTGCCGGGCGGCAGGGCCGCCCTCACCCGCCGTTCGCTGCTGCGCGCCGGCGCGGGCGGCGCGTTCTTCCTCGGAGCCCTGGGGGCGCTGAGCGCCTGCGGCATCCCGGCGGCCGGCCGGACGCAGGACGGCGCCGCGTCCGAGGACCACTCGGAGCGGGAGAAGACGGTGAACTTCTCCAACTGGCCCGAGTACATCGACGTCGACGACAGCGGCAAGCACCGTCCGACGCTGGAGACGTTCGCCCGGCGCACCGGGATCAAGGTCACGTACACCGAGGACATCAACGACAACAACGAGTTCTTCGGGAAGATCAAACCGCAGCTCGCCGCCGGCCAGGACACCGGCCGGGACCTCGTCGTCCTCACCGACTGGCTGGCCGCCCGGGTCATCCGGCTCGGCTGGGCGCAGAAACTGGACCCGGCCAACCTGCCGCACGCCTTCGCCAACCTCGCCGAGCAGTTTCGCGCCCCCGAATGGGACCCGGGGCACGCCTACTCCTACCCCTGGCAGGGCGTCTCCGTCGTCATCGCCTTCAACAAGAAGGCGCTCGACGGCATCGAGGTGAAGTCGGTCTCGGACCTGCTGGACAACCCGAAGCTCAAGGGACGGGTCGGCTTCCTCTCCGAGATGCGCGACAGCATGGGCATGACCCTCCTGGACATGGGCAAGGACCCCGGGAAGTTCACCGCCGACGACTTCGACGCGGGGATCGCCCGGATCCAGAAGGCCGTCGACAAGGGGCAGATCCGCCGCTTCACCGGCAACGACTACACCTCCGACCTCACCAAGGGCGACCTGGCCGCCTGCCTGGCCTGGGGCGGCGACGTCGTCCAGCTCCGGGCCGACAACCCGGACGTCGACTACCTCATCCCGCAGGCCGGTTACATCACCGGAACCGACTGCATGCTGGTCCCCGCCAAGGCCCGGCACAAGGCGAACGCCGAGCGGCTGATCGACTTCTACTACGAGCCCGAACAGGCCGCCGCGCTCGCCGCGTACACCAACTACGTGTCTCCGGTGGACGGTGTGCGGCCCTACCTGGCGAAGATCGACAAGACCGCGGCGGAGAACCCGCTGATCCTGCCCGACAAGGCCACCGCCGCCAGGTCGCACGCCTTCCGCTTGCTGAGCGAGAAGGAAGAGGCGGCCTTTGAAGAGAAGTACGCGAAGCTCACAGGGGCGTGACGATGAAGACCACAACAGACGCGACGGAACACAGCGGTGACGTCCGCCTCTCGCAGATCAGCAAGCGCTACGGCGCCTTCACCGCCGTGCACCCGCTCGACCTCACCGTGCCGCAGGGCTCGTTCTTCGCCCTGCTCGGCGCCTCCGGCTGCGGCAAGACCACCACCCTGCGCATGATCGCCGGGCTGGAGGAGCCCACCGCGGGCACCGTCCACCTCGGCGACCAGGACGTGACCCACCTGCCGCCCTACAAGCGCCCGGTGAACACGGTCTTCCAGTCCTACGCCCTCTTCCCGCACCTCGACATCTTCGAGAACGTCGCCTTCGGCCTGCGCCGGCGCGGCATCAAGAGCGTGAAGAAGCAGGTCGAGGAGATGCTGGACCTCGTCCAGCTCGGCGAGCAGGCGCGCAAGAAACCGCACCAGCTCTCCGGTGGCCAGCAGCAGCGCGTCGCCGTGGCCCGCGCCCTCATCAACCACCCCAAGGTGCTGCTGCTCGACGAGCCGCTCGGCGCCCTGGACCTCAAGCTGCGCCGCCAGATGCAGCTGGAGCTCAAGCGGATCCAGACGGAGGTCGGCATCACCTTCGTGCACGTCACCCACGACCAGGAGGAGGCCATGACCATGGCCGACACGGTCGCCGTGATGAACGCCGGGCGCGTCGAACAGCTCGGCTCGCCCACCGACCTCTACGAGAACCCGCGCACCACGTTCGTCGCCAACTTCCTCGGCAGCTCCAACTTCATCGAGGCCGAGGTCGACACGGTGAGCGGGGACGAGATCGTCCTCAGCGCCGGCGGCGGCAGGCTCGCCCTGCCCAGGGCGCGATGTTCCGCACCGGCCGGCGCCGGTGGCAGGGTGCTGGCCGGAGTCCGTCCGGAGAAGATATCCCTCACCCACGCCGACGACGCGGGCGACGTCCCCGAGGGCCGCAACCGCATCACCGGCCGCATCGCCGACTCCAGCTTCATCGGCGTCTCCACGCAGTACGTGATCGACAGCCCCGTCTGCACCGGCTTCGAGGTGTACGCCCAGAACATCGACCGCGACCCGCGCCTGGTGCCCGGTGCCGAGGTCGTCCTGCACTGGAACCCGGCGCACACCTTCGGCCTGGACGCCGCCCAGGACGCCGCCGCCGGTGCCGGCCCGGCCGAGGAGGACGCCGCCTGATGTCCGCCGTCACCGAGGCGCCGCCCCCGCTCGCGCCCACCGCACCCCGGGCGAGGCCGCCGCGCAGGCGCGGCCGCCTCACCCCGTACTGGCTGCTGCTGCCCGGCATCCTGTGGCTGGTCGTCTTCTTCGCGCTGCCGATGATCTACCAGGCCTCCACGTCGGTGCAGACCGGCTCCCTGGAACAGGGCTACAAGGTCACCTGGCACTTCGTGACCTACTGGGACGCCCTGTCGGAGTACTGGCCGCAGTTCCTGCGCTCGGTGCTCTACGCGGCCTCCGCGACGATCCTGTGCCTGCTGCTCGGCTATCCGCTCGCGTACCTGATCGCCTTCCGCGCGGGCCGCTGGCGCAACCTGATCATGATCCTGGTGATCGCGCCGTTCTTCACCAGCTTCCTGATCCGCACCCTGGCCTGGAAGACGATCCTCGCGGACGGCGGCCCGGTCGTCGGCGCCCTCGGCGCGCTGCACGTCCTGGACGTCACCGACTGGCTCGGCTGGACCTCCGGCGACCGCGTGCTGGCCACCCCGCTCGCGGTGGTGTGCGGACTGACGTACAACTTCCTGCCCTTCATGATCCTTCCGCTGTACACCTCACTGGAGCGGATCGACGGGCGGCTGCACGAGGCGGCCGGCGACCTGTACGCCAGGCCCGTCACCACCTTCCGCAAGGTCACCTTCCCGCTCTCCATGCCCGGCGTGGTCTCCGGCACCCTGCTGACGTTCATCCCGGCCGCCGGTGACTACGTCAACGCCGACCTGCTCGGCTCGACCGACACCCGCATGGTCGGCAACGTCATCCAGTCGCAGTTCCTGCGGATCCTGGACTATCCGACGGCCGCCGCCCTCTCCTTCATCCTGATGGCCGCGATTCTCGTCATGGTCACCGTCTACATCCGCCGGTCCGGGACGGAGGATCTCGTCTAAATGCCCCTCGTCACCTGGCTCAGGCGCCATCTCGTCGTGATCGCGGGTCTGCTGACCCTCGGATACCTGCTCCTGCCGAACATCGTCGTCACGGTCTTCTCCTTCAACAAACCGAAGGGCCGCTTCAACTACGAGTGGCAGAAATTCTCCACCGACGCGTGGAAAGACCCGTGCGGTGTCGCCGGAATGTGCGGATCGCTCTCGCTCAGCCTGCAGATCGCCGTCTGGGCGACCCTCGGCGCCACGCTGCTGGGCACGATGATCGCCTTCGCGCTGGTCCGCTACCGCTTCCGCGCCCGCGGTGCCGTCAACTCGCTGATCTTCCTGCCGATGGCGATGCCCGAGGTCGTCATGGCCGCCTCGCTGCTCACCCTCTTCCTCAACATGGGCGCCCAGCTGGGCTTCTGGACCATCCTGATCGCCCACATCATGTTCTGCCTCAGCTTCGTCGTCACCGCCGTCAAGGCGCGCGTGATGTCGATGGACCCGCGGCTGGAACAGGCCGCGCAGGACCTCTACGCCGGCCCGTTCCAGACGTTCGTGCGGGTCACCCTGCCGATCGCGGCACCCGGAATCGCCGCGGGCGCGCTGCTCGCCTTCGCGCTCTCCTTCGACGATTTCATCATCACCAATTTCAACGCGGGCTCCACCGTCACCTTCCCCATGTTCGTGTGGGGTTCGGCGCAGCGCGGCACACCCGTTCAGATCAATGTCATCGGTACGGCCATGTTCGTCATCGCCGTACTGTTCGTCCTGGTCTCCATGGCCATCAGCAATCGCCGTACCAAGCAAAAGGCATGACTCACATAACTCTGTAGGGAGTTGAAATCATGGCCCCGAGCGCCATGACCCGTTGGACCGGTTCGCTTTCCGAGGCACAGCCCACCCCCTACTGGCTGGACGACCCCGGCCGCCCCCGTCCCGAGGCCGCCCTGACCGGCACGGAGACCTGCGACCTGCTCGTCGTCGGCGGCGGCTACAGCGGACTGTGGACCGCACTGATCGCCAAGGAGCGAGACCCGGGCCTGGACGTGGTGCTCGTGGAGGGCCGCGAGGCGGGCTGGGCGGCATCCGGCCGCAACGGCGGTTTCTGCGCCGCCTCCCTCACCCACGGCCTGTCCAACGGACTCACCCGCTGGCCGGAGGAGATCCACAAGCTGGAGGAGCTGGGCGCGCGCAACCTCGACGCCATCGAGGAGGCGGTCGCCCGGCACGGCATCGACTGCGAGTTCGAGCGCACCGGCGAGATCGACGTGGCCACCGAGTCCTACCAGGCCCGGGAGCTGCGCGACTGGCACGCGGAGCTGGAGGAGAAGGGGCTCGCCGAGGGCATCGAACTGCTCGACCGGGACGCCGTGCGCGCCCAGGTCGCCTCACCGGTCTTCGAGGCCGGCCTCTGGGACCGCCGGGGCGTGGCCATGCTCCACCCGGCCAAGCTCGCCTGGGGCCTCAAGCGGGCCTGCCTGCGGCTCGGCGTCCGCGTCTACGAGCACACCCCCGCCCTCACGCTCAGGCCGTACGGCGCGGGCATGAGCGTACGCACCCCCTACGGCGGCGTCCGCGCCCGCCAGGTGGCGCTGGGCACCAACGTCTTCCCCAGCCTGGTCAAGCGGGTGCGGCCGTACACCGTCCCGGTCTACGACTACGCCCTGATGACCGAGCCGCTGACCGCCGCCCAGCTGGAGTCCGTCGGCTGGAAGAACCGCCAGGGGCTCGGCGACTCGGCCAACCAGTTCCACTACTTCCGGCTCTCCGCCGACAACCGGATCCTGTGGGGCGGCTACGACGCCGTCTACCCCTACGGCGGCCGGGTGCGCGCCGAGTACGACGACCGGCCGGAGACGTACGCGAAGCTCGCCGGGCACTTCTTCACCTGTTTCCCGCAGCTCGAAGGCGTCCGCTTCAGCCACGCCTGGGGCGGTGCGATCGACACCTGCTCGCGCTTCTCGGCCTTCTTCGGCACCGCCCACCAGGGCAGGGTCGCCTACGCGGCCGGGTACACCGGCCTGGGTGTCGGCGCGACCCGCTTCGGTGCCGAGGTGATGCTCGACCTGCTGTCCGGCGAGCGCACCGAGCGCACCGAACTGGAGATGGTCCGCAGGAAGCCGCTGCCCTTCCCGCCCGAGCCGCTGGCCTGGACCGGCATCGCGCTGACCAAGTGGTCACTGGCGCGGGCGGACGCGCACGACGGCCGGCGCAACCTGTGGCTGCGGACCATGGACCGGCTCGGGCTGGGCTTCGACAGCTGAGGCGCCGGCGGGCGGGCCCGCCCGCCGTGCGTCCCGGGCGCACCGTGACCCGGTTCACTCCAAAAGGGCCCCCGAACCCGCGTAATGCCCGGTGCGGACCTCCCTCTGGGTTCGTGGGCGCGACAGTGCGCGTCCACGACGAAGAGGGAGGTCTCTCCATGACCGGGACGAAGACGGCGGTCGAGTGGCTGGCATCCGTCGCACCGGATCCGCGTGCCTGCCGCAGGGAATGGGAGCGCAACCCCCACGGGGTCGCCCTGCTGCCCGCGGGCAGGGCCTGGGACGTCCTGATCCTGCCGGGCGAACTCGGCTACCCCACGCTCGACGTGCTGAGCCGGGTGCTCGACCAGCTCGGCCCGGTCCTCGCCGACTTCGGCGACGGCCGTCTGGGGTTCCTCGTACCGCCGGGCACCGCGGCCCGCTGGGTCGGCACGGGTGTCCGCGGCGCCGGGCCCGGCACCTGGATCGTCGTCCCCTGTCCGGGCAGGACCGCCGGCACCCTGCGCTGGCTGGTCCCGCCCGACGGTTCGGGCACCCTCACCGACCCGGCGCTGCTGGAACTGGCGATGCACGAGGCGGCCGCGGGCCTGGCCACGGAGGGCGAGGACTGACCCGCGCACCGCCGGACGGCGCCAGAGGTCTTGACAACCCAATTGGTCTGGACCAAATTGGGCGCGCTCCACCCTCCAAACTCCCCCTGCCCGGAGGCACTTGTGGAACGCGACAGACGATCCGGACCAGCGGCGCGCCGGCTGCTCGCCGGACTCACGGCCACCCTGCTGGCCGTGCCCGGCATCACCGCGCTCTCGTCGGCCGCCCGTGCGGCCGACGCCGGCCCCGCGCTCGACGGCGGCTTCGAGTCCGGCCTGGGCGGCTGGACCTGCACGCCGACCGCCAAGACGGTCACCAGCCCCGTCCACGGCGGCACGGCCGCGCTGCAGGCGACCCCGGCCGGCAGCGACAACGCCCAGTGCGCCCGGACGGTGTCCGTCCAGCCCGACTCCCAGTACACGCTGTCCGGTTACGTCCGCGGCTCCTACGTCTACCTCGGCGCGAGCGGCACCGGCACCACCGACACCTCCGCCTGGACCCAGTCCGCCGCCGACTGGCAGCAGCTCACCACGACCTTCCGCACCGGCGCCGCCACCACCGAGGTCACCGTCTACACCCACGGCTGGTACGGCACCGGCGCCTACTACGCCGACGACATCTCGCTCACCGGTCCCCCCGGCACCCCCGGGCAGCAGCCGCCCGCCGCCCCCACCGGCCTGAAGACCGGCACCGTCACCGCCACCACCGTGGACCTGTCCTGGTCACCCGTGACGGGCGCGACCGGCTACGCCGTCTACCGCGACGGCACGAAGGTCCAGACGGCCACCGGCACCGGCGCGACCGTCACCGGCCTCACCCCCGCCACCGCGTACAGCTTCCAGGTCGCGGCCGTGAACGCCGCCGGCGAGTCCGCGAAGTCGGCGGCGGCGGCCGTGACGACGGCCGCGGACCCGGGCGGCCCCGGCAACGGCCAGAACCCCGGCCTGCCCGCCCACGCCCTCGTCGGCTACCTGCACGCGAGCTTCGCCAACGGCTCCGGCTACACCCGCATGGCCGACGTCCCGGCCGGCTGGGACGTCATCGACCTGGCCTTCGGCGAACCCACCTCGGTCACCTCCGGCGACATCCGCTTCAACCGCTGCCCCGTCACCGAATGTCCCGGCGTGGAGAGCGACGCCGACTTCAAGGCCGCCATCAAGGCCAAGCAGGCCGCGGGCAAGAAGGTCCTGATCTCCATCGGCGGCCAGAACGGCCAGGTCCAGCTCACCACGACCGCCGCGCGGGACACCTTCGTCTCCTCCGTCTCGAAGATCATCGACGAGTACGGCCTGGACGGCCTCGACATCGACTTCGAGGGCCACTCCCTGTCCCTGAACGCCGGCGACACCGACTTCAGGAACCCGACCACGCCCGTGATCGTCAACCTGATCTCCGCACTGAAGACCCTCAAGGCCAGGTACGGCGACAAGTTCGTCCTCACCATGGCCCCGGAGACCTTCTTCGTGCAGATGGGCTACCAGTACTACGGGACGGGCAAGTGGGGCGGCCAGGACCCGCGCTGCGGCGCCTACCTCCCGGTCATCCACGCCCTGCGCGACGACCTGACCCTGCTCCACGTCCAGGACTACAACTCCGGCCCGATCATGGGCCTGGACAACCAGTACCACTCCATGGGCGGCGCGGACTTCCACATCGCGATGACCGACATGCTCCTCACCGGCTTCCCGGTGGCCGGGGACACCACCCGCGTCTTCCCGCCGCTGCGCCCCGACCAGGTCGGCATCGGCATGCCGGCCTCCACCCAGGCGGGCAACGGCTACGTCGCCCCCGCCGAGGTCACCAGGACGCTCGACTGCCTGACCAGGAAGACCGGCTGCGGCTCGTACACCACCCACGGCACCTGGCCGGGGCTGCGCGGCCTGATGACCTGGTCGATCAACTGGGACCGCTTCGGGGACTGGCAGTTCCAGAAGAACTTCGACGCGTACTTCGGCTGAGCACCGCGAGCGGCGTGAGCAGGACGAGCCCCAGGCACCAGGCGGCCACCACGTCCAGCGGCCAGTGGTAGCCGCGCCGCACCAGCCCGTAGGACACCGCGAGCACCAGCACGACGCCCCCGGCGGCCGCCAGTCGCCGGGCCGGCGCCGTCCCCAGCCACGGCAGGAGCACGATGACCGCGCCTCCGTAGGCGAGCACCGCCGTGGAGGTGTGCCCGGAGGGGAAGTACCCGGTCCCCGGCGGCATGACGGAGGTGCCCGGCCGCGCGGTCCACTCCTTCAGCGGCACCAGCAGCACGGGCAGCACCGCCATCGTCGCCGGCGCCGCGAGCGGCACCCTCCACCACCGGACCGCGCCGTCCCGCCGCCCCCGCCAGGCCGCGCAGCCCGCCGCCACCAGCAGCACCGGCACCGCGACCTGCACGTTCCCGAGATCGGACAGCACCTCGGAGAAGCGGTCCGGGTGCAGCAGGCCGGCACTGACCCACCGGTCGGCCCGCAGCAGGGGACCGTGGTCCACGACCTGCCAGGTGATCAGCACGAAGAGCACGACCGGGATCCAGGTCGTTCGAGGGTTCGGCACGGCACACAGCTTCGCAGAGGGGCCGTCGTGCCCCGCCCCGCAGGGCCGGGCGGTGTCCGGGCCCGGGCCCCGGACATGCCGAAGGGCCGGCGCAAGGGGGGGGTCTGCGTCGGCCCTTCGACGGACGGCCGTCCATGCGATTGCAGCCGTCCTGACCGGAACGTCGCGCGCCCCGGGGGGTTTGGGGCGAGCGACCGTCCGATCGGTGAGGAGACCCGGGGCCCGGGGGCCCCGGTGGTGTGCGCGAGGCACGGACCAGGTCGAAGCTGGGGAGGCTACGGCCTGATGCCGTCCGCAGTCTCCTGCGGGCGGGGTGTATCTCTCATCTGGGGAAGAACCTACGGCAGGGCGGGGGGCGAGGACAGTCCGATCGGCGTCCTGTCATCCACCCCGCACACCTTCTTCACACGGTCTGCCGCCCCCGTGCCACCTGTGCGCGGACGCCGCTCAGATGCGCGCGAACGCCTGCTCGATGATGTCGAGGCCCTCGTTCAGGAGGTCCTCGCCGATCACCAGCGGGGGCAGGAAACGCAGGACGTTGCCGTAGGTGCCACAGGTCAGGACCAGCAGGCCCTCGGCGTGGCAGGCCTTGGCGAGCGCCGCGGTCGCCTCCGGGTTGGGCTCCTTCGTCGTACGGTCCTTGACCAGCTCGATCGCGATCATCGCGCCGCGCCCGCGGACGTCGCCGATGACGTCGAACTTCTCGGCCATGGCGGACAGGCGGTCCTTCATGACCTCCTCGATCCGCTTGGCCTTGGCGTTGAGGTCGAGTTCCTTCATCGTCTCGATGGCGCCGAGGGCACCGGCGCAGGCGACCGGGTTGCCGCCGTAGGTGCCGCCCAGGCCGCCCGCGTGCGCGGCGTCCATGATCTCGGCGCGGCCGGTCACGGCGGCCAGCGGCAGGCCGCCCGCGATGCCCTTCGCCGTGGTGATCAGGTCCGGCACGATGCCCTCGTCCTCGCACGCGAACCACTGGCCGGTGCGGCAGAAGCCGGACTGGATCTCGTCGGCGACGAAGACGATCCCGTTGTCGGCGGCGAACTGGCGGATCGCCGGCAGGAAGCCCTTGGCCGGCTCGATGAACCCGCCCTCACCGAGCACCGGCTCGATGATGATCGCGGCCACGTTGTCGGCGCCGACCTGCTTGGTGATCTGGTCGATGGCCTGCGCGGCGGCCTCCGGACCCGCGTTCTCGGCACCGGTGGGCCAGCGGTAGCCGTAGGCGACCGGCACGCGGTACACCTCGGGGGCGAACGGGCCGAAACCGTGCTTGTACGGCATGTTCTTCGCCGTCAGCGCCATGGTGAGGTTCGTACGGCCGTGGTAGCCGTGGTCGAAGACGACGACGGCCTGCCGCTTGGTGTACGCGCGCGCGATCTTCACCGCGTTCTCGACGGCCTCGGCGCCGCTGTTGAACAGGGCCGACTTCTTCGCGTGGTCACCCGGGGTCAGCTCGGCCAGCGCCTCGGCGACGGCCACGTAGCCCTCGTAGGGGGTGACCATGAAACAGGTGTGGGTGAAGTCCGCGAGCTGCGCGGAGGCACGGCGTACGACGGCCTCGGCGGAGGCGCCCACGCTCGTCACGGCGATGCCGGAACCGAAGTCGATGATGCGGTTGCCGTCGACGTCCTCGATGATGCCGCCGCCGGCGCGCGTCACGAAGACCGGCAGCGTGGAGCCCACGCCCTGCGCGACCACGGCCGTACGGCGGGCCTGCAGCTCCTGCGACTTCGGGCCGGGGATGGCGGTGACGACGCGGCGCTCCTGCTCAAGTGCGGTCATGGGGGCTCCCTGAAGAGATCATGCGTTGGGGGGCTTGTTCGAGGACGGCGTTTTTCGGACGCTTTTCCTTCTTTGCTCGCAGGTTAGGACGGCGGAAGGGGGGTGGGCATGCTCCATGTGGGCGTTGTCGGCGGTCGGGGTTGTCCGCGGTGGATATAGAGGTGGACGGGGGAGGGGCACGCACCGGGCGACACGGACACCGGCACCCTCACGTGCCGCCTCGCCGCGCGATCGGTGAACTCCCCTTCGCCGAGGGTTAGATTGACTCGCTGATGGTGACGGTGGACGAACGGCTGGCCGGGGAGCGACGGCGATGGACGACGGCGGGACGCAGGACGCGCGGGGCACGCATCCGAAGCATGCGGACCCGGTGCCCGGGCAGGGCGGCCCGGTACCGCAGCAGTACCCCGGCTCGGGGCTGCGCCCGGCCATGCCGCGAGAGGCTCCGGTGATGCCGCCGGTCCCGCCGGTCGCGCCTGCGCCGGCTGCGGCGACGGCCTTCGGTGCCGGTCCGCGTTCCGCGGTCGCCGCCTGGCTCGACACCCCTCGGCCCGCCGCCGCGCCCGGCATCTGGCGGTTCGGGCACCGGCCGCCCAAGGGCGGTGAGTCCGCCGCGGGCCGGCTGCCCGCGATCACTGCCGTCGGCCTGCTGGTCCCCCTGGTGGCGGCCCTGCTCGTATGGTCTCTGTGGCGGCAGGGCGCGGTGCCGTACGAGTCGGCGCCGCTGAAGCTGTTCACGCCCGACGACTGGTGGTGGGGAGGCACGGTCTCCCCCCGGGGCTGGCAGGGACGTGAGGCCAGAATCCTCTACGACGGTCTCTTCTTCGGCATCCTCGTCTACGCCGTGGCCCGGCTCGGCAGCTGGACCGAGGTCGTACGGCACTACGTGGGCCGCCGCCCGCAGCCGGCCCGTGCCCTGTACGCCGCGGTGGGCGCACTCGGCGCGCTGAGTCTGGTCTTCCCGGCGGCCTTCCCCCTGGTCAGCTGGGACCGGGTGCCCGTCGTCGACCCGGTGATCTCGCTCGTCGCCCTGGTCTCCGGTGGCTACGAACTGTTCACCCACGACTTCGTCAACGAAGGATTGAACACGCTGATCACCCTCCTGGTCCTCTGGCCCTTCGCCCGTCTCGGCGGATGGTGGGGGTACGGGCGGGAGCTGGTCGCGCGGCGGCGGGCCGCCGCCGGTCCGGCCGCGCCGCCGCCCGCCGCCCTGCCCCGCTCCCAGTGGCCCGGGCTGCGGCACGCGGGCCAGCACCAGGCCGCCGACGTGCTCACCGCCGAGGTGGCCGCGGGGCGGATGAACGACGTCGACTGCGCCCGCGTCGAGCGCGCCTGGGAGGGCGTCCGGCGCGAGGCGCGGCCCGCCGTCTTCGCGGACACGGTGCTGCGCCACGGCGGCGCCGCCTGGACCCACCCCTCCGGACAGCGCGACCTGCCCGCCCGAGCCGCCCGGCACGACCTGCTGGCGGGCCAGGTGCGGCTCGGACGCTGGGTGGCGGGGGAGCGGGCGCCGCGCGCCTACCACGACGCCGGCGCGGCCCTCGGCCCGGACCTGCTGGGCACCTCCCTGCTCGTGGTCGGACCGCCCGGCTCCGGCAAGACCCGGCACGTCGTCGGGCCGGTCACCGAGGCACTCACCCTCCAGGCCCTGACCGGCCGGTGCGCGGTCGTCACCGTCTGCGCCGCCGGTACGCCGCTCGGCCCCGACAGCGCCTACGACGTCGTCGTGCGGATCGGCGACCCCTCCTCCGCGCACGACCTCGACCCGTACGCCGAGTCCGAGGACCCCGACGAGGCCGCCGCCTTCCTCGCCGAGGCGCTGGTCGGCGACCTCGACACCGTGAGCACCCAGAGCGCCGCCACCGCGCTCTCCCAGCTGCTCGGCCCGTACCGCGCCGTGCACGGCCGCTTCCCCGCCCTGCCTGTACTGCGCGAACTGCTGGAGGGCGACCCCGGGGCACTGGCCGCCCTGCGCGCGGGCCTGGCCGCGGGGGAGCGCGCTCCCGAGGGCACCGGCGGGCGCCCCGACGCGCACGCCGTGATGCGCCGCGAGCTGGACGCCCGGATGCGGCAGGCCGGCGGCGCGGCGGACACCGGCCCGGCCCTCGCCGACCGGCTCGCCCTGCTGGACCGGCCCGTCTTCGCCGGTTTCTTCGGCAGCGCCGCCGCCGGCGAGCGGCCCTTCTCGCTGCGCGCCGTCGCCCACCACCCGCTGCGCGTCCGCGTCGAGCTGCCCGAGCGCGGACACGAGGAGGCCTCCCGCATCATCACCCGGCTCCTCCTGGCCCAGTTCCACGGCGTCGTGCGGGAGGCCCGCCGCCCGCACTTCGCCTGCCTGGTCCTGGACGACGCCACCGGCACCGTCACGGCCGAGTCGGTCCGCCGCATCCAGCGGCTGCGCGCGCACGACGCCGGGGTCGTCCTCGCGCTCCGCTCGGTCGCGGACGTGCCGGAGGCCCTGCACGGTCCGCTGCTGGGGGCCGTGGGCTGCCGCATGGCGCTGTCCGGGGTGACCACCTGGGACGGCAGCCGGTTCGCGCACGCCTGGGGCACCGAGTGGGTGGAGACCAAGGAGGTGGCCAAGCACACCGTCTTCGCCGACCAGCCGATGACCCGCGCCCTGCACGCCCTGCGCAAGCTGGTCACCGGCAAGGCGGTGACCACCGACGCCGTCACCACCAAGCAGGTCGAGCGCGAACGCTGGTCCGCCTCGCAGCTGGCCCACGAGGTGCCGCCCGGGCACGCCGTGCTGTCGCTGACCAGCGTGGCGGGCGAGCACGCCCCGCCGCTCCTGGTGGACCTGCGCGGCTGAACCCCGCCCCGCTCCCGCGCCGGCTCCCACCGCCCCGCGCAGCGGACGGCCCCGGACGGCCGTCCGGAGCGCGCCGACCGTACAGTGAGGCAGAATCGACACAGGCCGTTCATACGCGACGGCCAAAACACCGTAACCATCACCAGTTCACCAGATCACCAGATCGGCGCTCTCCGGATCCCCGGTCACCGGTCACGGCCACCGCCATCCGGACGACCCGGCCGACCAAGCTCACCCAGACCTCCGCAGACCTGAAGGTCCCATGCCCCCGACGCTCGCCTCACTCGTCCACCACTCCGCGCTCAAACTGACCGTGCGCGCGGGCGGGGACCGCCTGGACGTGCCCGTCCGCTGGGCGCACGTCAGCGAGCTGGCCGACCCCGTGCCGTACATGGAGGGCGGCGAGCTGCTGCTGATCACCGCGCTCAAACTGGACGCGGAGGATCCCAAGGCCATGCGCCGCTATGTGAAGCGGCTGGTCGCGGCCGGAGTGGTGGGCCTCGGCTTCGCCGTCGGGGTGAACTACGAGGAGATCCCCGAGGCGCTCGTCGCGGCGGCCGACGAGGAGGGCCTGCCCCTGCTGGAGGTACCGCGGCGCACCCCCTTCCTCGCGATCAGCAAGGCGGTCTCGGCCGCCATCGCCGCCGACCAGTACCGGGCGGTGACGGCGGGCTTCGCCGCCCAGCGCGAACTGACCCGGCAGGCACTCAACTCCGGCCCCGAGGGACTGCTCACCGCCCTGGCCGCCCAGGTCGACGGCTGGGCGGCGCTCTACGACGCCTCGGGCGCCGTCGTCGCCACCGCACCCGAATGGGCGGTCCGCAGAGCCGCCCGGCTCACCCCGGACGTCGAACGGCTGCGCGACCGCCCCGCGCCCGCCTCCGCCGTCGTCGGCGGACCCGAGACCGAGGACCGCGTCGAACTGCACTCCATCGGCACCGGGCGCCGCCCGCGCGCCGCGCTCGCCGTCGGCACCGCCGCCGCCCTCGGCACGGCCGAGCGGTACGCCGTGCACTCCGCCATCGCCCTGCTGACCCTCACCACGGAGCGGTCCCGCTCCCTGCACGCCGCCGAGCAGCGGATCGGCGCGGCCGTGCTGCGCATGCTGCTCGCCGGCCAGCCCGACCACGCGCGGGCCGTCGCCGGGGACCTGTACGGCAGCCTGCTGGACGCGCCGTTCCGGGTGATCGTCGCCGAGTCGGCCTCCGCGTCCGCCGCGCGGGCGCACGCCGACGCGCACGCGCGGGTGCAGGCCGCCAAGCCCGCCCCGGCCGCCGTGCCGGCCGCCGCCGGCACCGGGGGCGACCCGCTGGCGGGCCTGGCCGAGGTGATGGAGGCCGCCGCGGCACGCTCCGGGGAGGCGGTGCTCGTGGTGCCCGACGGGGCACGCCTGGTCGTGCTGGCCGGGGACGGCGGCACGTCCGTCTCCGCCTGCACGGAGTACGCGGGCGCCCTGGAGGCCGCCCGGGCCGCCACGGTGTCCGAGCAGACGGCGGGCGAGGAGGCCGAACTGGTCGTCGGTCTGTCGGCCCCGGCCGGTCCGATCGCCGCCGCGGCCGCGTTCAAGCAGGCCGAGCAGGCGCTGTCCGTGGCGCGACGGCGCGGGCGGGTGCTGGTCGAGCACGAGCAGCTGGCGTCGGGGTCCGTGCTGCCGCTGCTGGCCGACGACGCGGTGCGCGCGTTCGCGGACGGGCTGCTGCGGGCGCTGTACGAGCACGACGCGACCGGCCGCGGGGACCTGGTGGCCAGCCTGCGGGCCTGGCTGTCCCGGCACGGCCAGTGGGACGCGGCGGCGGCCGACCTCGGCGTGCACCGCCACACCCTGCGCTACCGGATGCGGCGCGTGGAGGAGATCCTCGGCCGCTCCCTGGACGACCCGGACGTACGGATGGAACTGTGGCTGGCCCTCAAAGCGACGGCGACCGACTAGCTGGTGCTCCGGCCGGCAAGGTCTGCCGGGACGCCGCCGGGCGTCGCGAGCCGGTGAACCCTCGCGTTCACCGCACTGAGAGCTGCGGACAGAAAGGGCGCCCGGCTCGCGGCGTCCGGCACGCACGCACGCGGCGTTGCCGGAAGGCCCTGACAGCTCCGCCACAAGGACCTTCCGGCGCCTTGCGCTCGCACGCACCGGACGCCGCGAGCCGATCGGACTCCCCTTCTGTCCGGAGTTCTGGGACGGCCCGCCCGGGCCCGATCCCCACCTGTGCCAAACCGGCGCACCCCCCGCCCCCACTGCTCCACCCCGGACAAACGCCGCCCGGTCGTCCCCGGCCTACCGTTGTCGACGCAAGTACTCACCTCACCTCCAACGCGGAAGGGCCGGGACTCGTCCAATGACATCCACCACCGCCTTCTGGCTCGCCGGCCGCCAGGCCACCGGCGAGGACACCTTCGACGTCACCTCCCCGTGGGACGGCCGGACCGTCGGGCAGGTCAGCCTGCCGACCGACGCCCAGGTCGAGGAGGCCGTGGCCGCCGCGCACGCCGTGCTGGACGAGTTCGCCGCCACCCCGGCCCACGTACGCGCCGCCGCTCTGGACCACGTCGGCAAGCGGCTCGGCGAGCGCGCCGAGGAGATCGCCCAGCTGATCTCCGCCGAGAACGGCAAGCCCGTCAAGTGGGCGCGCGGTGAGGTCGGGCGCGCGGTGTCGGTGTTCCGGTTCGCCGCGGAGGAGGCCCGACGGTTCAACGGCGGCGAGGCCCAGCGCCTGGACACCGACGGCGGCGGCCAGGGCCGCCTCGCGCTGACCCGCCGCTTCCCCAAGGGCGTCGTCCTCGGTATCGCGCCGTTCAACTTCCCGCTGAACCTGTGCGCCCACAAGGTCGCCCCGGCCATCGCCGCCGGTGTCCCGATCATCCTCAAGCCGGCCCCGGCCACCCCGCTGTCCGGCCTGATCCTCGGTGAGCTGCTCGCCGAGACGGAGCTGCCCGCCGGTTCCTGGTCGATCCTGCCGGTCTCCAACGACCGCATGCCCGCCCTGGTCCAGGACGAGCGGCTGCCGGTCATCTCCTTCACCGGGTCCGAGAAGGTCGGCTACGCGATCATGGACTCGGTGCCGCGCAAGCACTGCACCCTGGAGCTGGGCGGCAACGGCGCGGCCGTCGTCCTCGGCGACTGGGCGAGCGACGAGGACCTGGACTGGGCGGCGAGCCGCATCGCCACCTTCTCCAACTACCAGGGCGGCCAGTCCTGCATCTCCGTGCAGCGCGTGATCGCCGACGCCGCCGTGTACGACCGGCTGCTGCCGCGCATCGTCGCCGCCGTCGAGGCCCAGGTCACCGGTGACCCGTCGGACCCGAAGACGGACGTCGGCCCGCTGGTCAGCGAGGACGCCGCGCGCCGCGTCGAGTCCTGGGTGCAGGAGGCCGCCGACGCCGGCGCCGCCGTGCTCACCGGCGGCAAGCGCGACGGCGCCTCCTACGCGCCGACCGTCCTCGCCGAGGTGCCGGCCGGCGTGACGATCGCCCGCGAGGAGGTCTTCGGCCCGGTGCTGACCGTGCAGAAGGTGAACGGCGAGGCCGAGGCGTTCGCCGCGGTCAACGACTCCAAGTACGGCCTTCAGGCAGGCGTGTTCACCCACGACGTGCAGACCGCCTTCCGCGCCCACCGCGCCCTCGAGGTCGGCGGCGTGGTCGTCGGCGACGTGCCGTCCTACCGTGCCGACCAGATGCCCTACGGCGGCGCCAAGCAGTCCGGCGTCGGCCGCGAGGGCGTGCGCTACGCGATGGACGACTACACCTACGAGCGCGTCCTCGTGCTGACCGGCCTGGCCCTCTAGGCGGGACGGTCCCCCACCGGCGACGGCCGGAGCCCACTGTGCGGGGGGTGCGGCCGACGCCGTTATCGCTGCTTTACACCAGCGAAGGGGGGTGGGCGCCCCACAAACGACCCAGAAAGGAAGAGCGTCGTGGTGGGAAAGAGTGTAATGAAGCGGGTGTAGAGCTGGGTGGTACCCGTCTCAATAAAAAATCCGGGTCGGCGTCGAGGTTGTGGGGGGGGAGGGCGGGGTGGGGGGCGGGGGGGT
>NZ_JBEYJA010000033.1:0-89458 GCF_040703815.1 Streptomyces sp. NPDC006743 | reverse complement strand
ACACCACGCCCCCCCCCCCCAACACCCACCCCACCTCCCGCCCCGCGCCCCGGTCCCCCCCCCACCCGCCGTCGGCGGCGCCCGGCCCGGGCCGGCCGCCGCGGGCGGTCGCCGGGTTCAGACCGTCTTGCAGTGGTGGCCGGACTGCCAGGGCGCCCTGGTGCCCGCGCAGACCGCCACCCTCACGTTGGTCACGGAGGAGTTGCCCCACTGGAAGTGCTTCACCTTGTTGCGCTGGGGGCCCGCCCCGGCCTCGGGTCCCGACCACCTCCAGTAGGCGTGGCCGCCGATGAGCTTCTGGTAGTGCACGTAGACGTAGGCCTTGTGCCGGTCGGTGCGGGTGTCCTTGACGTAGGAGGAGGAGTAGTCGATCCGGGCGTTGTACCGGTTGTCCCAGCACAGGTGGAAGGCGGTGTAGGCCCCGGTCACGCCGCCCTTGCGGTACTGGTGGTGCGGCCAGTTCCGGCCGCACTCCAGTCCGGCCGCGGGCCGGGCCGAGGTGTGCCCGGCCGGGGTGAGGGCGGCGGTCGCCGCGGTGGCGGTGGCGCCGGTCGCCTGGGGTGAGGCGACGGCGCCGGCCGGTGTGAGGAGGAGCAGGCTGCTGCCCAGCATCGCCGGGCCGGCCAGGAGGGCCAGATTCTTGCGGATGAGCATGGTGGTGGTTCCCTGTCCTTCGGTCGTTCTTCGCGCGGGCGGACATTCCGGGGAGTGGCGTGGCCACCGGAAGAAAACCTCACCGGCCGGGGGGTGAACAGCGGCGGTCCGTGCGTCTCGGTCAATGTGGCGCCGCCGGTTTCACCGGTTCGTGACAGGGAAACGCCCGGGGGCGCCGGGGCGGTCCGCGCCCGCTTTCCGGTGGCCGGCGTCCGGGCCGGGGGTGCGGGCGCACCGCGGGTGACGCCCGGGGCGGGGGTGGTGCCGGTGCGGCCGGGGTGCGCGTCCGTGAAAGGCCGGAAGTCCAGCCGCCGTTGGGCCTCCCGCTCACCGGGGCGGGTGAATTCCCGTTGCGTGATGTTGACGGTCTGCGGATCGCCTCCGCCATCCCGCGGCCACTCCTCAAGAACGAACACAGTCCGACAGGATCATTGCCTCGGTTGCGTCCGGGTCCTAGGGTGTGCCTGGTTCCACCGCCCCCACTGTCACCAGCGGCAGTGAACTGTACCGGCGCCAACTCCCGTTCGAAATACCGACGTCGTGCCTGTCGTCGAGCCGGCGACCGGCGAAAGCTCGTGTTCGGTTTACCAACAGCATCGGACAGCTCCTGGTGTCCCGCCTTCCGCGGCGGCGCCCTGTCCGTCTCGAGGAAGGCCATGGTCATGCAGCACCCGCACGTGCCGTCCACGGATCGTCCCGCCCGGCCGGTCGTCAGCCGCCGCCGTCTGCTCGAGGCAGGAGCGGCCGTCCTCGGAACGCTCGCCGTGTCCTCCGTGCCGGGACAGGGACCGGCGTACGCGGCCGGCACCGGTGGCGCGGCGGCCACGGGCACGGAGTGGAACGGGCACATCGACGTCTTCCAGCTGGGGACCGAGCCGCCGCACACCACCCTCATGCCGTACGCGGACACCGCCCAGGCCCTGGCGGCCGACCGCACCCGCTCCCCGTACCGGCTGAGCCTCGACGGCACCTGGAAGTTCTCCTGGTCCGACCGCCCTGACGCACGCGACGACACCTTCTACCGCACCGACCTGGACGACTCCTCGTGGGACACCATTCCCGTCCCGTCCGTGTGGCAGATGCACGGCCACGACCGCCCGGTCTACGTCAACATCACCTACCCGTACTGGGGGCCCAACGGCCTGGGCGAGGAACCGCAGCCACCCGCCGCCCCGACCCGCCACAACCCGGTGGGCCAGTACCGGCGCACCTTCACGGTGCCGCGCGCCTGGGCGGGACGGCGGACGTTCCTGCACTTCGAGGGGGTCAAGTCCGCCCACTACGTGTGGATCAACGGGAAGCTGGCGGGTTACCACGAGGACTCGTACACCCCCGCCGAGTACGACATCACCGCGCACCTGAAGCCCGGCACCAACCAGATCGCGGTGGAGGTGTACCGCTACTCCGACGGTGACTGGATGGAGGACCAGGACATGATCCGGCTGAGCGGGATCTTCCGCTCGGTCCACCTCTACTCCACACCCGAGGTCCACCTGCGCGACTTCAAGCTGGAGACACCCCTGCGCGACAACTACACCGCCGCCGACCTGTCGGTGACCGCGAGCGTGCGCGCCTACGGCGGCGCAGGCACCGGCCGCTACACCGTCGAGACGCAGCTCTACGACCGGCGCGGACACGCGGTCTGGCCGCAGCCCCTGCAGCAGACCGCGGACCTCGCCTCCGCGCCCGCCGGCCAGGACGTGACCGTGACGGCCGCCAGGGAGGTCCCGCAGCCCCGGCTCTGGTCGGCCGAGCACCCCGAGCTCTACACCGCGGTGCTGCGCCTGCGCGACCCGTCCGGGAAGGTGACCGAGACCCTCTCGCACCGGGTGGGCCTGCGCGAGTTCGCCCTCAAGGACGGACTGATGCGGATCAACGGCCGGCCTGTCTCCTTCCGCGGCACCAACCGGCACGAGATGCACCCCGCCCGCGGCACGGCACTCACCCGCGCGGACATGATCGAGGACATCAGGATCATCAAGCGGATGAACATGAACAGCGTCCGCACCTCGCACTACCCCAACAACCCCCAGTGGCTGGAGCTGGCCGACGAGTACGGCCTGTACCTGGTGGGGGAGACCAACCTGGAGACGCACGGCATCCGCGACCGGTACCCGGGCGACCACCCCGACTGGACCCGGGCCTGCGTGGCCCGCGCGCAGAACATGGTCCACCGCGACAAGAACCACGCCAGCGTGGTCGTCTGGTCGCTGGGCAACGAGGCCGGAGGGGGCAGCACCTTCGTCGCCATGCACGACTGGATCCGCTCCTACGACACCACCCGGGTCATCCAGTACGAGGGCGACGACCGCCCCGGGATCAGCGACATCCGCTCGGCGATGTACGAGAGCCCCGCCCGCGTCGAGGCCCGCGCGAAGGACACGGGCGACACCCGGCCGTACGTCATGATCGAGTACTGCCACGCGATGGGGAACTCGAACGGCAACTTCAAGAAGTACTGGGACCTGGTCCGCCGGTACGACGTGCTGCAGGGCGGCTGGATCTGGGACTTCGTCGACCAGGCGCTGAACTGGCCCACGCCCGCGCGCATTTCGCTCACCGAGACCGGCCCCCGATCGCTCACCGGCGAAGTGATCGACCCCAGCGCCGGCTTCGAGCGCGCCGCGGGGGTGTCCGGCACGACCGTCTTCCCCCGCGACGACAGCCTCGACCTCACGGGCTCCCTCACCCTGGAGGCGTGGATCACCCCGCGCGTGACCGGCTACCACCAGCCGGTCGTGGCCAAGGGCGACACCCAGTACGCCCTCAAGCAGACCGACGGCAGACTGGAGTTCTTCATCCATGCCGCCGGGCAGTGGGCCACCGCCTCCTGGCCGCTGCCCGAGGACTGGACGGGCACCGAGCACCACGTCGCGGGTGTCTTCGACGCCGGGGCGGGCACCCTCACCCTGTACGTCGACGGCGTGGCCAGGGCCACCCGCACCACGACGCTGCGGCCGGCCGGCAACACGGCGCCGCTCGCCCTCGGCGGCGACGTCGACAACCCCACGCGGGAGTTCAGCGGCACCATCCGCCGGGCGCGTGTCTACGCCCGTGCGCTGAGCGCCGCCGAACTCGCCTCGGACGGCCGCGGCCCGGGCGACGACGGCGTACGGCTGTGGTTCGACGCCGCCACCGCGGCCGTCGCGCGCAGGCGGCCGCACGAGCGGACGTTCCTCGCCTACGGCGGCGACTGGGGCGACAACCCCAACGACGGCAACTTCCAGGCGGACGGCATCGTCACCGCCGACCGCGGCCACACCGGCAAGGCCGCCGAGATCAAGCGCGTCCTCCAGGCGATCGGCGCGGCGCCGGCCACGGGCGAAGCGGTGTCCGCCTCGGGGGCGGTCACCCTCACCAACGAGTACCTCTTCACCGACCTGCGGGAATTCGACGGACACTGGGCCCTGGTCGCGGACGGCGAGGTCGTACACCGGGGCAGGCTCACCCGCGACCAACTGGCCGTGGCACCGCTGTCCCGCAAGGACATCACCGTGCCGCTGCGGCTGCCCGCCCACCCGGCACCGGGCGCCGAGTACTTCCTCGAACTCTCCTTCACCACCAAGGAGTCCACCCCCTGGGCCGAGGCCGGCTTCGAGGTGGCCCGGGCGCAGCTCCCGCTCGACGCGGGCGGACCCGCCGTCACCCCGGTACCGCTGCGCGGCGTCCCGGCCCTGCGCCACCAGGACGGCGACGAGGCCGTCACCGTCACCGGCCGGGACTTCTCCGTCGTCGTCGACAAGCGCAGCGGCGTCATCACGTCGTACGAGGCGGCGGGCCGCAGGCTGATCACCTCCGGCCCGGCGCCGAACTTCTGGCGGGCCCCCACCGACAACGACCGGGGCAACGGCCAGCACACCCGCAACCAGACCTGGCGGGACGCCGGTGCCCGCCGCACGGTGACGGGCGTCGGCGTACGGGCCCTGGGCGACCGGGCCGTCGAGATCGAGGTCACCGGCACCCTGCCCACCACCGTCGAGTCGGCGTACACCACCACGTACACCGTGTTCGGCAACGCCGAGATCAAGGTGGAGAACACGCTGCACCCGGGCGCGGCGAACCTGCCCTACATCCCCGAGATCGGCACGCTGCTGCTCCTGCCCGCCCGCCTGGAGCACCTGCACTACTACGGGCGGGGACCCGAGGAGAACCACTGGGACCGCAACGACGGCACGGACGTCGGCCTGTACTCCGGGACCGTCTCCGGTCAGTGGACCCCCTACATCCGGCCGCAGGAGAACGGCAACAAGACCGACGTCCGCTGGGTCGCGCTCACCGACGGCGACGGGCACGGCCTGCTCGCCTGCGGTGAGCCGCTGCTGGAGTTCAACGCCTCGCACTTCACCCCGGAGGACCTGTCGCTCGGCGCGCGCCACGACTACCAGCTCACCCCGCGCGAGGAGGTCGTCCTGCGGCTGAACCACCGTCAGATGGGTGTGGGCGGCGACAACAGCTGGGGCGCGCACACCCATGACGAGTACAAGCTCCTCGCCGACCGCGACTACCGCTACACCTACCGGCTGCGGCCGCTGACCGACGTGGGCCGGGCGACCGCGGCGAGCCGCCGCCCGACCGCGACGACGTTCGAGGAGTGACCGGGCCCCACCGGTGAGCCCCGGCCCGTGAAGGGTGGCCGGGGCCCACCGGTGAGGACGCGCGCACCCGGGGGCCGGGGGGCTACTCCGCGGCCGCCGGGTGCTTCGCGTCCTCCGTGGCGGCCGGCGGCTCCTGCGCCGGCCGCGCGAGGGTGCTCCACCGGATGCGGCCGGCGGCGAGGGAGACGATCAGGGCCGAGACCGCCACCGCGGCCATGCCCGGCACCAGTCCGCACCAGCCCGCGATGAAGCCGATCAGCGCGGGACCGATCAGGAGCCCGGTGGTCCCCATGGCGGCCACCAGCGCCAGCGCGTCGGCGCCGCGCGCCGCCGCGGCCACGTAGACGCACGGCGTGACGGCGGCGGCGCCCAGGCCCACGCAGGCGAACCCGATCAGCGTCGGCACGACCCCGCCGGCCGCCAGGGCCAGCGCCAGCCCGACGCCCGCCACGGTACTGCCGACCCGGACCACCCGCCCGTCGCCCCAGCGGCTGCGCCAGCGGTCGGCGAAGACACGGGCCAGCAGCATCATCACCGAGACGACGGCGATGCCCATCGGCGCGACGCTCGCCGACGCCTCGGCGACCTCCTTCATGTACAGCGCGGACCAGTCGTTCATGGCGCCCTCGGTGATGGTGCCGAACACCATGGCGCAGCCCATCCACAGGGTGGCGCGCGCGGGCAGGGTCAGCGCGCCGCGGCGGCGCCCGGTCCGCTCGTCCCCTCGCGGTGCGTCCGGTCCGGCCGCCGGGGCCTGCTCGGGCTCGTCGAGCAGACCCCGCCGCGCGAAGGCCAGGAGCAGCAGCAGGAGGACGACGGCCACGGCGAAGTGCGCCGTGACCGCGGTGGTCACCAGGTTGACCCCGGAGGCCAGGAGCGCGGCGCCGAGCAGACCGGCGCTGAAGGTCGCGTGCAACTGGGACATCACGGTGCGCCGGAACCGCTTCTCCAGCGCGGCACCCTGGGCGTTCATGGCCACGTTCAGCGCGCCGACGGCCACCCCGTCGCAGCAGATGATCAGCAGGGCGACCGGGTAGTCGGGTGCCTTCGACAGGGCGGCCAGGAGCACCGCGAGGCACAGACCCGAGAGCAGCGACAGCCGCCGCGAGCCCAGCCTGCGCATCAGGTGGGAGACGAGCGGGAAGGAGACCGCGGCCCCCACCCCGCACGCCATCAGCAGCAGCCCCAGCTCCTGCTCGGACAGGCCGAGCCGGCTCTTGAGGGAGGGCAGCCGCGAGGTCCAGGTGGCGTACTGGAAGCCGAGGAAGCAGAACAGCGCCGCGACGGCCCATTTGGCGCGGTTCGACTCGTCACGGACGCGGAGCACCGTCATCACCGGGCACCTTCCTGGTCGAGGGTCGGCCCGCGGGCACCCTGGTTGACATGTACAGTGCTCCGTTTCCGTAGCCGGGCGGGACCTCGACGTCGGGGCGGGGCCGGTAGCCGTGCCTGCGCCAGAAGCCCTCCAGGCCCGCGACGGCGACCAGCGACATCCGCTCGTAGCCCTGGTCCGACGCGACGGCCGTGAGGTGGCGCACGAGCCGCCCGCCCAGTCCCCGGCCGCGGACGCGTTCGCCGACGACCAGGTCGTGCAGGTGGAGGTTGCGGGTGCGGTGAGCCGCCCGTTCGGGTGCGCTCAGGTCCGGGAAGGCGGACTCCGGGTAGGGCAGGGCGAGGACGTAGCCCGCGATCCGGTCGCCCGCGTCGAGGACGAAGCACGTCCCCGGGGAGACGCGTCCCCGGGACTCCAGCGCCGCCTGCCCTTCGGTGAGGCCGCTTCTGGCGTACGCCGCGGCCTCCAGGGCGGCGATGCCGGGCCAGTCGGCGTCCGTGACGGCGCGTATGCGCGGTGGCTTCGTCACGTCGGCCCGCCCCGCCCGGCGGACCGCCGCGGTGCGTCCGGCCCCTCGCCCGTCCAGGCGTGGGGCAGCGGGCGGAATCCGTTGAAGCCCTGGGTCGTGTAGCTGGCGGCGTAGGCACCGGCCGACAGGATCCACACCGGATCGCCCGACGCCAGGTCCGCGGGCACAGAAGTGCGGTGGCCGTCGGCGCCGTAGGCGTCGTCACTGTCGCAGGTCGGACCCGCGACGACGGCCGGCACCCGGGCGGCGCCGGTGTGCCCGGGGAAGACCAGCCGGTGGCAGAGCTGGTCCATCTCGTAGAGCCCGTTGAACTTGCCGCAGCTGAGGTAGAGCCAGCGCGCGAGCCGGCCGTCGGGCTGCCGGCGTGTGGTGAGGCGGTAGACGTGGGCGCGGACGGCGCCGTGGTCGGCCACCAGGTGGCGGCCGGGCTCCATGACGAACGCGAGGGGCCGGGAGCTGACCTGCCGCAGCCGGTCCATGCCGTCCCGGAGGACGGCGAACACCTTGTCCAGCGGGGGTTCGAGCGGGCGGCCGTGCCGGTCCAGGTAGCCGAGCGCCGGCAGGCCGCCCCCCAGGTTGACGTGGTCCGGGGCGATGCCCCGCCGGGCGAGCGCCACGACGACGTCGGCGAGCAGGTCGCAGGCGTCCCGCCAGGCCTCGGCCGTCATCTGCTGCGAGCCGACGTGCACGGACAGGCCCGCGGGCACCAGACCGGCCGCGCGAGCCGTCTCCAGCACCCGGACGGCGTCCTCGCCCGAGCAGCCGAACTTCCGGCTCAGTCCCCACAACGCACCCTCCCCGCTGGTGGCGAGGCGGCAGAAGACGCGGGCGCCGGGCGCGTGCGCGGCCACCGCCGCCACGTCCTGCGTGCTGTCGGTGGCGAAGGTGCGCACCCCCAGACGGTGGGCCTCGGCGATGCCCGCGTCGGACTTGACGGTGTTGCCGTAGTGGATCCGCTCGGCGGGCGCGCCCGCGGCCAGGGCCTGCGTGATCTCGGCGGGGCTCGCCGCGTCGAAACCGGCGCCCTCTGCCGCCAGGGACCGCAGCACCTCGTCGACCGGGCACGCCTTCATGGCGAACCGGACGCGGACACCGGGCAGTTCCTCCAGCAGGCGCCGGTACTGCCCCCTGATGCCGGCCAGGTCGTAGACCAGGCGGTCCGAGCCGGCGGCGGCCAGGGCGCGGGCCAGCCGCGCCGGTACGTCCGTGCTCACCCGCTCGTGCCCCCGGTCCCCTCGCTCCGGGCCGCGCGCGCCAGCGCCGCCCAGGAGTCGGTCAGCAGGGCGAACTCCTCGATGTCGCGCTCGGCCTGGTCGAGCAGCCGCTCGCGGTGCGCCACCAGGGACCGGGCGAACGCCTCGTACCTGCCGCCGAGTTTGCGGTAGGCGGTGTCGATCCGGTCCAGGCGCCACCGGTTCTCGGCCCGGTCCAGGCGGGTGCTCTCGCGCAGCAGACCGGAGACGGCGTCCGCCCGTACGTGCTGTTCGGCGTCGAGCAGGGCGGGGCCCGCCGCCGCCATCCGGTCGTAGACGAAGTGGAAGTAGAGCATCGACAGGAGGAACTTCACGAACCGGGTCTGGTACTGCCGGAACCCGGCGTCGGTGCGCCGGTGCGGGGTGTAGAAGTTCTCGATGTGCCGGTTGTGCAGGACACCGGGCAGCGTGGCGTCGTGCACCAGGTGGATCAGGAAGTAGTCGCTGCCGATGGTGTCGGTGGCCGGGGGCAGCGGTACCCGTTCGTACACCTCGCGGCTGAAGCTGATGTTGCACATGTCCACCCGCATGGGGTCGACCAGGGTCAGCGTCGAGCGGTCCGCGGTGAACGGGGCGGTGCCGGCGCCCCGGAAGGACTCCTCGACCAGTTCCCGCTTGCTCTCCTCGGACCAGTGAGAGGGCGCCCACAGGCTCACGACCTCGTGATACACCGTCTCGTCCAGCTCGGCCATCTCGCCGATGTCCACGGACAGTTCGCCGATGAAGGAGGCGCCGGCCATCGCCACCGGACGCCCGGCGTGGGCCGTGTCCAGGACGGTCTCGGACACCTCGTGCGCCACCTGCGCGGCGGGGCGGCCGAGCGCGGCCACCTCGTGGCGGACGGGGTGGACGGGAGCGCCGTCCAGTGTCTGGTAGGCGCTGTCGGAGTCCCGGCGGTGCACCGACCGGCAGCCCAGGGCCGCGGCGATCAGGAAGGCGCGGTCGGTGCAGGCCCCGTAGGAGACGGCGGACGGGAGCAGGAGGGACAGCAGCCGCTCGGGCTCGGCGCAGCCGGCCCGCCGGATCACCCGCTCCAGGAAGGCGCGCTGCTCCTCCTCGTCGAGATGGTGGGCGACGACGCCCGCAACGGCGGGGAGCGCGGCCATGACCCGGGCGTGTTCGGCGCGGGCCGGCTCGTCACTGGAGTCGAGGACGAGCAGGTGGACCTCGACGCCGAAGCGGCGGGCCGCGTAGGCGGCCTCCCCGGCGACGGCCGTCAGGGTAGCGGAGCACGCCCGGTTGGTGGGCAGTGCCAGACAGATCCGCTCGGGTGCGGCGGTCCCGCTCACGCGGCGCTCCCGTGACCGCTCCAGGAGTCCAGCCCGAGCAGCTTCCTGCCCAGGCCGTTGAGGGTGGCGGGCCCGTACCGGTCGGCCTCGGGGCGCACGGCGTCGCCCAGCAGCGTCGGGTTCCAGTCGGGGGTGCTGAGCGTGCGCCACGACTCCACGCGCGAGCGCCGCAGTTCCTCGTGTTCCTCCAGCGCGGGCATCATGGACAGGTACTGGGCGGCGCGCACGCCCCGCTGCGAGACGTTGGGCGCCACGCCGTGGGCCAGCAGCCCGTTGAAGATGAGCAGGTCGCCGGCGCGCAGGTCGGGCCGCACCACCGGGAACTCAGTCCGGTCGACCGCCGGGCGGATCGGGTCGCGGTCGCGCGGCTGGCCTATGCGCCACTCCTCGAACCGCTTGAACAGCTCGGGCGCGCACTGGAAGCCGCCGAGCGCGGGGTCGGTGTCGTTGAGCGCGAGGATGCCCTGCACCCGCTGCGGCAGCACGGCCAGTGTGGTGTCGACGTCCCAGTGCAGCTCGATGTCGAAGCCCTCGTCGGTGGGCGCAATCAGCGAACGCGAACGGCTGCCCCGGTTGGGCGGGTTGAGGTTGAGCCGGTCGAGGGTGACCCACAGCTCCTCGCAGTCCCAGACGTCGACGAAGGCGTCGTAGACCCGCTGCGTCTGCCGGCTGTCCCACAGGAGCTGGTGGTGGTACGCCTCGACGAAGCCGTAGACGTGCAGGTCGCGGTCGAGGTCCGAGCGGAACGCGCGCTCCTCGTACCAGGTCTCGGGGCGGTCCGGGTCCAGGCCCTGGAACTCCCAGGCGAACTCCAGCAGGCTCCTGGCCGCGTCCGGTGCGACGGCGCCCCGGACGACGACGTAACCGTAGGTCTGCCAGAAGGCGAAGTCCTCCTCGGACAGCACGCGCAGCGGACGGGACTTCTCGATGTCGCGCAGCGGTGTCTGCGCGAGGTAGGTCTCGCCGTCCGCGCTGAAGTAGGGGCGGGCCGAGGGAGCGCGATGCAGATGGGGGGTGGATGCCGGCATGGAATCACTCCAGGGCGTGTGGTTCTTCAGTGGCCGAGCGGCCGGAACCCGGCTCTGCGCGATGATCGAGCCGAGGCACTCTCAAGTTGGACTAGACCACTTGTGGTGTCAACGCGGGTCCGCCGAAGCTGCCCCCAAGTGCCTCTCAAATGCCGGTTACCGGGCGTGCACCGGTGGGGGCGCGTACCGGTGGTGCGGGCGTGCTCCGGCGGGGCGGGCGGGCATCTGCGGCGGCCGGGCGCAGCTCCGAGGGCGGCGCGGGTGTCCGCGCCGCCCTCGGAGCCGGCCTTGTAGCGGAGCTACCAGGGCCTTTCGGCAACGCCGCAAGCGTGCGTGCCGGGCGTCGCGTGCCGGGCGCCCCTTTTGTTCGCAGCTCTTACGGGGCCCGTGGGGCCCTTGGCGTGCCGTTGTCCGTCTGCGCCGGCCGGTCACCCTTCCGTGCCGGCCGGTGCCGCTGCCGGCCCGTGCCCGTCCGTGCCGCGCGGGCCCGTGTCAGCCCGCGACGATGCGCTCGGCGGCGGCCACCCCGCACACGCGGGCGGCCCCGTGCGTGGCGATGTGCACGGCACCGCGGGCGGGGGACTGGGGCACGCCCATCTCGACCACGACCGTGTCCGGCCGGGCGGCGAGCAGCGCGTCCAGGCCCGACCGCATCCACGGGTGGCGGTGCTCGTCGCGCACCACCGCGACGATCCTGCGCCCGCCCGCGGCCGCCAGGGCCTCCTGGCCCGCGTCCGGGCCGGTGAAGGTGCCCGTCGTGGTGCCCGGCAGCAGCCGCTCCAGCTCCGCTCCCACGCCCCACGGCGTCTCGTGGCCGACGGCGATGTTCGGTGCCGGGTTGAACGTGGCGACGTAGACCGGCCGGTCGACGGCCTGTGCCGCGCCGGCGCGGGTGACGGCCAGCGCGCGGCGGGCCGCGACGAGCCCCACCTCCGGGTCGGCCTCGACGGTGGCGCCGCTGCGCGCCCGCGCCGTCCACCGCGCCAGCTCCCGCACCCGGGCGGCGGCGTCCGCCAGCCGCTCCTCGGGCAGTTCACCGGAGCGGACGGCGGCCACCAGCGCGTCGCGCATCTTCAGCACCGTGCCCTCGTCGCACAGCCCGCCGCCGACGCAGATCGCGTCGGCGCCCGCCTCGATGGCCAGCACGACCCCGTGCTCCAGGCCGTAGGTCCGCGAGATCGCCTGCATCTCGATGCCGTCGGTCACGATCAGGCCGTCGTAGCCGAGTTCACCGCGCAGCAGCTCGGTGAGGATGCGCCGCGAGAGGGTGCCCGGCCGCCGCGGGTCCAGCGCGGGCACCAGGATGTGCGCGCTCATCACGGCCCGCGTACCGGCCTCGATGGCCGCCCGGAACGGGACCAGCTCACGCTTGCGGAGCGTGTCCTCGTCGACGTCGATGCGCGGGACGGCGTGGTGCGAGTCGACGTTGGTGTCACCGTGGCCGGGGAAGTGCTTGGTGCAGGCGGCGACACCGGCGGCCTGCATGCCCTGGACGTAGGCGGCCGTGTGCCGGGCCACGAGGCCGGTGTCCGCGCCGAAGGCCCGTACGCCGATCACCGGGTTGCCGGGGTCGGCGTTGACGTCGGCGGACGGCGCCCAGTTGAGGTTGACGCCGCACCCGGCGAGGCGGCGGCCCAGCTCGCGGGCGACGCGCCGGGTGAGGCCGGGGTCGTCGATCGCGCCGAGCGCGTGGGCGCCCGGGAAGGCGGAGCCCGTCCGCACGTCGAGGCGGGTCACGTCCCCGCTCTCCTCGTCGATCGCCACCAGCAGGTCGTCGCGCTCCGCGCGCAACCGGGCCGTCAGCTCGGCGACCTGCTCCGGGGAGGCGACGTTGCGGCCGAACAGGGCGACGGCGGCCAGCCCTTCGCCGATGCGGCGGTGCACCCAGTCGGGCGCGGTGGTGCCGGCGAACCCCGGCTGCAGCACCGCGAGGGCGTCGCGGGCGAGGGACTCGTTGCCGGTGGCACTCATGGTCATCGGGGGCGTCATCCTTTCGCGGCGCCGTCGCTCGGACCGCGCTCACAGCCTTGCCCTGCGGGTGAGGTGAAGGACCGGGAACGGCACCCCGGGCGCAGGGCCGCCCGGCCGCCGGCCGCCGCCCGGCGGTCACCGGGGAGCTGCCCGCACCGCTTCGTCCTGGACGTGCGGCACGGCCCCCTCCTTCAGGTGATGCTCCGGCGCACGCCCCTCGGGTCCGGACCGCGCAGCCCACCCTCGCGCTGCGACCGGGGATCCGGCACCGATTGGTGTAGACCTTCACCGGGGAGCTTGGCCTAGACTTTTGCCCGGCGTCAAGGCGGCCCGGCGGACCCGGCCGGCCCGCCGCGCGGCGGTGCGGGCCGCGGCCGTTCCGCCCCCGCCGCCGGCGCACGCCCCTCTCATCTGGACTGGACCAATGGCGAGTTGAGGGCTATAACGGGAGGCCGGTGAGACGGCCGGGAAGGCGGGCCGTGACCAACGTTGTCAGCAGCGCCCGACACGAGCGGCCCCAGCCGGGCCGCCGCGTGCGGGTCCCCACGTACTACCGCATCAAGCAGCACGTTCTGGAAATGACGGAGGCGCTGGTGCCCGGCTCCCGTATGCCCGCCGAGCGATTACTCGCCCTCCGGTTCGACGCCTCGCGTACCACCGTCCGGCTCGCCCTCCAGGAACTCGCGAGGGAGGGCAGGCTCGACCGGGTGCACGGGAAAGGCACGTTCGTGGCCCGGCCCAAACTCCGACGTACTCTCCAACTCATCTCCTACACCGAGGAGATGAGTGCCCAGGGCCTGCGGCCCGCCACCCGGATCCTGGACATCGGCGAGACCGGGCCGGACGCACGGCTCTCCCGGCTGCTCGGCCTCGGCCCCGGCGAACGCGTACTGCGCGTCGAACGGCTGCGCCTGGCCGACGGCGAACCCACGGCCGTCGAGACCACCCACCTGCCCGCCCGCCGGTTCCCGTCCCTGCCGCAGTCGCTGGCGGTCCACGGCTCCCTGTACACCGCGCTCACCGAGGACCACGGCGTGCGCCTGGCAGAGGCCGAGGAGACCATCGAGGCCGCCGTCGCCAGCCCGCGCGAGGCCGCCCTCCTCGCCACCGACGTCGGCCTCCCGATGCTGCTGCTCACCCGTCACACCCGCGACGCCGACGGCCTCCCGGTGGAATGGACACGCTCCGTCCACCCCGGCTCCCGCCACACCTTCACGGTGCCCCTGACACGTCCCCGGCGCTGAACCGCCCACCGCGCCGGGCCCACGTCCCCCCAACTCCCCGCCCCGCAGCCCCACCACACCGATCCAGGGATGTCATGACAAGCACGACGAGATGGGCATGACGTGACCGACACCACCACACTGGAGGCGCTCGCCGCGACTCTGGTCCACGCCCGGGAGGCGGCCTGCCTCACCCAGGAGGACCTGGCCCGCCGGTCCGGACTGAGCGTACGGGCCATCCGCAACCTGGAGACCGGACACACCGCCCGGCCCCGCAAGCAGTCCCTGCGCCTGCTCGCCCAGGCACTCGGCCTGCCGCCCGCGGACGTCGGACGCCTGCTGCGCACCCCCCGGCCCGAACACCGCCCCGGGCCACGGCCCGTGGCCCTCTCCGCGGAACTGCCCGCCGCCCCCCGCCCCCATCTGGCCGGCAGGCAACCTCTCCTGGACCGGCTGCACGCCCACCTCGTCGCACAGGAACACCCCGACCGCGGGCGGCTCGCCGTCGTGGTGGGGCCGCCGGGCGCCGGGAAGACCGCACTGATCCTGCGCGCCGCCCACACCGCGCGCGCCCGGTTCCCCGACGGCCAGGTCTTCGTCGACCTGCACCCGGCGGGCGCCGCCCCGCTCACCCCCGACCGGCTCGTCCGCCGCGTCCTGCGCTCCCTGGGCGGTACGCCCGACACGGACGGCCCGGAGGAAGCCGGCGCACGGCTGCGCGACGTCCTCAGCAGGCGGCGCGTCCTCGTCGTCCTCGACAACGCCGCCACCGAGGCACACATACGCCCGCTGCTCGTCGACGACGCGCGCAGCGCGGTCCTCGTCGCCGCCCGGCGTGAACTGCCCGCACTGCATGACCAGTTGGAGCTACGGATCGGCGCACTCGACCGGCCCGACGCCCACCGGGTGCTGGACGACCTGGTCGGCGCCGCGCGCACCCGGGCGGAACGCTCCGCGGCCACGGACGTCGTGGAGTCCTGCGCACGGCTGCCGCTGGCCCTGCACATCGCCGGACTCTGGCTCACCACCCGCCCCCACCGCTCCCTGCGCGACCTCGCCCACCGGCTGGCCGACGAGGAGCAGCGCCTGCGCTTCCTGCGCGTGGGGGACCTGTCCTTGCAGGACAGCGTCGCCGCCCACCACCAAGGGCTGCCCCCGCAGGTCACCGTCGCACTGGAGCGACTGGCGGCGCTGCGCGGCGACTTCGGCACCGACGAGGTGACGGCCCGCGTCACACCGTCGAGGGAGCACGCCGCCGACCTCCTCGACGAACTGCTGCATCGCCAGGTCACCCACGTCAGCACCGCCGACGGCGCGGGCGGGACCCGCTACCGCCTGCACGACGCCGTACGCCTGTACGCGGCCCACTGTCTCACCGGGCCGCCCGGCCACACCGCGAGGACGGCCCCGCCCGCCCTGCCCCGGCAGCGCCTCCCGCAGCGCCGCAGGGACCCCCGGCTGCGCGCCGCCACCTGAGCGGGGACGGCCGCCCGAGCGAAGAGCCTGCGCCGGCCGAGGCGCTGCCGCGCGGCCTCCCGTACGCGGTGGTCCTGGCCCGGCGGCTGAGGCGGGACGGCCGCTGGGGCCGGGCCCCGGGAACGGTCCGGGGCGCATGCCGGACGGTGACCGCCGCGCGCCGTTCGTCGGACCGGCGGCATGCCACCGCCTGGACTGCCCGGCGGTACGCCGGAAGCCCCGGGTCGCCCCGGCGTATGCCGAGCCATGGGGTCCGTTCGGGTGCCGGGAGTCTCGGCGGCCCGCGCGTGTGCGGAGCCCGTGCCGTCCGTTCGTACGCAGGGTGCCTTGGCGGTCGGTGCGTGTGTCGAGCCCTGCCGCCGGTTCGTGTGCTGGGAGCCCCGGTGGTCCGCGCGTGTGCCGACCCCGCGCCGACTGTCCGCACGCCGGCAGCCTCGGCGGGCCGCGCGCGTGCCGGGAGTCCCGGCGGTCCGCATGAGTGCCGGGAGTCTCGGCGGTCCGCGCGTTCGCCGAGCCCGTGCCGTCCGTCCGCCGTGTTCCGCGTACGTGCCGTCGTATTCCGGCATATCGCCACGGAACTACCCGGCCTTCCGCCATACTCGACGCGTCATCCCCCACGAGGCCGTGCCGGGACGGACCCGCGTCGCGGCCCCCGACACCCCTGTGGAGCACACGATGCGCACACAGCTCGCGGCAGGTCTCGGCACCCTGGTGCTCGCCGCCGCCACACTTCTCGGCCAGTCCGCGACCGCCGGGGCCCAGGCCGCGGCGGACCCCACCAGCCACTTCGACGTCCCCTACGGCAACACCTACACCCGGGGCACCCTGACCTGGCACAACCGGTCGGTGAGCATCTCCGGTGAACACAAGTCCGTGAGCCCGACGTCCTGCCGGACGACCTGGCTCACGACGTACAGCGGCACGAAGCCCCTCGGGGCCGACGGCTACCGCCCCTCGGTGTGCGGCGCGTCGGCGAAGTTCACCTTCTCCGTCGTGGCCGACGCCCCCGGCGGGGCCACCCGGGTCAAGGTCTGCCTCGACCACAAGGGCATCGAGGACCTCGCCTGCAAGTACTACAGGCGCCCCTGACCCGCCCGCTCGCCGGCGCCCCTGGCCCGTCTCCCGGACCGGTGTCCCTGGCCGGCGCCCCCTGACCGGTCTCTCCGACCGGCTCCCGCGAACCGCCCGTGCTCCGGCGGGCCTTGACCTGCCACCGGCACGCCCTGATATGTTCCATCCGATTCCCGGGGCCGCACTCGACGGTCCCCGGACCCGGCCTCACCGAGCCGTCACGGACCTCACCGCCCTCGTATCCGACGAACCACCGCCCCTTCGGGCGCGTTCCTCGTGCTTCCGGCGTACGCGACAGCGACCGGCCCCCGACCGACGGGCGGCCACGGCAGGCCACCCGCACAGCACACCCCACCGGCGAGCGTCCGGTGGGGTTTCGCTGTTTCTCCACCCGGCACCGCCCGCCGAGCGCTGCCGGTCCACCACCAGTTCGCCGCGGCCCGGCCGCGGCCCACCCTCCGGGAGCCCGTATGACCTCCACCTCGCCCCAGCCGCCGCCGGCGGAACCCACGCGAAACGGAGCTCCCACCGCGTCCGGCGGTGCGGGAGCGGACGACGGGCCGCCGAGGGAGGTACCGGTGCCGCTGCGCCGCCTCCCCGGCTTCCGCTGGTTCTGGACGTCGCGCGCGGTCTCCGGGCTCGGCTCCGCCGTGACGGCGGTGGCCCTGCCCGTGCTGACCTTCCAGGAGACCCGCTCGCCGCTGCTGGTCTCGCTGGTCGCCGCGGCCGGAACCCTGCCCTATGTGGTCTTCGGGCTGATCGCCGGTGCCGTCGCCGACCGGACCGACCGGCGTCGTCTGATGATCGCCACCGACTGGCTCAACGCGGCCTGCCTCGCCTCGGTCCCGCTCGCCGCGTCCCTCGGCGCGCTGACGGCCGGACACCTCCTGACCGTGGCGTTCGCCTCCGCCGCACTCGGGCTCTTCTTCGACGCGGGCGTCTACGGATTCGTCCCCGACGTCGTCGGCAAGGACGATCTGGCGGCGGCCAACAGCGTCCTGTACGGCACCGAGACCGTCGTCCGTATCGCGGGCAACGCGCTGGCGGGCGGTCTGATCCTGCTCTTGCGGCCCGCCGGCACCCTGGCCCTGGACGGCCTGTCCTTCGCCGTGTCCGCGCTGCTCATCAGGGCCGTCTCCCGCACCGCCGGACGCCCGGGCGCACCCGCGGCGCGGCGTACCGGGTTCCGGGAGTCCGTGGGCGAGGGCCTCCGCTTCCTGCTCGGGCACCCCACGCTGCGCGTCATGACTCTGGTCGGCACCCTCCAGTCGTTCTCCGGCGGGGCGATCGTCGGCCAGCTCGCCGTCTTCGCCGACCGGGTGCTGGGCATCCACGGGACCGACGGGCGGATCGGGCTGCTGTACATGGCGTGGAGCGCCGGGGGCATCGGCGGGTCCGTGCTGCTGCCCCGGCTGCGACGCCGCTTCGCCGCCTTCCCGCTGCTGCTCGGGGTGCTGCCGGCGGGGGCGGTGCTCGGCCTGGTCGTGGTGCGCACCTCCGACTGGCGGGTCGCCCTCCTCGCCCTGGCGGCGTGGGGATCGGCGTACCTCGTGGTCCTGGTGAACACGATGACCTACTCCCAGGAGGTGACCCCGCCCGGACTCCAGGGGCGGGTCAACACCACCCGCCGGATGCTCTCCTCGGGCCTGGGCGTGCCGCTCGGCGCCCTGGTGGCGGGCGCCCTCACCGTCCGCGCCGGCGTCCAGGCCGGGATGTCCACCGCGGTCGTCGCGATCGCCCTGGCCGCGGCCGTCGTCTGGGGCGTCCACGCGCGCCGGCGGACACGGCCGCGGAGTTAGAGGTGCGGACAGAAGTGGGTTGCGATCAGCGGCCGGTGTCCGGTGCGTGCGATCGCGGGGCGCCGCAAGGTTCTTGTGGCGGAGCTGCCAGGGCCTTCCGGCAACGCGGCGAGGGGGCGTGCCGCCCGCCGGGGCCCGCTCCTGTCCGCAGCTCTCCGGGTCTCGCGTTCGGATCGTGCCGGGCTCGGGGGTCCGGCACCGCACGGCGCAGGGGGCGGTGCGCCCGCGGCACCGCCCCCTGCGTGGTCATGACCGCGGATCAGCCGACCGGCGCGGCGGCGTTGGACTCCTCGGCGAGCCGTTCCATGCCGCTGGTCGTCTTCAGCGGCTTCTCCTTGAGGAACACGACCGTGATCAGCGCCAGCAGCGCACAGGGCGCGGCCACCAGGAACAGATCGGCGGTGGCGACCCCGTAGGCGTGCTCGACGATCGAACGCATCGGGCCGGGCAGGGACTTCATGTCCGGCACCCCGCTCCCGCCGCCCTGCTGACCCGCGGGGGCCGTAATGCCCGCCGCCTTCAGGCCCTTGGCCAGCTCGGTGGTGACCCGGTGCGCGAGGATCGCGCCGAGGACGCTGGTGCCGACCGTGCCGCCCATGCTGCGGAAGAAGGACAGCACCGACGTGGCGGCGCCCAGCTCGGCGGCGGGCACGTCGTTCTGCGCGGCCAGCACCAGGTTCTGCATCAGCATGCCGACGCCGACCCCGAGCACCGCCATGTAGAGGCTGAGCAGGGCGAAGGGCGTGTCGGCGTCGATGGTGGACAGCAGGGCGAGGCCGACGGTCATCGTGACCGCGCCCGCCACCAGGTACCGCTTCCACCGGCCGGTCCTGCTGATCACCTGGCCCGCGACGGTCGACGACACCAGCAGGCCGAGGATCATGGGCAGACTCATCAGACCGGCGACGGTCGGCGACTTGCCCAGCGAGATCTGGAAGTACTGCGAGAGGAAGACCGTACCGCCGAACATGGCGACACCGACGAAGAGGCTCGCGACCGTCGTGAGCGTCACCGTCCTGTTGCGGAAGATGCCGAGCGGGATCACCGGCTCCGCGGTGCGCGCCTCCACGAAGACGGCGGCGACGAGCAGCAGCGCTCCGGCTCCGGTGAGCGCGGCCGTCTGCCAGGAGGCCCAGTCGAACTGGTTGCCCGCCAGCGAGACCCAGATGAGCAGGGCGCAGACACCGGCCACGATGAGGAAGGCACCCAGGAAGTCGATCCTCACCTCGCGCCGGACGGTGGGCAGGGTCAGCGTGCGCTGCAGCAGCACGATGGCCAGCAGCGCGAACGGCACGCCGATGAAGAAGCACCAGCGCCAGCCCAGCCAGGAGGTGTCGACCAGGACACCGCCGACCAGCGGCCCGGCCACCGTGCCGACCGCGAAGACGGCGCCGAACATGCCGGCGTACTTGCCCAGCCTGCGCGGCGGGATGACGGAGGCCATGACGACCTGGGCCAGCGCGGTCAGACCGCCCGCGCCGATGCCCTGCACCACCCGGCTGAAGATCAGCAGACCCACGCCGTGGGAGAAGCCGGCCAGCAGCGACCCGACGACGAACATGCTGAGCGACAGCTGGAGCAGCAGTTTCTTGTTGTAGAGGTCCGACAGCTTGCCCCACAGCGGCACCGTCGCCGTCATGGACAGCAGCTCGGCGGTCACCACCCAGGTGTACGCGGACTGGCTGGCACCGAGGTCGGCGATGATCGTGGGCAGGGCGTTGGACACCACGGTGCCCGCCAGGATCGCCACGAACATGCCGGCCATCAGGCCCGACATGGCCTGGAGTATCTGACGGTTGGTCATGGCGGTGGGAGACGCCTCTGCGGGCGCCGGTGGTGAGGTCACGACAGCTCTTTCGACACGGGTGAACGGGTGGAGCGGACAAGAGGGGACGGCCCTGCGAGCGGGCCGGGCAGGCGCTACGCCGGGGTGCCGGGCGCCGGTGGCGTCGGCAGTCCCGCGGCGAGCAGTGCGAAGACCTCGCGGAAGACGTCGGCGAAGGCGGCTTCCTCCTGGCGGGAGCACCAGTGCTCCACGCTGACCCGCACGGCGGCGCTCGCGATGGCGGCCACCAGACGCGGGTAGAGGTCGAGGGGGGCGGACGGCTCCTCGGTGTCCCCGGCAGACCGGCCGGGCGAGCCGGCGCCCGCGGCCAGGCGCGCGGCCACGGCCTCGGCGAGCCGGGTCTCGTACGCCATGTGGGCCCCGAGGCTGCGGACCAGGAGGTGGGGCGCGGCGTGCAGGACGTCCACGTGCAGGGTCCACAGCTCGTGCTGCTGCTCGACGCCCACCAGCTCCGCCGCCACGGCGTCGCGGACGGCCTCCAGCGGGGAGAGCGCGGCGGGGGCGTCGAGCACGGCGCGCCGGACCCGGGTGCCGGCGTCCGCGTCGAGGATCAGGAAGGCGTCCTCCCGCGACTCGAAGTAGTTGAAGAACGTGCGTACGGACACGCCCGCCGCGGCGCTGATCGTCTCCACGGTGACCTTGTCCACGCCGTGCTCGGCGGCCAGCCGTACGGCGGCCTCGGTGAGAGCGGCGCGCGTCGCCCGCTTCTTCCGCTCACGCAGTCCGCCCCCAGCGGTCTCTTCCTTCGCCACAATGTGCATGTTATGCAAAAATGCAGAGCATGCAAATTGGAGCCGGGGCCGTCGGCCGGTCCCGTTCCTCCCGCACCCGTGACGCCGCCACCCCTGGTCCTTGACGTCACCTCAGCTTTTGTGCCGGCGAACGTGTTCGCCCCGGCGGGCGCCCGGCCGGGGGCCTTCGCCGGCGACCTGGACACCGCGCGCTGAACACGGCGGCCCCCCGGCGCGTCACCCGCTCACCAGCCCGTCTCCCCCTCACCGGGGCAGGCGGGCCGGCGCCGTGAGCAGCCGGTCGACGTCCTCGGCGCTGCTGTACGGCGCCAGTCCCACCCGTACGCCGCCCTCGTCGCCCAGACCGAGGCGGCGGGAGGCCTCCACCGCGTAGAAGGACCCGGCGGGGGCGTCCACCGCGTGCGCGGCCAGATGCCGGGAGACGTCGGCCGGGCGCAGGCCGGCCACCGTGAACAGGAGCGTCGGCGTGCGCCGCGCGGCCCGCGAGTTGGACCGTGATCCCGCCCAGGTCCGCCAGACCCCGCTCGATCCGCTCGCACAGCGCCTCCTCGTGGGTCTCCAGAGCCGCGAAGGAAGCGGTCAGCCGTGCCCGGCGACCGCCCCGCGCCCCGGGTTCCAGGCCGGCGAGGAAGTCCACCGCGGCACCGGCGCCGGCCAGCAACTCGTAGGGCAGGGTGCCCAGTTCGAAGCGTTCGGGGACGGCGTCGCTGGAGGGCAGCAGTTTGTCGGGACGGAGGGTCTCCAGGAACGCGGGCCTCGCCGCCGGCACGCCCAGGTGCGGGCCGAGGAACTTGTAGGGCGAGCACACCAGCGTGTCCGCGCCCCAGGCGGCCAGGTCGACCACCGCGTGCGCGGCGTAGTGCACGGCGTCCACGTGCAGCAGCGCGCCGGCCTCGTGCGCCAGGTGCGCGAGCGCCGGGACGTCGGGGCGGGTGCCGATCAGGTTGGACGCGGCGGTGACGGCGACCAGCCGCGTGCGCGCGGACAGGACGTCCGCCAGGTGCTCGGGGCGCAGCTCGCCGGAGTCCGGGTCGAAGTCCGCCCGGCGCACCCGCGCGCCGACCGCCTCGGCGGCCTGCACCCACGGCCGGATGTCGCTGTCGTGGTCGAGGCGGGTGACCACCACCTCGTCGCCCGGCGCCCAGGTCCGGGCGAGCGTACGGGACAGGTCGTACGTCAGCTGGGTGGCGCTGCGGCCGAAGACGACACCTCGCGGGTCGGCCCCGAGCAGGTCGGCCAGGGCGCCGCGGGCCCGGATGACGATGTCGTCCGCGTTGCGCTCGCCCTGGGTGGTCCGGCCCCGGTTGGCGAGCGGTCCGGCCAGGGCCTCGGCGACGGCGTCGATGACCGGCTGCGGCGTCTGGGTGCCGCCGGGCGCGTCGAAGCGCGCCGAACCGGACTTCAGCGCCGGGACCTGGGAGCGGATGACGTCGACGTCGAGGGACACGCGGCCTCCTGGTGGGCGCGGACGGCTCCGGCCCGCGCCGGCTGACGCGGTCGCGCACATGATCGCAGCTCCGGCCGGCGGAGGGCATGTCTCCACCACCCGAAAAAAAATGGTATTCCATTTTCCGGCAGAACCCTTGACGGTGCTCGCGGGCGCTCATTACGTTCTGGGCCACGGAAGCGCTCTTCCGTTTCGTGGAAATCCCCCGAGTTCCCTCTCCCCGACCCAGGAGTCCTGCATGACTGCCCTGGAAGACCGGTCGTCCGTGGAGACCGGTGGCACCGCCACCAGTTCCGCCCTCTACACCTACGACCTCGCCCCGACGAAACGGGAAGGGCGCCGCTGGGGCGCCTACAACGTCTTCACCCTCTGGGCCAACGACGTGCACAGTCTCGGCAACTACGCGTTCGCCATCGGCCTGTTCGCGCTCGGCCTGAACGTGTGGGGCATCCTGGCCGCCTTCGCGCTCGCCTCCGTCCTGCTCTTCCTCCTGCTCACGCTCTCCGGATTCATGGGACACAAGACGGGCGTCCCCTTCCCCGTCATGAGCCGTATTGCCTTCGGCGTCAAAGGCGCGAAGCTGCCGGCCGCCGTCCGCGGCGTCGTCGCCATCGCCTGGTTTGGTATCCAGACCTATCTCGCCTCGGCCGTCCTGAGCACCCTCCTGGTCGCCATGTTCCCCGCACTGAGCCGGCTGGACACCTACTCCCTGCTCGGCCAGTCGGCGCTCGGCTGGATCACGTTCCTGGCGCTGTGGGGCCTGCAGGTGCTCATCGTCAGCTACGGCATGCAGATGATCCGCCGCTACATGGCCTTCGCCGCACCCACCACGCTGCTCACCATGTGCGCCCTGGCGGTGTGGATGTTCGTCCGCGCGGGCGGCTCGGTCTCCCTCGACGACGGGAAGCCGCTCACCGGCGGCGCCATGTGGCTCCAGGTCCTCCAGGCCGCCGCGCTGTGGGTGGTGATCTACGGGACGTTCGTCCTCAACTTCTGCGACTTCACCCGCTCCGCGCGCAGCCGCGGCGCCATCGTCCGCGGCAACGTCATCGGCATCCCGGTCAACATGCTCTTCTTCGCCTGCATCGTCGCGGTCCTCAGCGGGGCCCAGTTCAAGCTCGACGGACGGGTCATCACCAGCCCCACGGACATCGTCCGGACCATCCCGAACATGTTCCTGCTGGCGGTCGCCTCGCTCGCGCTGATCGCCCTGACCGTCGCGGTGAACCTGCTGGCCAACTTCGTGGCCCCCATCTACGCCCTGGTCAACCTGTTCCCCCGGCGGCTCGACTTCCGCAGGGCCGGTCTGGTGAGCGCGGGCCTCGGCCTCGTCATCACCCCCTGGAACCTGTACAACAGCCCGGTCGCGGTGAACTACTTCCTCGGCGGCCTCGGCGCCCTGCTCGGCCCCCTCTTCGGCGTGATCATGGCGGACTACTGGATGCTGCGGAAGTCCCGGGTGAACGTCCCCGCCCTCTACACCGAGGACGCGGACGCCGACTACCACTACCGGCGCGGCTACAACCCGCGCGCCGTCGCCGCGTTCGTGCCCAGCGCGGCCGTCGCCGTCACCGTCGCCCTGGTGCCCGTCCTCCACACCCTCGCCGGATTCTCCTGGTTCGTCGGCGCGCTCCTCGCCGCCGCGCTGTACACGGTCCTCGCCGACCGCACCGCACCCGTCCGCGAGCTGGACGGCGAGGCCATCGCCGTCGCCGCCGAATAGCCCGCCGAACAGCCCGCCCGAGCAGAAGGCCGGAGCCCGCTCCCATGCGCATCCTCGTCGTCAACGTCAACACCACCCAGTCCATCACCGACGCGATCGGCAGGCAGGCGGCGCAGGCCGCCTCGCCGGGCACGGAGATCGTGCCGCTGACTCCCTCCTTCGGCGCGGAGTCCGTCGAGGGCAACTACGAGAGCTACCTCGCCGCCGTCGCCGTCATGGAGACCGTCCGCGCCCACCGGGGGCCGTACGACGCGGTGATCCAGGCCGGGTACGGCGAACACGGCCGCGAAGGACTCCAGGAACTGCTCGACGTCCCGGTCGTCGACATCACCGAGGCGGCGGCCAGCACCGCCCGGTTCCTGGGCCGCCGCTACTCCGTCGTCACCACCCTCGACCGCACGGTCCCGCTGATCGAGGAGCGCCTGGAGGTGGCCGGACTGAGCGCGAGATGCGCCTCCGTCCGTGCCACCGGGATCCCCGTGCTCGCCCTCGAACAGGACGAGCGGGCCGCCGCGGACGCCATCGCCGAACAGTCCGTGCGCGCGGTGGCCGACGACCGCGCCGAGGTGATCTGCCTGGGCTGCGGGGGCATGGCCGGCCTCGCCGGACAGGTCGCGGACCGTACCGGGGTCCCGGTCGTCGACGGGGTGAGCGCCGCCGTGACCGTCGCCGAGTCACTGGTCCGCCTCGGCCTGTCCACCTCCAAGGTGCGCACCTACGCCCCGCCGCGGCCCAAGCGGCTCGTCAACTGGCCGCCGGTGGCAGGCTGACCCGCCTCACCGGCCCGTCCCGCCGGGCCCGGCAGCCTCCCGCCCCTTTCCGGCCCGGCGGGGCGCCGTGCGGGCGCGGGGTATCCTGACGGGCCGCCCGGCTGCTTCACCGCACGGACGCAGACGGTGCCGGAACGGGACGGGACGGGAGACGAAGGACCGAGATGACGGCGTCAGGGGACTACGTGCCCGAGTCCGAGCGGGTGACGCGGCAGTTGCGCGACGAGATCCTGGACGGAGTACGGCGGCCCGGAAGCCGTCTGGTGGAACGCGAACTCGCCGAGGCGCTCGGCGTGAGCCGGCTGCCCGTCCGCGAGGCGCTCAAGACGCTGGTGTCCGAGGGGCTGGTGACGCCGCGTCCGCGGACCTGGGCCGTGGTGCGCGAGTTCACCGCCAGCGACGTCGCCGACCTCGACGAGGTCCGCTCGGCCCTGGAGACCCTCTCCTTCCGGCTCGCCGCACAGCGCCACACACGCGACGGCCTGCGCCGGCTGCGCGCGGACCTGGACGCCGAACTGGAGGCGGCCCGCTCCGGCGACGCCGTGCGGGCCCGCCGGGCCGCGGCCGACTTCCACCAGACCGTCACCACGCTGGCCGCCAACGAACTGCTCAACGAACTCGACCGCGTCCTCAGCAGCCGCATGCGGTGGTTCCGGGGCCAGCACGACGACCTGCTGGGCGTGGCCCTGGAGCACGAGGCCCTCTACCAGGCCATCGCGGAACGCGACGTCGAGCGGGTCGGAACACTCGTCCTCAGACATCTGGCGACCGGCCGCAGCGCGGCCCTGGGCCACCGCGGCCAGGAGCGCGACCAGGACTGAGAGGGGAGCCGGCCGGGGTGCCGCGGCGCACGGTCACCGCACCAGGGTCCGTCAACCCAGGTGAGCGGGGCGCGGCGCGTCCCTGTGCGAGGCGGAGGAGGGCGTCGATGCGGAGCATCGGCAACCGACGACAACACCGCAGACACGGGCCTGCCGAGCCCCGTGTCTGCGGCACGATCCGCCGGATGGGCCCTAGCGGCGACTCGCCGTCGGCCGGTCCGCCTCGTGTTCGGCCTGGTCCGCCTCCCGTCCTGCGCGGTCCGCCTCGCGTCCGGCCCGGCGGGCCTCCCGCTCGGCCTCCGCGAGGGCGTCGGCGGCCGTCCGCAGCCGCCCCTCCGCCTCCTGCCGCTCCCGTTCGGCCCGCCGCAGCGCCTCACGGGCCCGCCGCAACCCCTCACCGGCCCGGCGCACTTCCTCCTCGGCGGCGGCCACCCGCTCACCGGCCCGGTCGCACCGGCCGACCGCCCGCCGCGCCCGCGCGTCGGCCTCGGCGTGCTCCTCCCGCCGGGCGCGCAGCCGCTCCCCGGCCTCCTCGGCCGCCCTCCTGGCCGCCGCGAGCCGCGACCGCCGCTTCCGGCGCCGCTCGTCCAGTTCGTCCTTGGTCCGCGACCGGTCGTCCTTGGTCCGGGACCGGTCGTCCTTGGTCCGGGACCGGTCGTCCTTGGTCCGGGACCGGGCCGGTGCGCCCGCGGCGGCCGGACGGCGCGCCGCCGTGCGTCCCCCCGCCGCCGGACCGGTGTCGCCGGGGAACGCCGAGGGCGGAGTGAGCGCGCTGTGCAGCCGGCCGGCGGCCCACAGGCCGGCGGCGTCCGGGTCGCTGAGCACGGCGCGCAGGGTGGACTCCAGCTCCTGGCGCACCGCGCCGGACAGCGGATGCCCCGCGTCCCGGGCGAGCCGCGCCCCCTGCCCGGACAGTGCGGCGACGACACGCTGACGCCGGGCGGACAACTCGCGCAGCCCGTCGGCGTCCAGGGTGCGGTAGGCCTCGCGCAGCGCCCGGCCCAGTTCGAGGAACTGTTCGCTCTCCGCCGGGCGGGAGCGCAGCAGCAGGTTGGCCGCCCAGGCCGCCAGGGTGGGCCGCCGGGCGGCATGGATGCGGCGGGCGTCCTCGGCCCGCCCGTCGGCCCTGGCCGCGCCCGCCAGCTCCTCGCGGCGGGCGACGAAGCCGGCCGGCGGCACGGTGTAGAGGTCGTCGAGGGCCGCCTCGGCCCCGTGCCCCGTGCCGCCGCGGCCGTTGTCGCGCTTCATGATCCCCAGGCTCCACCGCCCGGGGCCGTCCCGCATCCGCAAGGGGCCCGCGCCGCGCGTGCCGCCGCGACGGTCCTCGGACCGGCCGGCGCGGCGCGGTCGCGTCAGGTCTTGCGCAGGTCGGGGGCGGGGACGCCGATGAGCAGACGGCGCACCGCGTCCCAGGCGGCGCGCAGGGCACGGGCCACCGCGGGCGGGTCACTGCCCATGACCCGCACCCACGCGCCGCAGTCGTCGGGCAGCACGCTCACCCCGAAGGCCTGGCCTGCGGTGCGCAACGCCTCGTGCAGGGTGTCGGCGACCTCACCGGCGGCGGCGAGCGGCGTGAGCACGAACAGCGTGGCCATCAGGTCGTGGCCGCCGAAGACCGCCGGGCCGGTGACCGAGCCGGGCTCCTGCGGATCCAGGCGTACGGTGTCCAGCACCAGCAGGTCACCGTCGGGCCGCGTGATCTCCAGGTCGCTGAACAGCATGCGGTAGGCGTGCCGTTCCCCGCGGGCCAGCCGGCCCGCGGCGATCGTCTCGCCCAGCAGCACGGTGGCCGTGGGGTCGGCGCTCACCCGGGTCTGCTGGTAGAAGCGGGCGTCCCGGTAAGGGATCAGCGGGTCGGGCAGGTACTCGACGTAGCTGCCGGCCCCGGCGGTGAGGTGGACGACCTGCGTGGCGTGGTCGAACTCCACCCGGTGCAGCTTCGTGGCCGCCTGCGTCGTCAGGTGCACGGCGGTGTCCGGACCGCAGTCGATGTCGATGCGGTTGCGGTCGGCCTGGACGATGCCGCCGCCGGTGGACATCAGGTAGGTGAACGGCATGTCCGGCCGCAGGGGGTCCACGTACAGCGGACGCATGATCTGCAGCGGCGACTTCTGGTAGCGGTGGACGAGTTCGGTGCGCTCGCCGACGCGGGCGTAGCGCAGTTCGAGCAGGCCGACCTTGCCGGGGCGCCCGGCGGCCAGGGTGTCCGCGGCGCCCGTCAGGCCGGTCATCCGGGACGGTACCCGCCGGGGTTCGTAGTGTGCGGGGTCCAGCCGCGCGGGCGCCTTCGTCATGCGGACGCCGCCGCGCTGCCGGCCGGCCGGGCGGCCTCGTGGGCCAGCACGAAGTCGGCGATGGTGTCCAGGCCCTGACCGGTGAGGGAGTTGGTGAGCACCACCGGCCGGCCCTCCCGGACGGTGTGGGCGTCCTTCTCCATCTGCGCCAGGTCGCACCGTACGTACTGGGCGATGTCGATCTTGTTGATGACGAGCAGCTCGCACTCGGTGATGCCCGGGCCGCGCTTGCGGGGCATCTTGTCGCCCTCGGCGGTGTCCAGGACGAACAGGAACAGGTCGACCAGGGCCGGACTGAAGGTGAGCGTCAGGTTGTCGCCGCCGCTCTCGAAGAGCAGCGTGTCCACCTCGGGGAAACGCTCCAGGATCTCGTCGGCGGCGGCCTGGTTCATCGTCGGGTCGTCGCGGACCGCGGTGTGCGGGCACGCGCCGGTCTCGACGCCGACGATGCGGTCGGCGGCCAGGATGCCGTCCAGGGTGCGCCGCACGTGCGCGGCGTCCTCGGAGGTGTAGATGTCGTTGGTGATCACGGCGGGAGTCCGGCCGCGTTCGATGAGCACCGGGACGAGCGCCTCGATCAGCGCGGTCTTGCCCGAGCCGACCGGTCCGGCGACGCCCACGCGCAGCACGCCGTCCTCGGGACGCCGGACGAAGTCGTCGTGGTCGTGGTGGTGGGAGCCCTTGACCTGGGTGGGGTCGTGCATGGTGATCCGTGCTCCTTGTCAGACGTGGTGGTTCTCGGTGGGGGGTGGGGGCCGTGGCTCAGCTGGCGAACAGCCGGGCCTCGGCGCGTTCGTGGCGGCCCGCCATGACGTCGGCCACGGGGACGCAGCCGCCGATGTCGGCCAGTTCCCGGTGCAGCGCCGCCTCCACGGTCTCCTCGATGACCGGGGCGGCGCCGTGCAGGACGACCTGGGCCCGCCGGTGGTCGGTGAGCCGCAGCCGCAGGGCGGCGCCGACGAAGCTGGCCGCGAAGGCGAACAGCTCGCAGGTGACGGCCTGCCGCGTGGTGAGGCCGTTGCCGGCGTGGACGACGCCGGCGACGACCGGCTGGCAGCCGCGCACCGCGCCGTCCCGGTACAGCGTCCGGTACCGCTCGAACGGCGCCGTGCCGTAGACCTCGCCCGCCAGGTCGAGCAGTTGCCGTCCGGTGCGCACGGCGGCCTGCCGCGCCTCACGGCCCAGCTTGGTGGCGTGCAGCCGCCGCTCCACGGCCACCACCTCGTCCCAGTCGTCCGCGCCGGCCGCGCGGTGGGTGAGGGCGAGGGCGGTGGCGTCGGCCGGCCCCGCGCTGTGGCGGAGCAGGTCGTTCAGGAGGGCGGGCAGAGTGCGCGGGGTGACCGCACGGGCCTGCTGGAACCCCTCCAGGCCGTGGGAGAGGGTGTAGTAGCCGCTGGGGAAGGCCGAGTCGGTGAGCTGGAGCCCGGTCAGCAGCGCCGGGATCGGCATCGGGTCGTTCACGCCGGGTTTCCGTTCCTGCCGGACGGCCGTCCGCCGGGGCCGGCCGTGGGGTCCGCGGGGCACGCCGGGTGCCCCGCGGACCGTCGTGGGGGGGGTCAGACGATGTAGAAGAGCTGGTTGAGCGGGAGGCGTTCGGCCGGCTCGATGGTGGCGGGCTCGCCGTCCACGGTGACCTTGTACGTCTCCGGGTCGACCTCGATGCGCGGCAGCGCGTCGTTGCGGACCATGTGCTGCTTGCCGACGGTGCGGCAGCGCCGCACCGGCTCGACGCGCCGCCCGAGCCCCAGTTCGCCGGGGACGCCGGCGGCGATGGACGCCTGGGACATGAAGGTGACCGACGTACGCTGCCGGGCCCGGCCCATGCTGCCGAACATCGGCCGGTAGTAGACCGGCTGGGGCGTCGGCAGGGAGGCGTTGGGATCGCCCATCAGCGCCCAGTTCACCATGCCACCCTTGATGATCAGCTTGGGCTTGGCGGCGAAGGAGTTGATCGGCCAGAGCACGATGTCGGCGAGCTTGCCGGGCTCCAGCGAGCCGATCACGTCGGAGGCGCCCACCGCGATCGCCGGGTTGATGGTGAGCTTGGCCAGGTAGCGCAGGACGCGCGCGTTGTCGTTGCGGGAGCTGTCCTCCGCCAGCGCGCCCCGCATCTCCTTGCAGTGGTGCGCGGTCTGGAAGGCGCGGGAGAAGGACTCGCCGACCCGGCCCATGGCCTGGGAGTCGGAGGAGAAGATGCTGATCACGCCGAGGTCGTGCATCACCGTCTCGGCCGCGATGGTCTCCGCGCGCACCCGGCTGTCGGCGAACGACACGTCCTCGGGGATGTCGCGGGACAGGTGGTGGCAGACCATCACCATGTCCAGCAGCTCGTCCACCGAGTTGATGGTGTACGGCAGCGTCGGGTTGGTGGAGGAGGGCAGCACGTTCGGCTCGCCCGCGACCCGCATGATGTCGGGGGCGTGCCCGCCGCCCGCGCCCTCGGTGTGGAAGGTGTGGATGGTCCGGCCGTCGATCGCGGACAGCGTGTCCTCGAAGAAACCGCCCTCGTTGAGGGTGTCGGTGTGGATGGCCATCTGCACGTCGTACTCGTCGGCGACACCCAGCGCGTTGTCGATGGTGGCGGGGGTGGCGCCCCAGTCCTCGTGCACCTTCAGACCGGCCACGCCCGCCTCGACCTGCTCGCGCAGCGCCTCGGGCAGGCTGCCGTTGCCCTTGCCGAGCAGACCCACGTTCACCGGCAGGTCCTCGACCGCCTCCAGCATGCGGTGGATGTTCCACGGGCCGGGGGTGCAGGTGGTGCCGTTGCTGCCGTCGGTGGGTCCGGTGCCGCCGCCGAAGAACGTGGTGATGCCGTTGGACAGGCCCTCCTGGGCCTGCTGCGGCGAGATGAAGTGGATGTGCGTGTCGACGCCGCCGGCGGTGGCGATCAGGTGCTCGCCGGAGATCACCTCGGTGCCCGGACCGATGACCAGCTTGGGGTCGACACCGTTCTGCGCGTGCGGGTTGCCGGCCTTGCCGACACCGACGATCAGACCGTCGCGGACCCCGATGTCGCCCTTGACGACACCCAGCACCGCGTCGAGCACCACCACGTTGGTGATGACCAGGTCCAGCGCGCCCTCGCGGTTCAGCGCCGCGGGGTCCTGGGCCATGCCGTCGCGGATGGCCTTGCCGCCGCCGTAGACGGCCTCGTCGCCGTAGGAGCCGGCGTTGTGGTCGTACTCGACCTCCACCACCAGGTTGGTGTCGGCGAGGTGGAACCGGTCGCCCACGGTCGGGCCGAACAGGTCCGTGTACTGCTTGCGCGGGATGATCGCCATCAGCGGTCGGCCCCCTCGTTCTCGGTGTCGGCGTCGCCGTCGGCGGCGGTGGTGGCTTCGGCGGTGGCCGAGGTGGTGGCGAATCCCAGCTCCCCGGCGCGGCGCAGCGCCGCGCGCCGGGTGTCGGCGGTGTTCAGGCCGCCGTTGACGAGTCCGGCGAAGCCGACGAGGCGCCGGGTCCCGCCGAAGGCGACCAGTTCCACCTCGCGGGTGTCACCGGGCTCGAAGCGCACGGCGGTGCCGGACGGGATGTCCAGATGCATGCCGTACGCCGCCTCGCGGTCGAACAGCAGCGCGCGGTTGACCTCGAAGAAGTGGTAGTGGGAGCCGATCTGCACGGCCCGGTCACCGGTGTTGGCGACGGTCAGCGCGACCGTCGCTCTGCCGGCGTTGATCTCCACGGGGTCGTCCCCGTAGAGGTAGTGGGCTCCACCCGACATCGTTGTCTCCTAGTTCCAGGCGGTGGATCAGGCGGGTTCAGGCGCTGATGGGGTCGTGGCAGGTGACCAGCTTCGTCCCGTCCACGAAGGCCGTCTCGACCTGCAGGACGGTGAGCATCTCGCGCACCCCGGGCATGACGTCGTCGGCGGTGACCACCTTGCGGCCCAGCTCCATGCACTCGGCGACGGTGTGGCCGTCACGGGCGGCCTCCAGGACCGCCTCGGTGATCAGCGCGGCCGCCTCGGAGCAGTTGAGCTTGGTGCCCCGCGCCCGGCGGCGGCGGGCCAGGTCCGCCACCACGTAGACGTGGAGTTTGTCGATTTCGCGGGGTGCGAGGTTCATGGCGTCACTTCGCTTTCTCGAACGAGATGTCGGGCCGGTCCAGGGCTGGAACGGCTGCCAGGAAGAGCCAGGTCGTCACGACGAACGGCCAGGTGAAGGGGGACCCGCCGGACGGCTGGGCGAAGGCCTGCCAGGCGGCGGTGAAGGGGACCGAGGCCACTGCGGCGAGCGTGGCGTACCCGGCGGCCCAGGCGGTGGGGGCCAGGAAGGTGGCGCCCAGCGCGATGGCGACCAGCACCGCGTTGTAGCCGTACAGTCCCGCGCTGATCCGGTCGGCGGGCAGGCCCATGGCACAGGCCGTCAGGATCGCGACGGCGCTGCCGCCGGCCGCCGCGAGGGCGGCGGTGCGGGAGGCGACGAGGAGGCCCGCGAGCAGGATCAGGCCCGCGTACCACTTGTCCAGGAGGAAGACCTGGGCGATGCCGTCGCACCAGGCCCGGCCGAACTGCGCCGCCGACAGGGTGGTGAAGCCGTCCGCGGTGATCGGCGGCGCGGCGGCGGCCGGACCGGCCGGCAGGGCGATCGCCAGCACCCCGGCGACCAGGCAGAAGGGGGCCGTCAGGGCGGGGAGGCCGATGCGGCCCAGCAGCCGGGCGGCCGCCGCGCCGGTCACCGCGCACACCGCGGCGGCCAGCACGGCGAGCACCGCGGTCCGCCACGAGGCGCCGAGCCGCACGACGACGGCGATGGCGGTCAGGCAACCGCAGTACCCCTCAAGGCCTTTGGACAGACCGTCCCGGTCGGCGCCGAGGACGGCCGCGGCCCCGGTGGACGCCGCCGCGCCGAGCACGCCGTACACGCCGACCCGCCAGCTTCCCGCGAACAGTGCGACGGCGAACAGCAGTCCGGTCCACGGACTCGCGCTGAGGGCGACCTGTGCGATGCCGCGCAGGTGCATCCGTCCCAGATCGGCGGGAACCCAGCCTCTCGGCTGTACCACCCGCCCTTCTGCAGGCATGCCTTCTCCTCGTCCGGGAACACCTCAAGGCACCAAAGACAGCTGATGCACGGCGAGATGATGCGTGATCAACAACTTGTTGAAGGCTACGCCTGGACGTGACGGAGAAAGCTCACCAGCGTCATGTGACGAAACGGTCACCGAACGGCATCCTGGCTGGTGAACGGGGTCGGGGGGCGGCGCCGGGAGGCGAATTCCTTGGCCTCGAATTCAAACCCTTGGCATGCCCTTGGTCTTTTCCGGATGAAAAATCGACCAAAGCGTGGAAGGGCGTCGCGGGCGGCCCCGGGTACGCGCCGGAAGGGACGGCGGCGGTGGCGCCGGCAGCGCCACCGCCGCCGCGGACGTCACCTCACACCCGGTCGGCCGCGATGAGCAGGTACTGGAAACTGCCGTTGCGATAGGCGTCGAGGAAGGTCTCCTCGATGCCGGTGGCGAGGTGCTCGGCCTCGCTGCGCAACTCCCAGTAGGGCAGCGCCGCCTGCGTGAGGTCCTCGACGTGCACGGGCACCAGCCGGTTGCGGGCCATGGCGCGGAAGTACTCCGAGCGGGGATGGATGTCGCAGATGTAGTGCGCGTTGATGAGGGACACCTCGCGCGAGGCCCGCCCGTAGGCGTCGTTGTAGCAGCCGGTGATCACCACATAGCGTCCGCCCCGGCGCAGCAGCCGCGCGTGCTCGGCGAACAGCAGGTCCAGCTCCACGTACATGGTCGACTCGTTGTTCCAGGACGCCGCGTACGCACCGGAGGTGAGCCCGGTGTCGAGCATGTTGCGGTGGTGGTAGCGCACCTTGCCGTCGATGCCGCGCTTGCGGGCCTGCGCGTTGGCGAAGTCGGCCTGCTTGGCGGAGAGCGTCACGCCGTCGGCGTGGCAGCCGTACCGCAAGTGCGCCACCACGCTGCCGCCGCCGCGCCCGCAACCGGCGTCGAAGACCCGGTCGGCGGGGGAGAGGCCGCCGAGGTGGGAGGCGAGGAGTTCGGCCTGCGCGTGCTCCAGGCGGTGCAGTTCGCCGGTGATCCGCTCCCGGCGCCGCTCGGGGTCCGGTTCCTCCAGTACCGTCCGGTCGGCCTCGCCGACGCCGTAGTGGTGGTGGTAGAGGTCGTCGATCTTGCCGAGTTCGAGGTTGACCGGGTTCTCCTCGGCGTTCCAGTAGTCCGCGACGCGGCTCTGGTACCGGGACTGGGCAGGCAGCGCGGCGGAGGTGATGCGGGAGTGAGCGGTGGTCAACGTGGCTCCTTGCTCTGGTGCGGTGGGCGGCCGGACAGCGCGGTACGGCTCACCAGTAGTCGGGCAGGTGGTAGCGGTGGCTGTTGGTGGCGTGCCACTCGTGGTTGCCCGCCACCCAGTCGGACAGGCCCCGGGCGTACCGCTCTACCAGGGGCGAGAGGGCCGACACCGCGGCGGACTCCCGCTCGAACGCGTCCATGACCTCGTTGTGGATGCCGACGCTCGTGAGGTACGCGGCCTTCAGACCGCACCGGTCGTTGGCGGCGACCACCTGCGGCAGGTTCAGGTGTTCGGGATCGCTCGCCAGCTCCTTGGTGAAGGAGTACAGGTCGTTGACGATGGTCGTGGCGTTGCAGGCGAGGGCCGTGATCCGCTGGATCTCGGGGCGGGCGTAGACCGCCTCGGGCAGTTCGTAGCCGTCGACGGCGTCGACGACGGAAAGGCAGGGCCGGAAGTTGTTGAACTGCCGCATGACCAGGTACTCCCAGACCCGCGGCCGGTGGCGCGTCTCGGCCCAGGAGGCCTCGGCGAGGTAGCCCAGGTGCAGCCGGGCGATGTCGTGCACGAGCCGGTCGCTCTGACTGGGGGTGGCGAAGGCCGCGTAGTCCTTCAGGGCCCAGTGGTAGGAGCGCAGCGGCCCGTCGGCCTGCACCCCGTGGCGCCACTCCTCCTCCAGCGCGGGGGTGCCGTGGAAGGGGTCGAGGGCGGACTGGGCGATGACGAGCCGGCCGCCGAGACCGCGCCGTGCCCCGCCCCGGCCCTCGTCCTCCTCGCAGTAGCAGCTGTCGACGATGTTCTCGGCCAGCAGCAGCTTCCCGGCGGCGGTGAGCCGCTCCAGGTCGGCCGCGCCGGGATGCTGCAGGGTCACGGCCCGGCCGAACTGGAACTGGGCGAAGTCGCCCGTCCACCGCGGCGGGAACAGGTCCAGCCCACGGGCCCAGGCCTCCAGCCTGCGGTCGATCTCCGCGGCCTTCTCCGGGTCGGCGGGCGCGGCGGGACGGTGTCTGAGCCCGGGGACGGCGCCCGTCGCACGGGACCGCAGGGCGCGGGCGGGGTTGGGCGGGCCGGGCAGCGGGAACGCGGCGGCGCGCGCGGACGTGCTCATGATGATGTGCTCCACCCGGTCAGTCGGCGGTCCTGCCGATCTCGACGTTCTCCAGGACTCCGGCCGCGTCGGGCACGAGCACGGCCAGCGAGTAGTAGGCGGTGACGAGGTAGTTGACGATGGCGGCCTTGTCGATGCCCATGAAGCGGACGTTCAGGCCGGGCTGGAACTCCTCGGGGATACCGGTCTGGTAGAGCCCGACGACTCCCTGGTCGGCCTCGCCGGTGCGCAGCGCGAGGATGCTGGTGGTGTGCGTGGGGCTGATCGGGATCTTGCCGCACGGGAAGATCGGCACCCCGCGCCAGGCGGGCACCTGATGGCCGTCCACCTCCGCCGAACCCGGCACCAGACCTCGCCTGTTGCACTGCCGGAAGAACGCGGCGATCGCCTTGGGGTGGGCGATGAACATCCGGGTCTTGCGGCGCATGGAGAGCAGCTCGTCCATGTCGTCCGGGGTCGGCGGGCCGGTGAACGTGCTGATGCGCTGCCCGTGGTCGGTGTTGTGCAGCAGCCCGAACTCCCGGTTGTTGACCAGCTCCCACTCCTGGCGCTCGCGGATCTCCTCCACGGTGAGCCTGAGCTGCTGACGGGTCTGGTCCATCGGATCGTTGTAGAGGTCGGCGACCCGGCTGTGCACCCGCAGCACGGTCTGGGTCAGGGACAGCTCGTACTCGCGCGGCGCGAGGTCGTAGTCGACGAAACCGCCCGTGAGCGTGGGTTCTCCGGTGTGGCCGGCCTGCACCGGCACGTCCGCCTCGCCCTTGCGGTTCGCCGGCAGCCGCCGGCGCTCCGTGTACGCGGCCAGGTGCGCGGCGAGAGAGGGCACCCGGTCGATGACCTGCCGCAGCTCCTCCCGGGGCAGCACCAGCAGCACGCCCGCCGTCTCCGCCCGCACGGAGACCGGCCAGCGCGGGTCGGACCGGCCGAGCGCCTCGTCCCCCATCTGGTCGCCGTCGGTGACGACACCGATGACCTGCTCCTCGCCGTAGTCGCCGGCGGCGAAGCGGGTGAAGCGGCCGTGCACGACGAGGTACGCCTCCGTGACGGGGCGGCCCGCCTCGAACAGCACCTGCCCCGCCCCGACCTCCCGTACCCGGAAGCGCCCGGCGATCTCCTCCAGGACGCCGTGGTCGGCGTAACCGCGCAGGGCGGGGAGTTCCGTGAGGGTCCGGGGGATCACCCGGACGTCGTCCGCGCCGTTGTGCTCGAACTGCACGCGGCCGCGGCCGACCCGCAGTTGCAGACGGCGGTTGACCCGGTAGGTGCCGCCCTTGACGTCCACCCACGGCAGCATTCTCAGCAGCCACCGGGACGTGATGGCCTGCATCTGGGGTTCGGTCTTGGTGGTGGTCGCCAGTTGGCGTGCGGCGCGCGTCCCGAGACTGGTGAGCGCGCTGTCCGCGGGTGGATCGGTCGGGGCTTCCCCGGTGGCGGGACCGGTGACGCTGTCCGGTACTGACACATTCCCTCCGTAAGGTGACGAGAGGTGTGCGCGAGGGCCGGTGGTGAACGAGACGGTCAGCGGGACGGCCGTGCGCAGGAACCAGCCAAACAGGCGGGCGGGGCCCCCGGTACGGCGTGAAGAGGGCGCGCTCGCGCCGGAGATGCGCAAACACCGACTCGGTGCGGGGCGGCGCGCGATCACCGCGCCGCGCGCCCCGCCACTGCCTCACCTGCCCCGTGTGGCACGCCGGACCTGCCCTGGGTGGCGCGCCGGACCTGCCCTGGGTGGCGCGCCGGGAGGGTGTCCCCGCGTCGGTGGCGGTACGCGGGGGGCGCTCCGCGCAAGGGGCGCGGGGACACGGCCTCGCCTCGGCAGGCGGAGGGCGGGGGAGCGGGCTCCGCTCGGGGCGTGCGCGGGTACGTGCGGGGCGCTCGCCCCGGTGGGCGGAGGCGGAGGACGACGGCGGACGGTGCCGCGAGCCGGGTGCCCCTGCCCTCACCTCGGGGCGCGGGACGCCTCGTCCTTCTGCCAGGCGCCGACGCCCAGCTTCCCCGTGGTGCCCAGGTCCAGTTCGGGCGTCACCGTCACCGCGGGGGCACCGGGCTTCGCCACCACCCGCACGTAGGGCGCGTCGACGGGCTCGCTGCCCAGGCCGGTGGTGTTGCGCCAGACCAGGGTGGCGCGCGCGCTCTCGCCCGGCTCCAGTACCGAAGGACGGGGCAGGGCGTCGGCTCCGGTCCCGGTGGCGATCGACGCGCCGCCGTGCAGGACCCGCACGCCGGCGACCGCCGTGTGCCGCTCGTCCAGGAGCCGCACCGAGGGATATCCGTCGAGGCGGTAGGCGCGCGTGCCGCAGTTCGCCAGATGCAGCCCGACGACCCGCAGCCCCATGGCGGCGTCACCGTCGTCGGCGTACACCCGCACCCCCGAGGACGGACAGGGACCCGTCTCGGCCGGCGCCTCCGCGGCGGGAACGCTGCGGACCTTGACGATCTTCAGGCGGGCACCTCCGTCCGCCCCGGTGGCCGACGCGCCCGGGTCGACGGTACGTCGCACGGTGCGGCCGGGGCCGACGGTCGCCACGGTCCTCTCCGTGCCCGCCCGCGCCACGCCGCCGGTCGTCAGCACCTGGTAGGTGACCGTGTAAGTGAAGGACCGCGCGGCCTCGTTGGTGACTTCGAAGGCGGGACAGCCGTCCACCACGACGGCCCTGACGCCGTCCCCTTCGGCGCCGGTGGACTCCGCGGGCGAGGCGGGCGAGGCGGACGACACCGGGGCGCCGGAAGGGGCGACGGCGTCGCGGCAGGCGGGCCCCTGGCGCTGGGCCCGGCCGGCGCCCGGCGCCCCGGCTTCCAGGGGACCGCACGCCCCGAGCAGCACAACACCGGTGAGAGCAGCGGGAAGGGAGAGGAAGGCGCGGCGCATGCGCCCAGTCGATCAGGCCCGGCAGCCGCCGGCTGTGACGCAGGCCATAAGCACCCGTCACAGGGTTGTCACGGCGTCATCCGGCGCCCGGCGAGCCGCGGACCGCCCCGCGGTGGATCAGCCCGCCACGAGCACCCGCCAGTCGCGTGAGCCGATGTCGGCGGGCGTGCCGTCGAGGATCCGGGCGGTGCGCGTCGCCGGTTCCAGGGCGACCGTCGCGAGGCTCGCCCAGCGCTGACCCAGCGGCTTGTCCGGATCGGGCAGGCAGGTCACCGGCGGCTCGCCGTCGCCGGTGACGAGGACAGCGGTGAGGCCGTCGGGCGTGGCCGGCGCCCCCCGGCGGGCGAGACGCGCGCGGACGAAGTCGCGGCGCTCGCCCGAGTCGGGCTGGTAGAGCCACGTCTTCTCACCGGCGGCGGGCCGCGGCGTGAGGAAGTGGTTGGTGCGCAGGAACGTGCCGTCCTCGGGTGCCACGGCGAACACGCCGACGGGGCTCAGGTCGAGCAGGACGGCGTCCGCCTCGTCGAAGAGCGCGAACGACCCCGACGACGCGACCGGCGCGCCGCGCACGATCTCGACGGCCTCCGCGACGCTGCCCGCCTCCTCCAGGACGACCGCCGCGAGCACGTGCACCGGGACACCGCCGACGCCGTCGCGGACGTGCCCGAGGATGTTGAAGTGCAGCGCGAGTCCCGCGCTGTTGACGCCGATCTTGCCGAGGATGCCGTCCTCGGTGAGCCCGACGACGCCGTGCCGGCCGCCGCGTACCTCCACCGTGTGCCACAGCTCGCTCAGTTCGACGTGCCAGTCCCAGGTCTGCGCACCGAACGTACGCGGGGGCGTGCCCGCCCGCCCCGCGACGCGGCGCACGATCGTGGTGCACTCGCCGGGCGGCACCGAGGTGCTGCGGGCCAGGATCTCGGTGCGCGCGTTGAGCGCGGCGACCCGCCACGGCTCGACTCCGGCTCCTTGGGCGACGCCCCCGATCTCGGCGCGCGCCGCCGGCCGGAAGGCCCCGATCGCCTCCAGGGCGCGCTCGGCGTCGGCGCGTACGGCGGCCTCGGTGACGCCGCCGAGGGCGAAGAGGCGGTCGTACACCTCGATCGCGGCGGGAAGGGTGGCACGCAGCTGCCCGCCGCGGACGGTACCGCGCTCGTACGGGTCGGCGGCGACCGCCTCGACGTGGCGGCGGTGCGCGGGGCGGGGGATCGGCGTCGTGGTCACGAGCGTTCTGCCTTTCGAGGTGCGGGTGCGGGCGCTGGTGCGGGTGCGGTCCGCGGCGGCCGCGGTGTCGGGGGAACCGCACGGCGGCGCCGACCACGGTGGCGAGCACGGCGCCGGTGGGCCGTGCCGCGGTGCACGGGGGCCCCTGAGAAGGTGAGGCGTCGGTCAGGCGGGCGGGATGCTCCCCAGGGCGCGGGCCGTGCCCCAGTACACGGCCGCGGCGGTGATCATGCCGGACGGGATCGACAGGTCCACGTCGGCCAGGGCGCCGGCCAGCGGGCCTGTCCAGAAGGCGGTGTTCACCCACAGCGCGGACACGACGCCGCCGACGAGGAGCGCGAGGACGCCGGCCCAGTGGACGCCGCGCCGGTACCAGAACGGGCCGCCGCGCTCCTCTTCGAGCAACTGGGCGCCGTTGTAGCGGTTGCGGCGCATGACGAGGTCCGTCACGGCCACCGCCATCGCCGGACCGGTCACCGTCACCACGAGCTGGAGCATGGTGTTGACGCTGGTCAGGAAGTCGAAGACGAGGATCGCGTACAGCGTCATGGCGGTGCCGAGGACGCCGATGATCAGGACCGCGGGGATCCGGGCGAGGCGGACGCCGACCGACTGGATGGACAGGCTCGCGCTGTAGGCCGTCATGCCGTTGTTCGTCATCGTGCTGACGACGACCGCGACGACGAAGACGGGGATGAACCACCCCGGCAGGATGCTCTCCAGCGCGCCCTCCGGGTCGCTCATGTCGAGACTGGTCGCGGCGAGCGCCCCGACGCCGGTGAACACCACGCTCGGCAGGTAGGCGCCGAAGGCGGTCCACCCGGCGATGGCCACCGGGCTGCTGTCGGGCGGCAGGTAGCGGGCGAGGTCGGGGCTGTTGCTGTACGACAGGGGCGTGGACGCGATGATCGTGAGACCGGCGCCCAGGGCGGCGGCGAGCGCGGTGCCGCCGAGCGGGGCGGAAGGGGCGTAGGACCAGTCGGCGTGCGCGAGCACGTACCCGGTGACGACGACGAAGACGACGGTCAGCGCCACGCTGAGCGCCGTGTACAGGCGGACGATCGTCGCGTGTCCGAAGACGGCGATCAGCAGGGTGCCGCCGGCGATGAGGCAGATGACGGCCGCGTCGACGGAAGAGCTGTCCGGCAGCCCGGCCCGGCCCGCCAGGCCGATGCCCGCCACGGAGGCGGCCGACCAGTTCAGGGCCAGGTACGCCGCGGCGATGAGCCACCCGGTCAGCACGAGCACGGCCTTGTTGCCCAGAACGCCGTACAGGGCGCGCGAGATGACCGACCCGCTCGTGCCGGCCGCCGGCCCGCTCGCCGCGACGATGCCGGTACAGATCCACAGCAGGTTCCCGGTGAGGATCACGCCGAAGGCCTGCGGGAGCGTGAGCCCCATCAGGATCAGGGTGGCACCCACCACGAAGCTCAGATAGCTGACGTTCGGGGCCGCCCAGACCGCGAACAACTGGCGTGGCCGCCCACCGCGTTCCTCCGCGGGCACCTGGTCGATGCCCCGTGTCTCCATGTGCCCGGCACGCTCGGTGCCCTGTCCCTCCAGGGGGCCGGGGGCGGAGGTGGGGTTCGTCGTCGTCATCGGGGCCTCTCGGGTCCGCGGACCGCGCTCCTTATTGGGCGCGTGGCCAACCAGTTATTGGTCGCACATCCAATAACGTGTCCCGCGTGACGTCAAGACCTCGGAAGCGACGGCCCGGAAACAGCCCGGCGGACGGTGACGAGAAGCGCTTTGCATGGTCATGCGTGAGGGTGCATACTCTTCCTATGTCTAAGGTCCTCACCTCCCTTCCGGCCGGCGAGCGTGTCGGCATCGCCTTCTCGGGCGGCCTCGACACCTCCGTCGCGGTCGCGTGGATGCGCGACAAGGGCGCCATCCCGTGCACGTACACCGCCGACATCGGCCAGTACGACGAGCCCGACATCGCCTCGGTGCCCGGCCGTGCCAAGACCTACGGCGCCGAGATCGCGCGCCTGGTCGACTGCCGTGCCGCGCTGGTCGAGGAGGGCCTGGCCGCGCTCACCTGCGGGGCGTTCCACATCCGCTCCGGCGGCCGCTCCTACTTCAACACCACGCCGCTCGGCCGCGCCGTCACGGGCACGCTGCTGGTCCGGGCGATGCTGGAGGACGACGTCCAGATCTGGGGCGACGGGTCGACCTTCAAGGGCAACGACATCGAGCGGTTCTACCGCTACGGCCTGCTCGCCAACCCGCAGTTGCGGATCTACAAGCCCTGGCTGGACGCGGACTTCGTCACCGAGCTGGGCGGCCGCAAGGAGATGTCGGAGTGGCTGCTCGCCCACGACCTCCCCTACCGCGACAGCACGGAGAAGGCGTACTCCACCGACGCCAACATCTGGGGCGCCACCCACGAGGCCAAGACGCTGGAGCACCTGGACACCGGCGTGGAGACCGTGGAGCCCATCATGGGGGTACGGTTCTGGGACCCCGAGGTGGAGATCGCCGCCGAGGACGTGACGATCGGCTTCGAGCAGGGCCGCCCGGTCACGATCGACGGCAAGGAGTTCGCCTCCGCCGTCGACCTCGTGATGGAGGCCAACGCCATCGGCGGCCGGCACGGCATGGGCATGTCCGACCAGATCGAGAACCGCATCATCGAGGCCAAGAGCCGCGGCATCTACGAGGCCCCCGGCATGGCGCTGCTGCACGCCGCGTACGAGCGTCTGGTCAACGCCATCCACAACGAGGACACCCTCGCCCAGTACCACATCGAGGGACGGCGCCTGGGCCGGCTGATGTACGAGGGCCGCTGGCTCGACCCGCAGGCCCTGATGGTCCGCGAGTCGCTCCAGCGCTGGGTCGGCGCGGCCGTCACCGGCGAGGTGACCCTGCGGCTGCGGCGCGGCGAGGACTACTCCATCCTCGACACCACCGGCCCCGCCTTCAGCTACCACCCCGACAAGCTGTCCATGGAGCGCACCGAGGACTCCGCCTTCGGCCCGGTCGACCGGATCGGCCAGCTCACCATGCGCAACCTGGACATCGCCGACTCCCGCGCCAAGCTGGAGCAGTACGCCGCGATCGGCCTCATCGGCGCCGGTACGCCCGCCGTCGGTGCCGCGCAGGCCGCCGCCACCGGCCTGATCGGCAGCATGCCGGAGGGTGGCGCCGAGGCCATCGCCTCCCGCGGCGAGGGCTCCGACGACGCGATGCTGGACCGGGCCGCGATGGAGTCCGGCACGGACTAGGCGGGCCGCCCGGCTCACGCCGGACCCCGCGAGTCCGGCGTGAGCCGAACGAAAGACCCTGACCGCGGACGCCCGCTCTTCGAACGGGAGGCCCGGCACCGCCTCCGCGCGGTGCCGGGCCTCCCGCTTTCCGCTTCCCGCCCCCCGGTCGCCGTGCCCCGTGTGTGACATCCTGCCCCCTGCCTTGCCCGAAAGGTCCTTGCCTCCGGCGACCGTGCCCCCGTCCCATGGGGGGAGAGCTACCGGAGGAGTGGACTGACCGTCATGCGCGCGCGCCCGCAGGAGAACTCGGAACGAGAGACGGGGGCCAAGCCCGCGAGGAACCGCCCGCCGGTTTCCGCCGCCCCGACGGCCGCTTCCCTCCTCGAGCTCCAACGCACGGCGGGCAACACGGCCGTGGCGCGGATGCTCGACGTCGAGCGCCACAGCCACGGCCCGGGCTGCGGGCACGGGACGGCGGAGGCGGATACGGCTCCGGTGCAGCGCTCCGCCGTGCACGACGTGCTGCGCACCCCCGGTGCCCCCCTGGAGCCGGTGCTGCGGGCGGAGATGGAGGCCCGGCTCGGCGCGGACTTCTCGGACGTGCGCATGCACACCGACCAGGCCGCCCGGCGCTCGGCCGCCGAGATCGGTGCCCGCGCGTACACGTCGGGCAGTCACGTGGTCGTCGGCGAGGGCGGCGCCGACCGGCACACCCTCGCGCACGAGCTGACGCATGTCGTCCAGCAGCGCAGCGGACCGGTCGCCGGCACCGACCGCGGCGACGGCCTGCGCGTCAGCGACCCCGGTGACCGCTTCGAGCGCGAGGCGGAGGCCAACGCCCACCGCGCCCTGGCCACCGCGCTCCCCACGGTCCCGCGGGCGGAGGCGCACGGGGCCGGTGCCCCGGGCCGGGAGCAGCAGGCTCCGGCCGCCCCGGCCGTCCAGAGGGCCACCACGTTCCACCAGACGGAGGAGACCGCCGAGTCCGACCGGGACGTCGCCCTGCGGATGCTGGACCGGGTCGCCCGTACCGCCGAGCGGGTCATCATCGCCACGCAGCCGAAGGCCAAGGGAAAGTTCACCCCTCACCTGGCCGTCAACCTGCTGCCCGACGGCACTCTGGGCATCGCGGGCAACACCGGCAAGCGGCTGGTCACCGAAGAGCAGCGTCAGAAGATCGACGCCGAGGTCAGGAAGTTCGCCGACGGCAGCGCACCCAGGGCCGGTCACCACGGTTGGGGTTCGAGTGCGGGGGAGCGGCAGCGGGAGCGGCAGGACCGCAGCAAACTCCGTGCCCTGGACTCCGGCTCGTACGAAGAGGCCCACACCGAGTCGGTCGAACTGTCCGCGATCCGGGCGGCGTTGCACAGGCCCCTCACCTGGTTCGCCGTCGACAGGAAGGACAAGAAGCCCGCCCAGCACGGGGAGATGACGCTCCTGGGCGAGCAGGTCGCCGCCTGGAAGAGGAACCCCGGGGACCCGGACGCGCCCCAGACGGTGCACATGGGCGGCGTCAAACTGGCCTGCCTCGCCTGCGAGTGGGCGTTCGAGGCGGTCAACAAGCACATCGGCGAGCCACTCGGTTACCGGGTGGTCGCCGCCGGGGCCCACGGGCAGTTCTTCCCCAACTGGGGCATGCCCGAATGGATGCAGAGGGAGCCCGCCGTGGTCGCGGAGATGAGCGACAGGGCACGCGCGATCGGCGCCGAACTGGCCGACGGGGTGATCAAGGGCGACATGGCCCAAGGGGACTTCCACCACGACCCCGCGAATTCCGCGTCGGAGTACGAGTCGGACTAGGACTGACCCTCCGGGCGAGGTCCGCCGGCGGTCGACCGGCGGAGACGGACCCGATAACAACTGTTCGGGCATCGCATCTTGACGGTTTGTCAGTGCAGGATGGAAGTCACATCGCGCCGCGATGCGGCCGCGCCGGCGGCCGTGCCCGGACCGGGGAGCCTCGACGCCATGTCCGACCGGACACCCGATTGCCTGCCCACGGCCCTGGTGGTCGGTGCGAGCGCCGCGGGCCTGTTCGCCGCGGCGGCGCTGACCGAGTTCGCCGAGGTCACGATCGTCGAGCGGGACAGCCTCCCCGCCGGCGTCGCGCCCCGCCGCGGTGTGCCCCAGGCCCGGCACGCGCACCTGGTGTGGAGCGGTGGGGTGCGCACCGTCGACGACCTGCTGCCCGGTGTCGTCGACGACGTCGTCGCCAGGGGCGGCCGGCTCGTCCGCATCATGGGCGACATGGTCTCGCGCGCCCCCAACGAGGTCTGGTTCCGCCGCTTCCTCGCCCCGCACCACCGCAATCTGGTCTGTTCCCGGGACCTGCTCGACGCCGCCCTGCGCGACCGCGTGCTCGCCCACCCGCGGATCACGCTCCGGCAGGCCATGACCGCCCTCGGGCCGACGGGCGACGCCCGCCGTGTCACCGGTCTCCGGGTCCGGGACGCGTCCGGCGAGCGCACCCTGACCGCCGACCTCGTCGTCGACGCCTCGGGGCGCGGCTCCCGTGCCCCGCAGTGGCTCGAAGCCCTCGGACTCCCGCCCGTCACCGAGCGCAGGGTCGACGCCGGCATCACCTACGCCACCCGTCTCTACCGGGCCCCCGGCACCACCGCCGGCACCCCCTTCCCCCTCGTCAACGTGCAGGCCAACCCGGCGAAGGCACCGGGCCGGGGCGGCATCGTCCTGCCCGTCGAGGACGGCCGCTGGATCGTCACCCTCGCCGGGACCCGCGGCGGGGAACCGACCGGCGACCCGGACGCCTTCGTGGGGTTCGCCCGGCGCCTGGGGGACCCCGTCATCGCCCGACTGATCGAGCACGCCGAAGCCGTCGGCGGCGTCACCGTGACCCGCGGCACGGCCAACCGGCGCCGCCACTACGAGAAGATGCGGAGCTGGCCCGACGGATTCCTGGTCGTCGGTGACGCCGTCGCCGGCTACAACCCCGTGTACGGCCACGGACTGACCGTGGCGGCCCAGAGCGCCGCCGCCGTCCGCGACCTGCTGCGCGCGACCGGCTTCCCGGTCCCCGGCGGCGCACGTCGCCTCCAGCGTGCCGCCACCCGCCCCGTCTCGGCCGCCTGGAACCTCGCGGTCGGACAGGACGCCTTCTACCCGGACGCCACCGACACCCCGCCGGGCCTCGCGCAACGGCTTCTGGCGCGGTACGTCGACCGGGCGGTGGCCACGGGAGCCCGCAACCCCCGCGCCCTGAGCGCCCTGCTGGACGTCATGAGCCTGGAGAAACCGGCCGTCCGCCTGTTCGCTCCCGACATGCTCCTCCCCATGCTGTTCGGGCCCAGGAAGAGGCACCTGACGGGACCGCCGCTGACGGAGGCGGAGTGGGAGGCGGCCCTGCCGTAGACCACTCCGTGCCGCCGAGCGCTCTCACTAGGTAGACTGACCTACCTAGCGAGAGGACCTGTGATGAACGAAACCGGCGCCGCGGCCCGGCGGCCCGCCAGGCGGCGGGGTGCCGCGCGCGAGCGGCTGCTCGCCGCCGCCTCGCGCCGCTTCTACGCGGACGGCGTGACCGCGACCGGCATCGACACGATCACCGCCGAGGCGGGCGTGGCGAAGATGAGCCTCTACAACAACTTCTCCTCCAAGGCGGACCTGGTCAGGGCCTACCTCGATGCCCGGCACGAGGAGTGGCTCGGGCTGTACCGCCGGCGGCTGGAACAGGCCGAGGGCGCCCGCGACGGCGTGCTGGCCGTCTTCGACGCCTACGCCGATCACGCGGCGTTCGGCTACGAGCACGGCTTCCGCGGCTGCGGGCTGCTGAACGCGGCGGCCGAGCTGCCCGCCGGGGACGAGGGACGGGCCGTCGTGCGCCGGCACAAGGAGGAGGTGGAGGCCCTGCTCGCCGGGCACGTCGGCCACCTGCTGCCCGGACGGCCGAAGGAGGCCCGCGCGACGGCGGAGCACCTGGCGTTCCTGCTGGAGGGCGCGATGGCACGCGCCGGACTCGAGGGCGGCGGCACGCGTCTGGAGCACGCACGGGCGATGGCGGCGCACCTGGTGGACCGGCTGTGACCCGGGCCGCCCCGGCGGCCACGGGGTCGGTGTGCGTGCTGATGGCGTCGGTGCTGTGGGGGACCACCGGGACGGCCGCGACCTTCGCCCCGGGCGTGGGACCCCTCGCGATCGGGGCGGTCGCCATGGGGCTGGGCGGCCTGCTCCAGGCGCTCGTGGCCGCGCCCCGCATCGCCAGGCAGGCACCGCGGCTGCGGGCCCGCGGCGGTGTCGTCCTGCTCGGCGCCCTGGCGGTCGGAGCCTATCCGCTGGCCTTCTACACCTCGATGCGCCTGGCGGGGGTCGCGGCCGGCACGGTCGTGTCGATCGGTTCCGCCCCGCTCGCCTCGGCCGTCGTCGAACGGGTCGTGGACGGGCGCAGGCTGACCCGCCGCTGGACGGCCGGCGCCGCCCTGGGCCTGTCGGGTACGGCCCTGCTGTGCGCCGCCGAGGCGACGCGGTCCCCCTCGGGCCCCGGCGCCCCCTCCGCGGCGTCGACCGTGCTCGGCGTGGGACTGGGGCTGGTGGCCGGCCTCACCTACGCCCTGTACTCCTGGGCGGCCCACCGGCTGATCAGCGGCGGTGTCCCCGCCGGTGCGGCCATGGGCACCGTCTTCGGTCTGGGCGGACTGCTGCTTCTGCCCGTCCTGGCGGCCACCGGCGCTCCGCTCCTCGACTCGTGGTCCCACGCGGCGGTCGGGGCCTACCTGGCGCTGGTGCCCATGTTCGCCGGGTACGTGCTGTTCGGCCGGGGCCTTGCGCATGTCCCGGCGAGCACCGCGACCACGCTCTCACTGCTGGAGCCCGCGGTCGCCGCCGTCCTGGCCGTCCTCGTCGTGGGCGAGCGCCTGCCCCTGCCGGGCTGGGCCGGGATCGCCGCCGTCGTCTGCTGCCTCGCCGTGCTCACCGCGCCGGACCGGCCCGCCCGTACGCCCCGGCCGGCCGCCGGACTCACTCGTACTGGGCGATCTGGATCAGGTTGCCGCACGTGTCGTCGAGCACGGCTGTGACGACCGGGCCCGTCTCCACCGGCTCCTGGACGAAGCGCACCCCCAGACCGCGCAGCCGGTCGAACTCGGCGTGCACGTCGTCGACGGCGAAGGAGGTGAGCGGGATGCCGTCCGACACCGAGGGCGGTCCCTCCCGGGTCAGGTCCGCGTCCGGTCGAGGGGGGCCGACAGCTCCTCCAGTTCGGCGGCGAAGAGCAGGGCGGGGTCGAAGCCCATGCCGGTGAAGTGGCCCGCGAGTTCCAGGGACAGCACGCCGTGCAGCCGGGTCCAGAAGACCAGGGCCCGGTGGAGGACCGCGGGGGGAGCGGTGTGGCCGCCGGCCCATTCCCGGTGGTCCCGCAGGTGGGTGTCGAACGCAGTCTCCCGGCCCTCGGCATCCCGTGCCGTGCAGGCGTCGAGCAGGAGGGTCATGATCCGGTCGGCGATCTCGGTGATGTCCTCGGGGGCGTGGTAGCCGGGGACGGGGGTGCCGTAGATGAGGAGGTACCGCTGGGGGTCCTCCAGGGCCCAGTCGCGCAGCGTGTGTGCCAGCGCGGCGAGACCGGCCCCGGCGGCGCCGGCCGCGCCGAGCGCACCGGCGAGACTGCGGTAGGCGTCCCGGACGAGTTCGGTGATCAGGTCGTCGCGGTTGGCGAAGTAACGGTAGAGGGCGGGGCCGCTCATGCCCATCCGCTTGGCGATCGCGTTGAGGGAGAGGGCGGACACCCCCGCCGTGGCGATCTGCTCCCAGGCGTGCTCCTTGATCTCCGCGCGGACCTGCACGCGGTAGCGCTCGCGCGGGTTCTGCGGGTCCGGCTTCCCCATGGCGTGCCTCCCGCCTCCTCTCCTGGGCGCGGGCCCGCCGCCGACCGGGCCTGCGTCCGGGGGCGGCAGCGAACCCGGCTGCCGCTCCGTGCGCGGCTACGCTCTCAAGGTTTCGTTAGAGGTTATCACCAAGGCTGTTGACCTCTCACTCGACATGCGGTTATAACTTCTAACCAATGCATGAGCGTCTAGCTCGCGTCCGCGTTGTCCCGTCCAAGGGAGGGTCCCCATGCCCGGTAAGCCCCGTAAGTCCTGTGACCGCCGCAGCGCTGCCCGTGCCGTCCTGCTCACCGTCCCGCTCGTCACCGGTGTCCTCGGCGCCGCCGTCGCGCCCGCCGGTGCCGTCCCGCTGCAGCACGCCGCGTCCCTCACCTGCCGAGGGCAGGGCGTCGACCGGGACGCGCGCGTCCGCCACCGGACCGAGACCGTGATCCACGCACCGCTGCGCACCGTCTGGAAGCTCCAGGCCGACGTGGAACGGTGGCCTGCCTGGCAGGCTTCCGTGACGAGCGCGGAACGCCTCGGCCGTGGCCCCCTCCGCCCGGGCTCGGCGTTCCGGTGGACCACCCCGGTGCCCCCTGGCCCCGCCACGGGCGCCACCACGCTCGACATCACCTCGACCGTCCGGCAGCTCAGGTACGGCTCCTGCGTCCGCTGGACCGGCCCCGCGGTCGGTGAGGGCCTGCGCATCGACGGCGTCCACGTGTGGAACTTCACCAAGGTGCCGGGCGGTGTCCGGGTACGGACCGAGGAGACCCACACCGGTCTTCAGGTCGACGCCCATGTTCCCGAGGCGACCGCCATCCTCCGGCAGGGTCTCGAAGCGTGGCTGACCGATCTGAGGACCGCGGCCGAAGCCCGTACCGGCGGGGCCCGGCAGCCGTCGTAGACGCCCGCCGGGCCGGCCGGCCCTCGCGGTGCGTCGCTCAGCGCCGGTAGGCGGCCGCCGCGAGCCGTACGAACGACCGGATCAACGGGTTGGTGTCCCCCTCGTTCCACGCGACCACCGCGGGATTCGGCGGCGTCCCGGTCAGCGGCACGACCCTCAGCCCCTCCGGCACCTCGTGGTCCACGAGGGTCATGCCCACCGTGCCGTTCCACAGGACCGCCTGCCGGCACTCGTGGACGGTCCGCACCACCGGACCTCCGCGGCGCCCGCCTCCGCTCCAGTACTCCTGCCAGAGCGGATCGGTGCCCTCCGGGAACCGGAACCAGCGGCGGCCGGCCAGTTCGGCCGGGTCCAGGCTGCCACGGCCGGCCAGCGGATCATCGGCGCGCAGCAGCGCGCCCACCGGATCGGCGCGCAACGCCCGCACCTCCAGGCCGGTTTCGTCGAACGGCCCGCGGGTCAGGGCGACGTCGACCAGCCCGGCGCGCAGACCGCAGGTGGGGTCGGTCAGATCGGTGTCCCGCACGCGGACCTCGACGTGCGGGTGCCGCCGGCGATAGGCGTCGGCCAGCCGCGCCGCCGCCGGGTCGCCGCTGTCCCCGAGGATGCCGATGGTGACGGTGGCGGCGCCCGCGGCGGCGGCCACGCGGACGCGGGCCCGGTCGGCCCGGTCCAGCAGGGCCCGCGCCTCCTCCAGCAGGACCGCCCCGACCGCGGTGAGCGAGACACCGGCGGACGACCGGACGAACAAGGGGGCGCCCACCTCGGCCTCCAGACGTCTGATCGCCCGGCTCAGCGGAGGCTGGCTCATGTGCAGCCGGGCGGCGGCCCGCCCGAAGTGGAGTTCCTCGGCGACCGCCACGAAATAGCGCAGCGTGCGTAGCTCCATGGTGCGACGATACCCGGACGGTATCGAGGTCCCGGAACGGGTCTTGGACAGGTGCGGCGCCCCGGCAGTGGAATCGAGACATGAACGACGAACCCGCCACCGGCGACATGACCGCCCGACCGGCCGCCGACGACCTGACCGCCGAACTCGCCGACGGCATGGCCGCCGAACCGACCGCCGTTCCGTCCGGTGCCGGTCCCGCCGTGTCGGTGGTCGGACCGGAGGACGGCGAGACGATCCTGCTCGGCACCACCCGCCTGCGGATCCTCGAGGACGGCAGCGGTACCGGGCACCGCCTCGGCATCGCCGAGTCCGTCCTCGCGCCCCATACGCCCGGCCCCCCGCAGCACCGCCACGCCCAGCACGACGAGGGGTTCTACGTCATCTCCGGCACGGTGCGGTTCACCGTCGGGGAGAAGCACTACGACGCCACCGCGGGCACCCTCGTGATGGTGCCGCCCGGAGCCCCGCACACCTTCGCCAACACCACCGGCCGGCCTGCCGTCATGCTCAGCACCTTCACCCCGGACCTGTACGTGCAGTACTTCCGGGACCTGCGGGACATGCTCGCCGACGGTGCCGCACCGACCCCGCAGGCGAGCATCCGGACGATGAGCCGTTACGCCACCGAGCCCGCCGTCGACTTCGACCGGCAGCCGCCGGAGCCCCACCGCCCGGCCGCCGGTGCCGGCCCGCACGACGGACATCGCTGAAGAGGCCCCGCCTTCCACACCCCTGAGCCCACCCGCAACCGACGGCAGCGATGAACGGGACGATGAACGCCGCATATTGGATCCTTGCCGGCCTGCTCGCGCTCTTCTACCTCTACGGGGGCGCACTGAAAGCGACCCGGAGCCGCGAGCGGCTCCGGCCGATGATGGCGTGGGTGGACAGCATGCCGATGCCCGTGGTCAGGGCCCTCGGAGTGATTGAGGTGCTCGGCGCGTTCGGGCTGCTCCTGCCCCCGCTGACCGGTGTCGCTCCGTGGCTCGCGACGGTCGCCGCCGTCGGATTCGTGGTCCTCCAGATCGGTGCGACCAGGGTGCACCTGAGCCGCGGCGACCGCCGCATCGCCCTGAACATCACACTGCTGCTCACCGCCGCTGTGACCGTCTGGCCGGCGGCGGGGTGGCTCTGACGCCGCTACGCCCGCTGCCTGCGTCCGAACTTCTCGACGGCGGCGGGGGTGACCGGCGTGAAGAAGTTGACGAGGTTGCCGTCCGGATCGCGGAACAGCAGGGACCGGTTCCCCCACGGCATGGTGGTGGGTCCGGCGACCACGTCGTCGAGGAGGCCGTCGAGGTTCCCGTGGACCCGGTCGACGTCGTCGACCAGGAACTCGATGATCACGCTGTGGTTGTCCGCCGGGCGGGCGGAGTCCGGCGCGAAGAGCGGGACGGTGCGGGTACTGGCGATGGCGAGGGTCGCGCCGGGGGTGCGGACCTCGGCGAAGTCCTCGGTGGCCCAGACCGCCGTCGTGCCGGTCGCCTTCTCGTAGAAGCCGACCAGGCGTGCCACATCGCCGGTGATGACGCGGACCGAGACGAAGTCCATGGTGTTCTCCCTTGCCCGACCGGTGGATCCGTCCACCGGTGACTGTGCTGACGAGCGGCCCCGCCGAGCGGCGGTCCCGGTGACGGGACGTCCCGCCGGCGGGGTTTCCGTTGTGTCGTCGAAGGTAGGACAAATAGAGGACAGAAACGGTCCAGTATTCTCCCTAGACTCGTCTCATGTCCCGACCCACCGGCCGCGTCCTCACTCTTCTGGAACTGCTGCAGTCGGGCGGCATCCGGACCATGGCCGAACTCGCCGACCGCCTCGGCGTCGACCCGCGCACCGTGCGCCGGTACGTGGACCACCTGGTCGATCTCGATGTGCCGGTCGAGGCGGTGCGCGGGCGCTACGGCGGCTACCGGCTCGCCCCCGGCCACCGGCTGCCCCCGCTCATGCTGAGCGACGACGAGGCGCTCGCCGTGCTGCTCGGCCTCGCTGTCGCACGCCGCTCGGGACCGGTGGCGACGGCGGTCACCGCGGCTGAGACGGCGGCGGCCAAGATCCGGCGGGTACTGCCCGAGCGCGTCGCCCGCCGGCTCGGCACGGTGCTGGAGTCCCTCGCCTTCACGGCGCCGCCCGGCGAGTTCGCGGTACCCGACCCCTCAGTCCTGCTGACCCTCGCCGACGCGGTGCGCCACGGCCGGCCCGTCTCGGTCAAGTACACCGACCGCAAGGGCAGGCGCAGCGACCGCACGCTCCACCCGTACGGGCTCGTGGCCCACTCGGGACGGTGGTACGTCACCGGCGCCGACCCGGACATCGGCGAGGACCGCACCTTCCGGCTCGACGGCATCACCGACGCGCGGGTGCTGCCCGGCTCGTTCGAGGCCCCGGGCGGTCCCGACCCGGCCCAGCGCGTCCTGACCGGGTTCGCCACCGCCGGGTACCGGCACGAGGTGACGCTGCGGATCCACGGGACGCCGGAGCAGATCCGTGACCGGTTCCCCGCCGCCCTCGCCACCCTGGAGGAGCTGGACGCCGCGCCGGACGCGGGCCTGACGCAGGAACCGGGCCCGGTGCCGGACTCGGCCTCCGGGCCGGACCCCCTTCCGGAGCCGGACCCGGACGCCGTGCCGGACGCGGGCTCAGGGCTGTCCTCGGGCTCCGGAGCGGATTCGGCCTCGGGGCCCGGCGCCCCCGGGCCGGACGCCGCCACCTCCGCCGCCCGGTGGTACCGCGTCGCGATGCGGGTCGAGCGGCTCGACTGGCTGCCCGGCCTGCTGGCCTCGCTCGACCGGCCGTTCGTCATCGAACGCCCCGGCGAACTGCGCGACCTCGTGGCCGCGCTCGCCGACCGGCTGGCGGACCACGCCCGCCGGACCTGACCGGCGGGGCGGCGCCCTCCGGGCCCCTGGCGGGCGAGGCGGCGTGCTCCGGACCGCGCGTCTACCGGTGCTCGGAGTGATGAAGTTTGCGGGCGGCCTCGTGGCGGGTGTGGACGCCGAGTTTGTTCAGTACCGCGCCCACGTGGTGCCCGGCCGTCTTGGGCGTGATGTAGAGGCGGGCGGCGATCTCGGCGTCCGACAGGCCCTCGTTCAGCAGCTTCAGTACGTCCAGCTCCCGGTTGGTCAGCCCGTACGGATTGGCGCGTGTGGCCGCCCGGGGGCCCCGCCGTACCGGGCGGACGCCTCGGGCCCGCATCAGGGCGCGGGTGTACGCGACGGCCGGCCGCGCCCCGAGGCACTCGAAGGCGTCCAGGGCCTGGTGCAGCGCGCCCGCGTCCCCGGACAGACGCGCCAGCGCGGCGTCGTGCGGACAGCCGAGCCGCTCCCAGCGTTCCGCGGCGCCCGCCCAGTCGCCGGCCAGTTCCAGCGCGTACGGCTGGGCCGCCGGAACTCGCGGGGGAGTCCCCCCGGCGCGACGGATCCAGCAGGCCAGCGGCCCGGACAGCCACGGATGGCTGCGCTCCTCCAGCGCGGCCAGCCCGCGTCGCGCCTCGGCCTGCACCCGCTCCTGATCACCGGCGAGCCAGGCCGCCTCGACCCGGGCCTCCCAGCCCAGGCCCGTGTCCAGCAGGCAGTCAGGATCGACCAGGCCCGCCGCCTGCTCCAGCAGGGGCCACGCCTGTCCCTTGCCCTGGCGGGCCCGCACCAGCCCCAGCACGGTCAGCGCCAGGGCCCGGACGGCCGGCGGTGAACCGGGGTGGCGCAGTACCTTCTGCGCGGCGCCGGCGGCCTGGGGCCACCGGCCGCGGTTCAGCAGGCCCCAGCTGTCCCAGGCCTGCGTCCACAGCAGGTACGTCAACAGGTCACGGTCGAGACAGTAGGCCTCCGCCCGGCCCACGGCCGCGGTGGTCCGGGCGGCGTCGCGCCGCAGTGCGCTGAACCAGGCCATGATGACCGTCAAGAGGGCCGCGTCCACCGGCAGGTCCTGTGCGAGGGCGCTCGCCACCGCCTGCTCGCAGTCCTCCCAGCCGTCCTCCTGGCACAGCAGGCGAGCCGCCGCGGCGTGGAAACGCGCCTGGACGACCACGCCCGCGTCGCCGAAGCGTTCACCGAGCGCGATCGCCTTCTCGGCGTACGCGGCCGCCACCGGCACCGGGGCGTGCTCGTAGCAGGCCAGCTGGCACAGGTTCAGGTAGGCACCGGCCAGCTCCCGGCCGGGCCGCAGCCGTTCGAGCACCCGCACCGCGTCCAGGCCGGTCCGCCCGGCCTCGGCGGTGCGCCCGGCCGGCCACAGCCAGGACGACAGCCAGCGCAGGTCGTCGCCCTCGCGCAGCCGGTCGCCCAGCTCATGACGCAGCCGCACCGCCGCACGGCGGGAAGCGATCCCGTCGTCCAGCCTGCTGGACAGCAGACACGCCCGCGAATGGCCCTCAAGGAGGGCCGCCCGCCGGCCTGGCGGCAGACGGTCGGCGTGGCGCAGGGAACGGGCGTACTGGGCGGCCGCCTCGCGGTGCGCGCCCAACGCGGCGGCGCGGGCGGCCGCCGCGGGGGCGTACTCCAGCACGGCCGCCGGATCCCTTGCGGCCTCGGCGTGATCGGCCAGCAGCGCCAGGTCGTCCACGGCGACGGGACCTGAGCGCATGGCCGCCAGTACGTCCCGGTGCACGCGCAGCCGGCGGGCGGCGGGGACGGCCTCCAGCACCGCCCGCCGGGTCAGTTCATGGCGGAACTCGCTCACCTGACCGTCGGTGCGGACGACCCCGCAGGCGGCGGCCTCCTCCAGCGCCCTCTCCGCGTCCGGCAGGATGCCGGTCAGCAGCGGCAGCGAGACCCGGGAGCCCAGGACGGCCAGCACGTCGACCACCGTGCGCGTCGCGGGCGACAGGCCCGCCAGGCGTCCGGCGACGGCCTCCCGCACCGTCGCCGGGATCGCCTCTGCCGGGGCGGCGAGGATCTCGGCGACGATGAACGGATTGCCCGCGGAGACCTGGTACAGCTCCTCGGCGTCGATGGCGTGTCCCGCGGCGAGCCGGGCCACGGCCCGGCGGCTCAGCGGGGCCAGGTCGTGGCGGTGCACCCACGGATAGCGGGCGAGGGTGCCGAGGAGCGCGGTGAGGTCGTGGGTGCGCCCGATCTCGTCGTCGCGGTAGGTGGCCACCACCAGCGCGGGAACCTCCGGCAGGCGCCGGGCCAGGTAGCGCAGCAGGTCCATCGTCGCTTCGTCGGCCCAGTGGACGTCCTCCACGACCAGCAGACTGGGGCAGACGCTCAGGTCGGCGAGGAGACGGTCGAAGACCTCGTCGGCGCGGCAGGTGCCGGCCAGCGCACGGGTCAGTGCTGTGCGCACGGCCCGGCCCAGGCGGGGGGCGAAGTCCATCACGGGACCCAGGGCGCGGGGGGTGGCCAGCGGATCGCAGGCTCCGACCAGGACCCGGATGTGGGGATCCGCCACCTGGGCCAGACGGCGCACGACGGTGGTCTTGCCGATGCCGGCTTCGCCGCGCACAAGGGCAACGCCCCCAGGACCGCTTACGGCCTCGTGCAGGTGACCGGTGAGGTCCTGGAGCACAGCCTCTCGCTCCAGCAGGTCCATCACCAGCCAGTTTCCCTCCGCGGCCGATGCCGCGCAAAAGATCCAGACGGATCAGGCAAGGCCGACCGGTGGGGTGGCGTCCCGGGATGCCGGGATGAAAGGTGGGGGATGCCGGGGTGGAACATGGGGGGATCGCCCGATGCGCCCCCGGCTGCGGCGTGGAACGCTGTCCAGAGAGTTCCAGAACCCGGGTCTCCCGGTTCGCGGCTCGAAACCGGCCCGTGCAGAGCATGCCGACCCACCCCGCCTTCGAAATGCCTGCGGCAACGAATTCAGCCCGGCAATGAAAGGCGCCTCCGGTTGCCGTCGCCTTTCGGACTGTCCGCCTATCGGCAGGGATCCCCCCTCATCGGAAAGAATCGTCATGATCAAGCACATCGCAAAGCGTGCGGCGCTGCTGACCGCATCGGCTGCCCTGGCCGCTGGTGGCGCGCTGGCGCCCTCCGCCGCCTTCGCCTCCCCGGAGCCCGCGGGCACCCACGCGACGGTGCCGTACGACAACGGCCACCACGGACACGGTAAGGGCAACAGGCAGAACAACAACAATAACAACAACAACGGCAGGGGTGGGAACAACAACAATAACAACAACAACGGCAGGGGTGGGAACAACAACAACAATAACAACAACAACGGCAGGGGTGCGAACAACAACAACAACAATAACAACAACGGCGGCGGAGGGAATAACAACAACAATAACAACAACAATGGAGGAGGCGCGAACAACAACAACAATAACAACAACAACGGCAGGGGTGGGAACAACAACAATAACAACAACAACGGCGGGGGTGCGAACAACAACAACAATAACAACAACAACGGCGGGGGTGCGAACAACAACAATAACAACAACAACGGCTGAACTTCAGCAGTCCGGCCGGGTGGGATCACCCGGCCGGACTTGCACGCCTGCGGCACCGCCGGATTCACGACCCCGCGTTCTGATTGCAGTTGATGTTCTGCGTTCCGGTGAAGGTGTTTCCTTGGCCGACCTGCCCCATCGGGTAGCAGACCTGAATGATTGACGTGGTACCCAGGATCGAGAGGAGTCCGCCACCCTGGCCAGGGGTGGTGCCGACGTTGTTGTTATTGTTGTTGTTCACCTCGCCGGTGCCGTTGTTGTTATTGTTGTTGTTCACGCCTCCGTTGTTGTTGTTATTGTTGTTGTTGTTTTCTCGCGCGGCGGTGCAGCTTTCCCCCAGTCCGACCTGTTCCAGCGGGGAACAGGCGTCGAGGAGCGACCTGGCGCCCAGGAGCGAGAGGAGTCCTCCGTCACCCTGCGCCTGGGCGCCCCCGCTGCTGAAAAGCACTGCTGCCGCCGCAGCGACACCGATCGTGGCAAACCGCTTCTTGAGCCTCACTAGACCGACCTTTCGTCGTCCTGGCGCCGAATCCTGAGTTGCCGTGGTCAGGATGGCGACGGCAGGCGTGGGACGATCACAAGGCACGCTGCGGTCCGCTTCATTTCCCCCGTACAGCCGCTCCGTCGGCGCAGCCGCCGGCGGGTGCGGCTCCGCCTTGAGTGCGGTCCTGAAGATCTCGCCGGGGTCGGCCGCGTCGTCAAGGGGAGGGGCGCGCCGGCGGCGGGCGGGCCATCGCCCTGGGGCGGCCGGACCGACGCCTGTCCGAACAGCAGACGTAGCTCCTGTCGGGCTCAGGACGGGGTTCCGGATCTGGCGCCCGTCCGGTTCGCGGACCTGGCTCCAGTCCGGGCGGCTGCCAGGTTTTCGGGCCGGGACGGCTGGGACGCGTTCGTGTCCCGGTCCGGAGGCGTCGTGTCCCGGCCAGCACGTCCGGGGCACGCGTCACCCGCGCCGCCTCATGTGCCGCTCCCCGGCTTCCCGCTCACCTCTGGACGCGCCGATCACGGCCGGTCCGCGTTCTTGCCGCCCGGTCACGGGTGCCGTCACCGTCGACATGTCCGCTTGTCGATGGAAGGGATTCCACTTGGCCGCACCCACCGCCCCAGGTCCGCAGAACCGCCTCGACGAATGGCAGGGCCAGATCCTTCTGGGCCTTGCCCGGCTGATACAGAACATGCTGGCCGGCCGACGCAAGCGGCTGGACGTCGCCCTGCGCAACTGGGCCATGCGCGGCGCCCACGCCCACGGCGTCGACCCGCGTGTGATCACCCGGGCGGTCGGGCTGAGCGACGCACAGGTGCGGAAGGCGCTGGGCGGCGGAAAGCCTGGCGGCGAGCAGAAGAACGGCGAGCAGAAGAACGGCGAGCAGAAGAACGGCGAGCAGAAGAACGGCGAGTAGCAAAGGCGCGCAGAAAAACAGTGAAGGCCCGGCGGAAACCGGGCCTTCACTTTCTCGTAGCGGGGACAGGATTTGAACCTGCGACCTCTGGGTTATGAGCCCAGCGAGCTACCGAGCTGCTCCACCCCGCGTCGACACCGTGAACTGTACGGCATCGGCCCGCCCAGGGCGAACCGGCTCCGTTTCACGGTCCGGAACGCTCCGGTTCAGGCCGGTTCGGGCTGCGGTTCGGCGGCCTGGGAGTCAGGGGAGTCGTGCTGGGCCGAGCGCGGTCCCGGCAGCGGAGCCGGCACCGGCTGCGCGTCCCACCGCCTGGTGGTCCGCACGTAGAAGAAGATCACCGACCCCATTGCCACGATGAGGAGCGGGCCGAACAGCCACGGGAGATCGGCCATCTGCCGCGGCAGCCAGCGGTACGCCACCAGGAGCGCGGTGAAGACCGTGGCGCCGTAGACGACGAACCGGACACCCGAGCGGTCCCAGCCGCGTGCGAACGCGCGCATCGCCGCCTCGACCGTGAGCGCGAACACCACCCCGGCGACGAGGTCCGAGCCGTAGTGGTAGCCGAAGCCCAGCGTCGCGGTGAGGGTGGCGACCAGCCAGAACGCGCCCGCGAAGCGCATCGCCCGCGAGCCCTTGCGGGAATGGATGAAGAGCGTCATCGCCCAGGCCGTGTGCAGACTGGGCATGCAGTTGCGGGGGGTGATCTCGTCGAACGGGATCGCGTGCGGGACGCCGATCGGCGGCATGGTGTGGGGCCACAGATCGGCCGTCGCCCAGTGACCCCCGTCGGCGCCGTAGGCGAAGACCGGGCCGACGACCGGGAAGATCATGTAGACGGCCGGCCCCAGCAGGCCGATGACCAGGAAGGTCCGCACCAGGTGATGGGCCGGGAAGCGGCGCTCGGCGGCCACATGACGCAGCTGGTACAGCCCCACGAGGGCCGCCGCGAGGGGGAGCTGGCCGTACACGAGGTGGAGACCGTGGGAGCCGACCGGCCCGCTGGCCTCGACGAGCCGCCCCACCAGCCACGACGGGTTGCCCAGCGCGTGGTCGGCGGTCGCCACGTACTGGTCGAGCACCTGCGGGCGGGTCTTCGACGTGATCAGCAGCCAGGTGTCGCCGGTCTTGTGGCCGGCGACGAGCAGCAGCGCCAATCCCACGCCCTTCAGGAGCAGCGCGCGCTCCTGGCCCGAACGGCGGGTGACGGCGAGGACCGCGCAGCCGAGCACCACCCACAGGGCGCCGTTGCCGAAGCTCAACTGGGCTCCGGCCAGCCACCGCACCAGGAGGAAGACGAGGTCGACACCGATCGCCGCGCCGGCCGCGATGAGCCGTTGACGCCAGGTGAGCACCACCATGAGCAGCGCCAGGCCGGCGTACAGCAGCGGGCCGGAACTGGGAGCGAAGATCACCTCCCGTGCCTGGTTGGTGAGGGGGCCCGGCAGGCCGTAGTGGCGCGCGGCGAACTCCAGTGCCACGAGGAACCCGAGGACCACCACGCCCGCCGCGGCCCCCAGCAGCACCCGGGGCTGACGCCACGCCGCGGACGCGGGGTCAGCGTCCGTCCGTGGGGATATTCGTGTCGATGTGTTCTTCAATTGTTTGGCCCATTTGGTAGACGGTGGTCAAAGGTCTCGCTCATCGTGCTGCTCGGTACGCTTCTCCGGTGAAGAACGGGCGATCGGGGCGATCGTCGCGAGTTCGAACATGCTAACGGCAGGTGTGCGCCGGGTCCGCCGGTCCCGCGGAGGACGCGGGCTCGCCGGTCACGGAGGGTGCGGGGTGATGCCCTCCCGTCCCCGGCACGGTCCGGTGAGGGCGGAGGACGGCCGCCGAACACGGGGGAGACGGAGGGGAATGGGGGCCCGAGGGCCGGGGCACACGGGTCGTCGTATCACCCCTGTGGACCACCGCGACGAGGGAGACTCCCGATGCTCATGGCACACCCCACCGTGCTCCGGAACCTGATCGAGCAGTACGACACGCTGCGGATCCTGCACGCCGAGGACGGCAGCCCGGAGGTGCGCCGGCGGATGGAGGACATCGCCTACACGCTGTGCGTGTCCACCGGGACCCGGGACATCGACGCGGCCCTCATCGCGGCCCGCCACCAGCTTCCCGGCGCTCGCCCGCAGGACGACTCCCTGGTGTCCGCGTAAGGCCGGCCTTCTCAGGCCGTCCGCCCGGGCGGGCCGGAACGGGTCGGGGTGTGGGGGCCGGGCCGCACGGCCACCCGCCGGGGCCGCCCGTCGCCCGCCCCCCTGCGGGCGGCGCCCACGTCACCCGCGCCGCGTGCCCGCCTGCTGGACGCCGGACACCGAGTGAACCTGTGCGTGGGCGCCGGACACCGAGGGAGCCGGTGCGAGGCCGTAGAGCTTCTCGGCGTTGGTGTGGGCGATCTTGGCTTGGTCCTCCGGGGGCAGCGCGGCCAGGAAGCCGGAGACCGCGGCGGCGTCGATCCGGTGGAACGGGTAGTCCCCGGACAGCAGGACGCGGTCCGTGCTCGTGTGCTCCAGTGCGTGGCGCAGCAGCCGCGGGCTCAGCATGCCGCTGGTCGCGATGTGGATGTTCGTCGTGAAGTACTCGGCGACCCGCTGCCGCAGACCGGGCGCGAGCCCGGAGAGCCGGTCGGCCCGGTCGAGCCAGAACAGGAGCAGTTCGCCCCAGTGCCCCAGGACCACCTGCAGGTCCGGGTGACGGTCGAAGGTGCCGCGCAGGACGAGCCGGAGCGCCGCCAGTCCGGCCTCGACGTGCCACCCCCAGCCGAAGGTGGCGAGGCCCAGGCTCAGGTCCGGGGCGAAGCCGCCGTACGACGCCTCGCGGACGGCGTCCGGGGGGATCTGCGGGTGGAGGAAGACCGGCCGGCGCAGCTCGGCGGCGGTGGCGAGCACCTCGTCGTAGGCCGGGTCGTCCAACGGGCGGTCGCCGCAGCGCCCGTAGGACATGATCCCCACGTGGCCGGGCAGGTCCGCGGTGCGCCGCAGCTCCGCCAGCGCCGCGTCCGGGTCCGACATCGGCAGGGTCGTCATCGCCCTCAGCCGGTCCGGGTGGCGCCGGACGGCCTCGCCGGCGCGGTCGTTGGCGGCGCCGCTCAGCGCCACCGCCTCGCCGACGGGGAGACCGTGGGTGCCCGGAGGGGCGAGCGCGAGGACCTGGACGTCGACGCCGGCCGCGTCCATCGCCTCCACCCGTCCGGCGCCGATGTCGAGCAGACGCGCCGGGACGTCCCCCCGGTCGTTCAGCGCCACGCTCTCGTCCCGCGCTCCTACGGGCCGCTCGCGCAGCGCCCGGTCGAGTTCGGGGGTGGTCCAGTGTTCTTCGATGGCGATGACTCTCATGACACTCCTGCACACCGCTGAGGGCGTCACGACCGTCGCGTCGTGCCGCTGTCCGTCGTACGGCTGCAAGCCTCGGCCACGCGCGGCGCGTGACCGCCCGGAAACGGCGCGGTCTGTAGTCTTGCCGCCATGACGCACCCGGGCATCGCGGATTCCGTCACTCTGGAGCCGGATGACGTGCGAATCCTTCGCGCGCTCCAGGTCGATCCCCGTGTTCCGTTCGCGACCGTCGCGACGGTCCTGGGGCTGTCCGAGCCGACCGTCGCCCGCCGCTACCGCCGCATGCGGCGCGCCGGGGTGGTCCGGGTCGTCGGGGTGGTCGACCCGGGAGCGCTCGGGCAGAGCCGGTGGATGGTGCGCCTGCGCTGCCGGCCCGGCAGCGCCGCCGCCATCGCCGAAGCGCTCGCGCGGCGCGACGACATCGGCTGGGTCGCCCTGGGTGCCGCCGGATCCGAGATCACCTGCGCGGTGCGCTCGCGGTCGCGGGAGCAGCGCGACGATCTCCTCGGCCGCCGGCTCCCGCGTACCGCCGCCGTGCTCGACCTGCAGGCCTCGGTGGTCCTGCGTCAGTTCATCGGCGGGCGGGGGCACTACTGGGCCGCGCTCGCCGGGACGCTGACCCCGCAGGAGGAGGCGGCCCTCGGGGGCGGCGGCACACCGTTCACCGAACAGCCGGTGGTGCGTGAGCGGTCCGCGCGGCCGAGCGCCGAGGACGAGGAACTGCTCGCTGCCCTCGCCGCCGACGGACGGGCCACCCTCGTCGACCTCGCGGCCGCGGCCGGTCTCACCCCGGGCCGCGCGTCCCGGCGTCTGCAGGCACTGCTCGACGCCCAAGTGGCCTACATCGACGTGGAGATCGCGCCGCAGGCGCTGGGCTTCCGGGCCCGGGCGAACCTGTGGATGCGGGTCCACCCGGCCAGGATCAAGGACGTCGGACGGGCGATGGCGCGGATGCCCGAGGTGGCGTTCGCCGCGGCGCTGTCCGGACCGCACAACCTCCAGGCCGCCGTCCACTGCCACGACCTCGACGCCCTCTTCGAGTTCACCAGCGACCGCGTCGGAACCCTCCCCGGCGTCGAGGCGCTGGAGATCAGCCCGGTCTTCCGCCAGGTCAAGCAGGCCGGGACCCGGGTGGACGGCGACCGGCTGAGCGAGCCGCCGAGCGACCGCGTCGCCCGCTGAGACGGGCGGGGCGCGCACCGGCGGACGGCCGGGGCGGCGGGCCCCGGCGGACGGTGCGGCCACCGCCGGCGTGAACGGCCGGACCGGTCCCTCTGCCCGGCCGTCGTCGTCCGCGTGCCCGGCCGTCGAGGCCGCCGGGCTCCGTGCGGGCATCGAACTGCTCCACCACCGCCCCCAGGCCGACAAGAGCGGCTGACGCCGTTTCCGGCCCGGGGGTACGACGGGCCGCCGTCCGCCGGTACTGCTTCCTGACCGGGAGCACGTTGGGCTCGCCGCTCGCCGGCACCGCTTCCCGCCCGGGGTCCGGGCCGGCCGCCCGAGCCCCTGCGCCCTCCTCCCGGTGGCGGGCGTCAGGCCGCGGCGCCGGGGCCCGGCGGCAGGTGCACTGTCATGATCAGACGGCAGGTCCCGGTGCCCGCACCGCGGTAGGTGTGGGACGTGTCGCCGTCGAAGGTGGCGGTCTGGCCTGCTTCCACGGTGTGCTCGGTGCCGTCGACGACCAGTGTCATCCGGCCGGAGGTGACGCTGACGGTCTCCACGACACCGGCCTGGTGCGGGTGGCTGGGGTACTCCTCGCCCGGCTCCAGCCGCCAGCGCCAGACCTCGACCGGGGCGGGCCCCGAGGTGGTCAGCATGAGCCGTGCCTCGCCACCGTGCGGTCCGTTCCACAGCGGCGTGAGCGCGTCGGCGGCCACGACGCGGACGCGGCCCTCGGCCCGGCCCTCCAGCAGGGCCGAGACGGAGACGCCCATGGTGTCGGCCAGCCTCACCAGCGTGGCGAAGTTCGGGTTCCCCTGCGCCTTCTCCAGTGCCACCAGAGCGCCCTTGCTGACCTGTGCGCGCCGGCCCAGCTCGTCCAGGGACAGCCCCGCGCGCGTACGGGCCGCACGGACGTTGTGAGCGAGCGTCCGCAGCGCCGCCTCGGTCTCCGCCATCCGGTCCTCTCCTCAGTCGGTTGATCAATGCAATGTACCGCGCGGTCGTTCAGTTGACACGGAACGGTCGGTTTGTTGTACGGTTTGGTCGTTCCATCGACAGTAAAGGAGGTAACCGTGATGGCACTGCTGCTGGCCCTGGGCAGCTCCCTCGCCTACGGCTGCGCCGACTTCCTCGGCGGCCTCGGTGCCCGCAAGGCCCACGTCCTGCGGACCGTCATGGTCGCCGCCCCCGCCAGCCTCACGGTCGAACTGCTGCTGTGGCCCGGCCTCGGCGCCTCCTTCGAGCCCGGCGCCCTCGGCTGGGGGGCCGCGTCCGGCGTCGCCTCGGCCGCCGCGTTCGCCCTGCTCTACAAGACCCTGGCCATCGGCCCGATGAACGTGCTCTCGCCCGTCACCGCGCTGGTCTCGGCCGTGCTGCCCGTCGCCGTGGGACTGCTCCAGGGTGAACACCTCTCCGTCGCCGCACTGGTGGGGCTGCCGCTCGCACTCGCCGCGGTCGTGCTGGTCAGCGCCGGACACGGCGCGGGCGCCGCACGGCCCGCGCGGACGGCGCTGCTGCTGGCGTTCGGGGCGGGTGCCGCCATCGCCCTCCAGCTGGTCTGCCTGCACCAGGCGCCGTCCGGCAGCGGTGTGGCCCCGCTGGTCATCGGCAGGGCTGTCTCCTCGGCCGTCACCCTGACCGCGGCCGGGATGCTGCGCCGCAGGCTGGGGCCGGAGAAGCCCGCCTACGCGATCTCGGCGGCCGCGGGCGTGCTGGACTCGGTGGCGAACCTGCTGTTCCTGCTCGCGGTCCGCAGCGGGGACCTCACCGTCGTCGCCGTGATCACCGCTCTGTACCCGGCGGGCACGGTCCTGCTCGCGCGCGGCGTCCTCGCCGAACGCATCCACCGCGGCCAGCTCGTCGGCCTGGGGACGGCCGCCGTGGCTGTGAGCCTCCTCGCCCTCACCTGAACCACCCCACCCCCGACCGCGCACCGGCCGCGACCGCATCCACGCCGAGGAGAACCGCATGTTCATCCAGCCCTGGGACGCCGCCCTGGACGACGCCGAGTGGCAGACCTGGATCGCCGACGGCCACGACTTCGGCCAGCTCGCCGTCAACGGCCCGCCCGGCCGGCCGCCCGTCGTCGTCCCGACCCACTTCACCACCGACGGGGACCATCTGCTGATCCACCTCGCCCGGCCGAACCCGGTCTGGGCGGCGATCGAGCACGATCCGGAGGTCACCTTCACCGTCATCGGTGACTACGCCTTCGTTCCCGGCCCCTGGCGGGCCAAGCCCGGCACACCGCCCACCGAGGGCGTCCCCACCAGCTACTACGCCGCCGTCCAGTTCACCTGCCGAGCCCGCATCGTCGACGACCCCGAGGCCAAGGCCGCGCTGCTGCGCCGGCAGATGGCGCACTTCCAGCCCGAGGGGGACCACGCACCCGTCGAGGCGGGCCGCGCACCCTACGGCCGCCTGCTCCCCGCAATCCGCGGCCTGCGCCTGGAGGTCGGCGAGGTGCGGGCCAAGTTCAAGTACGACGACCACAAACCCGTCGAGCACCGCACCGCCGTCGCGGGCCGGCTCACCGAACGCGGCCGGGGCCTCGACGTACCCGCCGCCCGCGGGCAACTGCGCCGCCTGGACCGCATGGGTCCCTGGAAGCCCTGATCGCCTGCCCGGCCCTGACCGCTTCCCGGGGCCTGACCGTTTCTCGTGGGGCCGGGCGGCCGGGGGTGTGCCTTCTCCGGGGCCGGGGGACGGGGACACGCCTTCTCCCGGGGTCCCGGGGACGGGGGCGCGTCGGCGTGGCCCGGCACGGACGGTGGAGCCGGGGTCACCTGCCGCTGAGACCGAGAGCGTGGCCGTGGCCGGGTTCAGAGCTGGGTGAGGAGGCGTTCCAGGGGCCGGGGCACGCGCCCCGGGGGCAGGTGCTCGACCAGGGCACGCGCGTAGCGGGCCTTGCGGCCGCTGTGCGTGCCCATGAACCGCCGCAGCTGGTGCTCCACGGGCCGGTCCCGCTGCGCGGGCTGCCCCCGGAAGGTACGGAAGGGCCGTGTCTCGCCCTGCGCCTCGATCACCCGCTGCGCCCCCTCGGCCCCGAGAGCGCGGATCAGCTCGTCCTCCAGGTCGGCGACGCACACGTGGAAGCCGAGCGCCTCCAGCCCGGCGCGCGAGGGTGCGGGGGCGAGCCCCACCCGCTCCAGATGGCGCCGGAAGTGCCGCTCCTCGCCGATGTCGCAGAGGCCGGCCAGTGGCAGGCCGAGCCCCGGAGGACCGCACACGTCCAGGAAGCGCCCGATGTTGGTGGCGCCCCCGAGCGGAACCACCGCGACGCCCTCCGCGCCCAGATCACGGCCGTGGCGCGCGGCCAGCGCGTCGAGCGCCGACCGGTCACTGCTGCCCTCGACGAGCACGACCGTCCGCACGCCGGGAGCCAGCTCCCGCGCAGCCGCGGCTGCCGCGTCCGCCCCCGCCCCGCCGGCCGCCCATGCGACCGCCGCCCGACCGAACCGCCCCGACTCGTCCACGAGACCTCGCTTCCCGCCGCCATCCTGGCACCGGGGAAATCCCGTACGCACGCGAGTTTCCGGGCCCTCATGCCCCCGTCCGCGAGTCGACCAGCGCCAGGGCGTCCTCGACGGAACCCGCCGGGTCCTCGAGCGGGTGCAGCACGCCGCGCACCGTGCGGGACGCGTCGAGGACGAGGGTGAGCCGCTTGAGGCGGTCCACGCCCGCCGCGCGGAAGGTGGGCAGCCGCAGCGCCGCGGCCAGTTGCAGATCGGCGTCGGACAGCAGCGGGAAGGCGATCCGCTCGTGCTCCGCGAAGGCGGCCAGCTGGTCGGGGCGCTGCGTGCTGACTGGTCGACGCGGTCAGCTACCTGCTGTCGGCGGCCCTCATGGCCACCCTGCCGCAGGTCGCGCACCCCGCCCAGGAGGGACCGCGCCGGGGCGTCGGCGAGATGATCCGCGAGGGCTGGCGCTACGTCGTCCGGCACCCCGTCATCGGCCCCTGCGCGGCGGACGCGACCGCCGTCAACTTCGTCTGCGGCGGCCTGATGGCGCTCACCCCGGTCTTCCTGGCCGGCACGCTGGACGCCCCGCCCGCCCTGGTCGGTGCGCTCATCGCGACCGAGGGCCTGGGCACCCTGGTGGGCGCGGCCCTGACGCCCCGGATCGTGGCACGCCTCGGCAGCGGCCGGGCGCTGCGCCGGGCCGCGGTGGCCGCACCGTGCTTCGCGGCGCTGCTGGCCGCTGGCCGGACACTCGGCGGCACTCGGTCTCTTCGCCCTGGGCAACGCCGGCTTCGCCGGGTCCGTGGTGGTGACGAGCATCGTGACCCGGACCTACCGGCAGACCGCCACACCCCCTGAGCTGCTGCCGCGCGTGATGGCCACGGTCCGCTTCATCTCCTGGGGCGCGGTCCCCTTCGGCGCCCTGACCGCGGGAGGCGCCGCCGCCCTGTGGGGCAACCGCGCCTCCCTCGCGCTCATGGCCGTGCTCTGCACGGTCAGCCCGGTGGTCCTGCTGGCGAGCCCGGTCCGCCGGATGCGCGACCTCGCGTGACCGCGACCACGACCTGCTGGCTCGCCGTCCCCGTCGACCGCCCCTGGCGCGCGGAACTCGCCCTGGTCCGGCCCGTGTTGCTCCGTCCGATCACCGACGTGCTGTTCGCCTCGCACACCGGAGGCCCGGTGCCGAGGTGACCGTCGTCGACGACGGCATCGACGTCACCGAGACCGGCCAGGTCGTCTTGGACGCTCGCCGTCGTCGGCCATCCGGACACGGGCCACCCGCCTTTCCGCGGGCCCCCGGCATCCCGGTGGTCCGCCACCTCACCCCCCGAGGAGGTCCGCGCCGCCCAGGGCGGCAAGTCGGTCACGGACCGCCCGCTGCCGGAGAACCTCCGCGGCGCCACCGCCTCTTTCCGCACGTCGTACCCCCGCGGACTGCAAGAGCACGTGCTGGAGAACTGGACGGGCTACGGCTACGGCGCCTGACCTGCCGTCCGTGCGGGGCCGTGCCGGACCCGGCGGGAGGCGGGACGAAGCGGGCGGACCCGCGTGGCTCACCGGGCGGCGGCGCGGCGGCGGCGTGCCGGGTCGGCCAGGACGGCCGCGTGGTAGCCCGTGTCCTCGGGGTTGAGGTCGGTGCCAGGAGCCACGATGCGGTCGACGCGGTCGAGTACGGCGGGGTCCAGGACGATGTCCGCCGCGCTGAGATGGTCCCGCAGGTGCGCGGCGGTACGGGGCCCGATGACCGCCGCGGTGACCGCCGGGTGCGTGGTGACGAACGCCAGCGCCAGCTGGATCAGCGTCAGGCCCGCCTCCTCGGCCGTACGGGCGAGTTCGGTGGCGGCGTCCAGCTTGGCCTGGTTGCCCGGCACGTCCAGGTCGTAGTGGGAGAGCGTGGTGCGGAAGGGCATGGTCCGGGTGCGGTGGCTGGACGGGCCGGCCGCGTCGCGGCGCCAGCGGCCGGACAGCCACCCCCCGGCCAGCGGACTCCAGGCCAGCACGCCCATCCGGTACGTCTCGCAGGTGGGCAGCACCTCCGCCTCCACACCCCGGGCCAGGAGGGAGTACGGCGGCTGTTCGCACACGAAGCGTTCGCGTCCGCGCCGCTCGGCGGTCCACTGCGCCTGGACGATCGCCGAGGGCGCGAACGTCGAGGACCCCGCGTAGCGGATCTTGCCCGCGCGGACGAGATCGGAGAGCGCGCCCAGGGTCTCGTCGACGTCGGTCGCCGGATCGGGCCGGTGCACCTGGTACAGGTCGATGTGATCGGTGCCCAGCCGGCGCAGACTCTCCTCGCAGGCCTGCGTGATCCAGCGCCGCGAGGCGCCGCGCCTGCCCGGACCGGGGCCCATCGGACTGGACACCTTGGTCGCCAGGACGACCTCGTCGCGCCGTCCGGCGATCGCCTTCCCGACGATGACCTCGGACTCGCCGTCCCCGTACACGTCGGCGGTGTCGATGATGTTGACGCCCGCGTCGAGCGCCGTGCGGATGATGCCGACCGAGTCGTCGTGATCGGGGTTCCCCCACTTCCCGAACATCATCGCGCCCAGGCAGAGCGAGCTGACCTGGACTCCTGTACTGCCCAGCGTGCGGTACCGCATGACGTGGGTGCCCCTTTCCGTGGTCGCGGGGGTGCGACGGGCCGACGGCGGCGGTCTGCTACCGTCGACACAAGCGGAGCCGACTCCGCTTGGTCGTCACCGTAAGCGGAGTCGGCTCCGGAAAGCAACCCGAGAGGAAGAACCGCATGCCTGATCCGTCCGGCCGTCCCGTCCGGGCCGACGCGCGGGCCAACGAGGACAAGTTGCTCGCCGCCGCGGCCCTGGCGTTCGCGCGGGACGGCGCCGCCGCGACCCTGAAGCAGATCGCCAAGGACGCGGGTGTGGGGATCGGCACCCTCTACCGGCGCTTCCCGACCCGTGAGCGGCTCGTCGACGCCACCTACCGCTACGAGACGGCCCGGCTGTGCGCCCGGACCTCGCCGCTCCTGCGCGACCTGCCGGCCGACCGGGCCCTGCGGGCATGGATGTCGGAGGTGTTGGACTACCTGGCCGCCAAGCACGGCATGGCGGACACGCTCAAGACACTCCTGCGGGACGACGAACAGCTGGGTTCGCAGACGCGCGCGCAACTGACGGACGCCGTCGAGGAGTTCCGCCTCGCCGCAGTCGGCCGGGGAGCGGTCCGCGAGGACGTGGCCGCCTCCGACATCCTCATGGCCCTGGCCGGTGTCACCCTCGCGGCCGGGGACGTCCACCAGCGCGTACAGGCCGAGCGGCTGCTCGACCTGCTCATGGACGGCATCACCCGCCCCGACCGGTGGCGCGCGGGGGCCGGCTTCTGACGGACGTCGCATCCACGGTAGGCGCCCGCCCCACCGGCCTGCCGCCCCCGGGGTCCATCGCCCCACCGGCCTGCCGCCCCGGGGGGGCCCATCGCCCCGCCGCCCTCCCGACCCGGCGGGTGGTGGCCGGGTGGTGCGCGCCCGACGCGGCCGGAGCCTCAGCGCGTTCCCGGGCGCCGGCCCCTGCGGCGGCCCCGGGCGAACGTGAACCCGGCGAGGGCGGTCAGGAGGTTCGCGGCCACGGCGGTGACCGCCACGACCACGGCGGTGCCGCGGCCCCGGTGGGAGGCGGGGGCGGGAAGCGTGTGCCGACACTGACCGGGTTCAGCGTCGACCAGGTCGGCCACCGGGGGCAGTGGGTGGCGTCACCGGCGGTGCAAATCACCGACGGTGTCTTCGCGGGGAAGCTGCACGACCGGGGCAAGGACTGGAACTCCTCGGGCGCGACGGACGCGCATCACGCGGTCGACGCCGTGCGCGCCGAGTGCAGCGCCTGACCGCCGGGGGCGGGGCGCCCGGCCGGCCGGGCCGCGGCGGTCGCCCGGCCCGGCCCTCCCCGGCCCGCGAGGCCGGCGAACGGGCGTCGTTCAGCGGCTGGTCGCGAAGTCCTGCGTCCAGTACGCGCCGGGCTGGGCCAGGCCGACACCGATCTCCTTGAACGAACAGTTGAGGATGTTGGCCTTGTGGCCGGGGCTCGCCATCCAGGCCGCCATCACCTGTTCCGGGGTGGAGTACCCGTAGGCGACGTTCTCGCCGTACGTGCTCCAGGCGTAGCCCGCGGCGGTGAGGCGGTCGCCGGGGGCGGAGCCGTCGGAGCCGGTGTGCGACATGTTCTGGTGCGCCGCCATGTCCTCGCTGTGCGCCTGGGCGGCCGCGGCCAGCGTCGGGTCCGCGGTCAGCGCCGAGCAACCGGCCTTCGCCCGCTCGGCGTTGACGAGTTCCAGGACCTGGGCGGCGACAGCGGTGGGCGCCGACGTACCGGTCTGCGGGGCGGCCGAGGCGGCCGGGGGAGCAGCGGTGGGCGTGGTCGCGGACGTGGTGGCGGGCGACGGGGCGGCCGAGGAGGCCGTGGGGGCGGCGGAGGCCGCGGTGGGGGCCGGCGAGGCCGCGGTCGGGACCGCCGACGCGGTGTTCCTGTGCGGAGTGCCGAGGGAGAGGGGCTTGCCGGACCGTACCGCTGTCTTCCGCGGATGCGGTGAAGCGGTGTCCCTGGCGCTCCTGGGGCCGGACGGGGTCGCGGTGTGCCCGGAGTCACCGTCCTTGGGGGCGGTCGCGGTCGGCGTCGCCGCAGGAGTCGTCCCGCCGCCCCGCGTACCGCTCCCGGAGTCGTCCCACGCGCTGGGGTTCCACTGGACCTCGGCCGTCCTGTTCGCGACGTGCCGCGACGGGTGTGTTCCGCTGCCCGGCCAGCCGCAGGCCAGTGCGGCGGACGGGACGCCGACGGCTCCGGCGGCGACGGCGGCGATGGCTATTCGCCGGTACTGCTGATGCTTGCGATGCTTGCCCATGCGTGACCTCACTCGGTGGTCGCCGAGCGCCTTCGACCGGGCGGCTCTTCGGGAGTCCGCCCCTGAACTGCGGCGATGTCTTCGGGTCGTCATCTTGGGGTGACGGTGAGCGGCGACGCAAAGGTCTCGGCTACTACCCCGGCTCGTAGATCGACACGGTCCTTGCGGAGCCGAAGGGGAACATGCTGATCACGTCGTCCGGCCCGGTGCGCGCGCCTGGCCCGGCGTCAGGAGCCCCTCACCGACGGAAGGAGAAGGAGGAAGGCTGAGCGGTGGTCAGCGCGCCTGGTGACTGCACCGAACACCCGCCCCAAGCCGGACAAGTCCCCCATGTCACCAGAGCGTCCACTACTATCGCTGGGGCCTAGTAGCGGAATGCGTTGTGATCGATGTCACGAAGGGGTCGGCCGACCGCCGGGGCGCGGGGAACGTCGGGTGCTCGGAGGTGATGAGGGGACGGGGTCGGTCAACCAGGCGCGAGCCAGGGTGAGTTGAGGTCCAGTGCTTGATGCCGGGCGGGACCCGCCAAGTACCCCGGGCGCTGTCGCCCTGGCCGTCCTCGACCGCTGACCGGCACGATGGGGGGCTGCCGGCGTCGCTCGTCGCAGCCCCCACCCCGCGGAGGGTCGGGCGGCGTCCAACGCCCTGGGAACAAGGCCGTGTTCGCCTCCGGCGGCCGAGTACGCTGGCGGGCATGGCATGCCGCATCAGTGAACTGGTTCTCGACTGCGCCGACCCCGAGCGGCTCGCCGCGTTCTGGAGCGAGGTCCTCGGTTACGTCGAACTCGGCCGTGAGGAGGACGGGAGCATCGAGATCGGGCCGCCCGGCGCCGGCTTCGGCGGCCCGCAGCCCACCCTCGTCCTCAGCCCCGGTGGCGCCCCGCGGCCCGGGAAGCTCCCGCTGCACATCGACGTCAACGCCACCGACCGCGACCAGGACGCCGAGCTGGAGCGGTTGCTCGCCCTGGGCGCCAGGCCCGCCGACGTCGGCCAGAGCGGCACCGAGAACTGGCACGTCCTGGCCGACCCGGAAGGCAACGAGTTCTGCCTCCTGCACACCCGGCTCAAGCCCCTCTGACCACACCCCTCCCACCGCGACGACCCGCGGGCGGTGCCGCCCCTGCCGGTGCCCCCGCTGGACTTCTCCGCCCGCCGCGGCCTCGACGGTCCGGACGGTGACCCGGCCGCAGCGGGGCGGCGCGCCGTTCGAGGCCGGTGACTTCTTCCCGGCCGGTGACCCTTCGCGGGCCGGCGGCCGGTGACTCCTTGCGGGCCGGCGGCCGGTGACTCCTTGCGGGCCGGCGGGCAGGAGCGCCCGGACCGGCCCGGCGGGCAGGAGCGCCGGGACCGCTCCGGCGCGGGCCGCGGCAGGTGGCAGTACCGGCCCGTGGCCGGTTCCCGCCGGTGCGCACGGCGCACGGGGAGCGCCGGGGGGCGCCCCGAGAGGACTCCGCGCGCCCTACCGGTGCCCACGGACGCGGGAAATGATGAGCACACCGCACGGGACCGGACGAGCCGCACATCTGAGCCCCGGCCGGGCGGACCCGCGGTGGAAGGAGTCCACGTTGTTGCTTCTCATCTCCCCGGACAGTGTCGAGGAGGCCCTCGACTGCGCGAAGGCGGCGGAGCACCTCGACATCGTCGACGTCAAAAAGCCCGACGAGGGCTCGCTGGGCGCCAACTTCCCGTGGGTCATCAGGGAGATCCGCGACGCCGTCCCCGCGGACAAGCCGGTGTCCGCGACCGTGGGAGACGTCCCGTACAAGCCCGGCACGGTGGCCCAGGCCGCGCTCGGCGCCGTCGTCTCGGGAGCCACGTACATCAAGGTCGGGCTCTACGGCTGCACGACGCCCGACCAGGCAGTCGAGGTCATGCGCGGGGTCGTCCGGGCGGTGAAGGACCACCGGCCGGAGGCGCTCGTCGTCGCCTCGGGCTACGCGGACGCCCACCGGATCGGCTGCGTCAACCCGCTCGCCCTGCCCGACATCGCCCGCCGCTCCGGCGCCGACGCGGCGATGCTCGACACCGCGATCAAGGACGGCACGCGGCTGTTCGACCACGTCCCGCCGGACGTCTGCGCCGAGTTCGTCCGGCTGGCCCACGCGTCCGGTCTGCTCGCCGCCCTCGCGGGCAGCGTCAAGCAGGCGGACCTCGGCCCGCTGACCCGGATCGGCACCGACATCGTCGGGGTGCGCGGGGCGGTCTGCGAAGGCGGCGACCGCACCGCCGGGAGGATCCAGCCCCACCTGGTGGCCGCCTTCCGGGCGGAGATGGACCGGCAGGCCCGGGAGCACGAGGCCGCCGTCACCCCGGCGAACTGACCCGGTATGCCGACCTCTGAGCGCCGTCCCGCGCCCGGTGTCCCGCACGGGTGCTTCGCCGTCGTCGACCCGGCCACGGGCGAGGCCTTCGACGAGGCTCCCGACCAGCGGCCGCAGGAGCTGGACGCCGTCGTCGAACGGGCGCACCGGGCCTGGCTCGGCTGGCGGGACGAGCCCGCCGCCCGCGCCACCGCGTTGCGCGCGGCGGCCGACGCCGTGGAGGCGGCCGGTGCCGGACTGGCCCGGCTGCTCACCCGGGAACAGGGCAAGCCCCTGGCCGAGTCGTCCGCGGAGATCGCCCGCACCGCGGCCCGCCTGCGCTACTTCGCCGAGACGGCACCGGAACCCCAGCTCATCGACGACGGCCGGCCGGTGCGCAGCGAGATCCGCTGGCGGCCGCTCGGGCCCGTCGCCGCCATCGTGCCGTGGAACTTCCCCCTCCAGCTCGCGGCGGCCAAGTTCGCGCCCGCGCTCGCCGCGGGGAACACCATGGTGCTCAAGCCCTCTCCGTTCACGCCCCTCGCCACCCGGCTGCTGGGCTCCGTCCTCGCCGAGGCCCTGCCGAAGGACGTACTGACCATCGTCACCGGCCGCGAACCCCTCGGCGCCCGGCTCGCGTCCCACCCGGGAATCCGCCACGTCACCTTCACCGGCTCGGTCCCCACCGGCCGGGCCGTCGCCGGGGGCGCCGCGGCCTCGCTCGCCCGGGTCACCCTGGAACTGGGCGGCAACGACGCCGCGCTCCTCCTGGAGGACGTCGACGTGGAGCGGATCGCCGACAAGCTGTTCTGGGCCGCGTTCCGCAACTGCGGACAGGTCTGCATGGCCGTCAAGCGCGTCTACGCCCCCGCCCGGCTCTACTCCGAGGTGGTGGAGGCCCTCGCCCAGCGCGCGAGGTCGGTCACCGTCGGCCCGGGCCTCGACCCGGACACACAGCTGGGTCCGGTCAACAACGCCCCCCAGCTGGCCCGGGTGGAGGCCTACACGGGCAAGGCGCTGGCGGACGGCGCCCGCGCCGTGGCGGGCGGCCACCGGCCCGAGCGGCCGGGCTACTTCTTCGCTCCGACGATCCTCGCCGACGTGCCGCCCACCAGCCCCGTGGTGACGGAGGAGCAGTTCGGTCCGGTGCTGCCGGTGCTGCCCTACCGGAGCCTCGACGAGGCCGTCGAGGCGGCCAACGGCACCGGTTTCGGGCTGGGCGGCTCGGTGTGGGGCACCGACCTCGACCGGGCCGAGGCCGTGGCCGGCCGTCTGGAGTGCGGGACGGCATGGATCAACCACCACGCCGAACTCTCCCTCGCCCAGCCCTTCGCGGGCGCCAAGGACAGCGGCGTCGGCATCGCGGGCGGACCGTGGGGGCTCTACGGGAACCTCCGGCCGTTCGTCGTGCACCGCCCGCGGGAGGCGTGACCATGAGATTCGACGCGGCCGTACTGCGGTCGTACGAGAGCCCGTTCGAGGTCGAGGAAGTGGTCCTGCGGGAAGGCCCGGCGGACGACGAGGTCCTGGTCGAGATCGCGGGCTGCGGAATGTGCCGCACCGATCTCGCCGTCCGGCACTCGGCCGGCCGCAGCCCGCTGCCGGCGGTCCTCGGCCACGAGGGCGCCGGGATCGTGGTGCGGACGGGCGGACCCGACAGCGCACTGAGCGTCGGCGACCACGTCGTGCTGAGTTTCGACTCCTGCGGACACTGCCGCAACTGCCGGGCCGCCGCCCCCGCCTACTGCGACTCCTTCGCCTCCCTCAACCTCTTCGGCGGACGCGAGCAGGACCCGCCCCGATTCACCGACGGGGCCGGGGGAGCACTGGCCCCCCGCTGGTTCGGCCAGTCCTCGTTCGCCGAGTACGCCCTGGTCCCGGCCCGCAACGCCGTCCGGGTCGACCCCGCCCTGCCCGTCGAACTGCTCGGACCGCTCGGCTGCGGCTTCCTCACCGGCGCGGGAGCGGTGCTGAACGTCTTCGGCATCGGCCCCGGTGACACCCTCGCCGTCTACGGCGCGGGAGCGGTGGGCCTGGCCTCGGTGATGGCCGCCACCGCCGCCGGCGCGTTCACCGTGGCCGTCGACCGGCACCCCGAACGGCTCGCCCTGGCCGAGCGGTTCGGCGCGATCCCGCTGTCCTCCGATTCGGCCGGGCTGCCCGATCGCATCCGGCGGCTGACCGACGGCGGCGCGCAGTACGCACTGGACACCACGGCCTGTGCCGCCCTGATCAACGACGCCCTCCGGGCGCTGCGCCCCACCGGCCGCCTCGGCCTGGTGGCGCGGCTGCACACCGCGCTGCCGCTGGAACCGGGGACACTGGACCGGGGACGCGGCATCTTCCACATCTGCGAGGGGGACGCGGTGCCGGGGCTGCTGATCCCCCGCCTGACCGGGCTGTGGCAGGCCGGGCGGTTCCCCTTCGACCAGTTGATCCGCACCTACCCACTCGCCGGCATCAACGAGGCCGAACGCGACTGCGAGGCGGGTCGCGTGGTCAAACCCGTCCTGATCCCGCACCGAAGAAGCCGGTGAACGGCTCCAGTGCAGCGGACGGGCTCTCCACTCTCGTCAACGGAGGAAACATGGTCGGTACGGCGCCGCAGAACACCGGCGAGGACGGCGTGGACGCAGGGGTGGGCCTGACCGCCCTCCTGGTCGCCGCGGCACGGGCGATCGAGACCCACCGCCCCGACAGCCTGGCACGGGACGTCTACGCCGAGCACTTCGTACGCGCCGCACCGGCGTGCGCGGCCTGGCCGGTGCGCATGCACCAGGTACCGGACGGGGACGGGAACCCGCTGTGGGGGCGCTTCGCCCGCTACTTCGGTCTGCGCACGAGAGTCCTCGACGACTTCCTCCTCGACTCCGTCCGCGCCGGTGCCCGCCAGGTCGTCCTGTTCGGGGCGGGGCTGGACACGCGCGCCTTCCGGCTGGACTGGCCGCCCGACTGCGTGATCTACGAGATCGACCGGGAAGGCGTGCTGGAGTTCAAGCACAAGGTGCTCGCGGAGGTGTCGGCCGCCCCGAAGGCGGCGCGCGTGACGGTCCCGGTCGACCTGCGGGCCGGCTGGGTCGCGGCGCTGACCGACGCGGGCTTCGACACGGCCGCACCCAGTGTCTGGCTGGCCGAGGGACTGCTCTTCTACCTGCCGAGCGCCGCCGAGACGTACCTCATCGACATGGTGGACCGGCTGAGCACCCCGGGCAGCGCCCTGGCGTACGAGGTCAAACTCGAGAAGGACCTGCTGGAGTACCGTGACAGCCCGCTCTACACGGCGACGCGGCAGCAGATCGGCATCGACCTGCTCCGCCTCTTCGACAAGGGCCCCCGGCCCGACTCCGCGGGTGATCTGGCGGGCAGGGGCTGGTCCACGTCCGTCCACACCCCCTTCGAGTTCACCCACCGGCACGGACGCGGCCCGCTGCCCGAGCAGAACGACGCGCTGGAGGGCAACCGGTGGGTGTTCGCGCACAAGACCCGGCCGTGACGCCCGCCGGGCCGTGGAGGAGACCGGCCCGGACCGCACCCGGCTCAGGACGCCCGGCGCCCGACGACAAGGCGGCCGCTGACGCCTGGTGACCGAGCGGATCCAGGCCAGTTGCCGCGAGACCTCTCCGGCCTCGGCGATCTCCTGCCGGCCGGAGCCGTCGAAGACGCCGAGGAGGGTTTCGCTGCCGCGGGGGCCGGCGCTCATCACCGGGCCGCCAAAGTCGCCCCCGGCGGGAATGCCGGACACCTTCTCCACGCAGAAGTCCGAACCGCCCGGGGCGGTGAAGCCGTCGCAGCGCGGGTCGTCCGGCCGTACGACCCGAAGGACCGACTGCTTGAGCACGGGGGACTGGCAGGTGTTCTCGTCCCCGGTGCAGGTGGCTCCCCACCCGTACTGCCGCACCACCTGCCCCCGGCGGACCCCCGCCGTGGCCAGGCGTGCCGTGCGGACCTTCATCGGCGGAACCTCGATCAGCATCATGTCGGCGCGCGCACTGCCCACGCGCCTGCCGGGCAGCGGACGGACCGTGGTCCCCTTGCGCATGCCGAGGCTGCCCACCCTGAACGAGATCCGCCTGTCGGCGACCGGCTGCCCCTGCTCGAAGAAGCAGTGCGAGGCGCTGACGATCCACTGCCGTGCGATCGCCGTCCCGGTGCACACCGGCGCGCCGTCGACGAGCATGCGCACCGCCCACGGACCGTAGCCGCTCCTCGACCCGCCGATGACGGCACCGGCCGGCGCGGACACCGCCCCCGACCCCGCCACCAGCACCAGGACCGTCGACAGCAAGACCCGGATTCGACGTACCATAGGAACATCCCCTCCCCCCGGCGCACGGCCCGTACGCGTGGTGAGATGCCCTGCGGGCACGGGAAGTTCGGCTTCGCGCACCGAAGAACCCGGACGGGCGCCGGGCGCACTGGCCCTCCTGAACGTCCCGCGAGCCGAGTGCCTCGGCGCGCCCGGACCGCTTCGAGGACGCCCGGCCCGCCGAACGGCCGTACCCGCCAAGGGGGTTCGGCCCGGCCGTCTTCGATGACCGGGCGCGGCCCTACTCCGCGAAGGGCGCGGCCAGCACCAGGTCCTCCACCGTGGGCACCGGGAAGCCGGGGATGTGGCGGCGGCCGACCTCGGCGAAGGGGTGCATCATGACCGACATGGGCTTGGTGCGGCACAGCGACAGCATGGTGTCGACCGCGTTCTGCTTGAAGCCCTCCCTGGGGAACGCGTCGAGGATCTCCTCCAGTGTGCCGGAGGGGATCCTCTGCAGGTCGTTTCCGGCGAAGTCGAGCCCGGACCCGACGGAGACCATGGCGATCTCCGGCCTCTTGCGCTTCGCGATGCCCGCATTGGTGTGCAGGGCTATCGCGTCCCAGACGACCTCCACGCGCGCAGCCGGCATGCGCTGCTCCCGCAAAAAGCGCCGGGCGGCGTCGGCGCCGTCGACCTCGAAGCGCTCGGACGGGGTCTGGTACGCCTCGACCAGTCCCAGGTCGTGGAGGACCGCGGCGACGAAGACGAGTTCACGGTCGTAGGAGACTCCGCGCTGGTCGAACAGGACACAGCCGTAGAGATACGTCCGCATGACGTGGTTGAAGAGGGTCGGGGAGGAGGCGCTCTGCGCGAACGCCGCCGCCTTCTGGGCGACTTCGCTCCGCGGGATGCGGATGCCCGCCACCGTCCGGGGGAGTGATCCGGCGTCCTGCGGGGCGCCACGGCCGGCCGACGCCGGCCGCGAGGCCGCCGCGGCCGGCGCAGCGGACACCGCGGTGGCGAACGCGGACGTCAGACCGATCGTGGCGAACCCGATCCCGGCCCCCACGCCACGCCCCAACGCGGTGCGCCGGGAGACGCCGTTCCCGTCGTATTCCCTGCCGTTGTCTCCGTCGCGCTTTTCCGTGTTGTTCTTGTCAGACATGTGAAAGGCCTTCTCATCGGCGGTCGGGCAGCTGATGGGAAAAGCCTAGGGAGGGCGTCGGACAGCCGACAGCGGCGAAAATGCCGAGAACCCCCGGATTCTCGCCAGGCTCGGCCGTCCCTCACCGCGGCAGGGACGCGGAGTCGTCCCTGACCCGGGCCAGCAGGGCGCCGGGGGCCGGGTCGGTCTGCAGGCCCGGAAGGACCAGGTGCCACAGGGCGGTCAGACGGTCCTCGATCAGGCGCCGCTCGTCGAGCGCGTCGGACACCGTGTGCACGCCGAAGAAGGCGGAGACCAGGGTCGCGGCGTCCCGGGCCGGGTCGGCCCCGGGGGCGAGCGTTCCTTCCGCACGGGCGTCGGTGAGCAGGCGCTCCACCGTGGCGATCCAGCCGACGAAGGGAGGGGGCATCTCCACGTCGATGGACCGGCGTTCGGCCCACAGGCGCGCGCCGGCCCGCACGAGGACGTCGTCGCGGAAGGCCCGTGCGACCGCGAAGCTGAGGCGCACGAGGTTCTCCAGCGCGGGCGCGCCCGCGGTCTCGTTGCGGGCGATGAGGACGGGCCAGGTGGCGAAGTGCGCCTCGACCACCGCACGCGCCAGTTTCTCCTTGCCGGCGTAATGGAAATAGATGGCGCCGCTGGTCCGTGCGGACCGTTCGCTGATGTCGGCGATACTGGTCGCCGCGTATCCCCGTTCGAAGAACAGGTGCGCGGCTGCCTGCAATACCGCCCTGCGGGTGTCTTCCGCCCGTTCGTGCACGCGTGTTCCTTGCCCTTGGGGGAGATCGCGAGGGGGAATATAGCCCATTCGCGGGAATGCCGGGAAGGCTCGACGTGCACACCGCGCAATCGTCTTATTAGCATTCTGTCATGGGCTCCGGGCGCAGTTCGCGCGCGCCGCGTGTCTCGGACGGGCCACAGGACTGCGGCGCCGGTGAGACGTGTCTGACGCCGTCCAGCTGGTCCCGTACCGTCCCCCGCGAACTCGTCCACCGCGTCTCGGTGGCCGAGGTGCTGCTGACCGATGTACGGCCCTGCGGCCGCCGTGCCTTCTGCGCCGCGGCGGTGTGGCCGCGTTCGCACCCGACCTTCCCCCGCCGGCCCGACGCCAGGCACAGCCCGTGGATGGTCGTCGAGACCCTGCGCCAGCTCGGCCTCTACGTCCCCCGGCGCCACTTCGGCGTCGCCGCCACCGACAGATCCCTGATCGACGACGTGTCGTACCGGATCGACCCGGCCCGTGAACCGCGCGCGCCCCACGGCGCCACGGAGATCACCTGCCGGGTCACCGTCACCGACCTGGTCGAGACCCCCGGTTCCGGGCGGGTGTCCGGGATGCGCCTGCGCGCCGACTTCCTCACCGGGCGGCAGGTGTTCGCGCGTGCGGACGGCGGGGCGCGGTTCCTGACGGCCGAACGGTACGCCGCCGTCCGCCGGTCTCCGCCCCCCGGCCCGCCACGGTCCGCCACCGGCCGCCCGCGGCCCCAGCCGGCCCTGCTCGGCACCGCGTCGGAGGCGGACGCCCTCCTCGCGCTGCACGACGGCGCCCTCGTGGTGGACCCCGCCGACACCCACCACCCGTTCCTGTTCGACCACGAGACGGACCACGTCCCCGGGATGGCCCTGCTGGAGGCGGCTCGGCAGGCCGTCGCCCTGCGCAGCGGCGGGCGCCTGACCCGGCCGGTCGGCGGGCGGATGACCGCCTCGCAGTTCACCGAACACACCCCGCCGGCCGCCGTGCAGGGCACCGTCCGGGGCAGGGTCGCCGTCTTCCGCTTTCGTCAGAACGGGGCGGTGACGGCCAGGGGCGTGCTCCGCTACCCGTGAGACGTCACCCACATGTGCGTATTGCACCGGCACACTCCTGCCGGCGAGCCGGTCGAGCGTAACGTTCATTATGTTTCCGGATGCGGAGACAGGGCGGCGCTCTCCCACCGCGCCGTCCTCCCGCCCGTCGCGGCCGCCGGCCGGCTGCGACCAGCCCGGCTTCGCGTCCTCGTCCGGCGAAGCCCCGCGGCAGCCGGGCCCGGGCCGCACGGGCGCCTCACCCCCCACCCATCCCGATGGCACCCCCGCCAAGAACGGCGAAGCACATGACGAAACACCACACGCTCGACCCCGACTGGGCACCCGAGGCCGTCGTCTTCGACTGCGACGGCACACTCGTCGACTCCGAACGGCACTGGGAACGCGCCCGCGGCGTCGTCCTGCGCGGCTTCGGCCACGCGCCGGGACCGGAGTTCGCCGAGCGGACCAAGGGCCTGCACTACATCGAGTGCGGGGCCCTGATGGCCGAGTTCATCGGCAGACCGGACTGCGCGCAGGAACTGGCCGAACAGCTCCTGGCCGCCTACCGCTCCCTCGTCGCACGCGACCCGGCGCCCATGTCGGGCGCACGGGAACTCGTCACCGTCCTGAGCCGCAGGGCTCCCCTCGCCGTGGCCAGCAACTGCCCGGCCGACCTGGTGGAGTTCAGCCTGGAGTCGGTCGGCCTGCGCCACCACTTCCAGCACGTGGTCGTCCCCGAGGGACCCATCCGGCCCAAGCCGTACCCGGACACCTATGCGGAGGCCGTACGGCGCCTGGGTTCGAACGGCGCGAACGCGCTGGCGGTGGAGGACTCGGTCAACGGGCTCCGAGCGGCCAAACGCGCCGGACTGCGCGTGGTGGGGGTCGGTTCCCGCCCCAGCCCGGACGCCCTCGACCTGTCCACGTTGTGGGTCCGTGACCTGGAGGACCCCGCCCTGATGGCCTGGGCCAGCGGCCTTCCGGACTCCGCGGACAGGGGCTCCCGTGCCCCGTTCGAGCCGAACGTGCCCCCGCCGGGCGGCCCGCCCGACACGGACGCCGGCGCCCTGCGCTGACGCGTCCGGCCGCCGGGCGCCCCAGCCCCCGGCCGGGGCGACGGCGCGCGGTGACCGTGCGCGACGGCTGAGCCTGGCGGCGGGGCGCGGGGCGCGGGGCGCGGGGCCGGATCCGGTGACCGTGCGCGGCGGCCGGGCCTGGCGGCGGGGTGCGGCGGCCGAGTGCGGTGACGGCACGCGGCGGCCGAGTCCGGCGGCCGCGCGCGGCCAGGCGGCCCGCCGCTCCGTCCCCCCGGCCGCAACATAATGGGGGGATGGATCGCGAGCCGACCCCGCACGCCGGTGGTCCGACGCTGGCCCACCTCCTCACGCTGGCCGGACCCGGGCTGCTCGACGTGGTGGCCGCACCGCTCGGTACCGACGTCCCGGTCGCCGAGGTGACGGTGCACGACGTCGGCGAGGAGCGCGACGACGACTGGACGGCGCCCGGCCACGTCCTGCTCACCCCGGGAACACCTGCCGACTCCCCGGAAGCGGTGGACGTCCTGCGCGCCGCCGAGCGGGCCGGGGCCGCCGCCCTGGTGCTGCGCCCCGGCGCCCGCAGGCCCCGCACGGCCCTGGCCGAGGCGGTCGCCCAGGGCCGTACCGCCCTGCTGCTCCGCTCCCCGGACACCGGCTGGACCGAGCTGCTCGGCCGGCTGCGCACGGCCCTGGTGGCCGGGGCCGCCACCGCCCCGCCCCCGGGGGAGGGCCTGCGCCTGGGCGACCTGGCGGGGCTCGCCAACACGGTGGCCGACCTGGTCGGCGGTGCCATCACCATCGAGGATCCGCACTCGCGGGTGCTGGCCTACTCGCGGCTGGAGCACGGGGCGGACCCGCTGCGCACACAGACCATCCTCGGCCAGGAGGTGCCCCGCTGGAGGGTCGCGGAACTCCGTGAGCGGGGTTTCTTCCAGGCGCTGTGGAGCAGCGGCGACGTGGTGCGCCTGCCCGCCGACGACCGCTGCGCCGAGCGGCTGGCCATCGCGGTCCGGCACGGTGGTGAGGTGCTCGGGTCCCTGTGGGCCGCCGCCGACGGCCGACCGCTCGCCGAGGACGCCGCCGCGGCGCTGAGAACGGCCGCGCGCGCCGCCGTGCCGCACCTCGTGCACCACGCGGCATCGGGGAGGGAGGAGGCCCGACGCCGTGAACGGGCCCTGCGGGACCTGCTGGAGGGCCGCCCCGGCGCGCAGCGGACGGCGCGCGGACTCGGCGTGCCGCCCGAGGGGCCGTACACGGTCGTCGTCGTCGAGGTCCACGACACCCGGGACCCCGCCGGCCCGGCGCCGGCCGGCCCCGCGGGCACCGGGCGGTCCCCCCGGACCGCGCCGTCCGGCGCACCGCAGGCGGACGCCGCAGGCCACCGGGTGCTCGACACCCTCGCCCTCCAGGCGGCCGCGCACCTGCCGGGCTGTGTGACCACCCGCTCGGACGGCAGACTGTTCGTCCTCGTGTCCAGCGCCGGCGGCACCGAGGTGAACCCGGCGCGCCGTCTGGCCGCCGGCGTGCGCCCCCTGCCGCACAGCATGGTCTTCGCGGGGGCCGGACGGCAGGCGGCGGACCTGTCGGGGGTGGCCGCGTCCCGCGCCTCCGCCGAGCTGGTGGTACGGGTCCTGCGCGAACGGGCGGCCAGGGCGCCCGGCGGTTCCCCGACGCCGGCCTGCGCGGCCTACCAGGAGGTGGCCGCCGAGGCCGCCCTGCTCGAGGTGCTCGACAGGATCGAGCCCCTGTGGCAGGACATGCCGAGCCCGGTGCACGCAATGGTCACGCACGACCGGGCGCACGGTTCCGCCTACGGCGCCTCGGTCGCCGCGTACCTCGCCGAGTTCGGCGACGCCCGTGCCGCCGCGCTCAGCCTGAACGTGCACCCCAACACCCTGCGCTACCGGCTGCGCCGCGCCCGTGACCTGTTCGGCGTCGACGTGAGCGACCCGGTGGGCCGGCTGCTGGCGGACCTCGGACTCCGCCTCGCCCGCCGCGGCGGCTGACCCCGGCGCCCCGGCCCCTGCGGGGCGGCCGGGTTCCCCCGCGGCGATGGCCGACGGATTCCCGCAGCGGTCGCGGAGGGACGGTGACGGCGCCGGAGACGCACGGCCTCCCGCCCGGCACTCGGTGATCGTTCCTTTGTGAGACACGACGACACCGAGGCCGTTCCTGGTCGCGGCGGACGATGACGCGTCCGGTCGCCGCACCGCAAGCTGTCCCTTGCGGCCGCAGCGCGCCCGGTGAACCGGCGGGACGTGCGGCGGGCGGCCGCGGCCCGTCGTACCACGGATCTGTGAGGTGTGACTCCACGTGACTTCCGCTTCGGCCCGACGGCGGCGCACCACCCGGGAGGCGGCCCTGGCCGCGGCTGTCGGGCAGGGACTGCTGGACGCCCGCTCGCCCCTGATCGGCCTCCTGGACGTGGACGGTGTCCTCGCCGCCGTCGACAGCCTGCTCGACGCCTTCCGGGGCCCGGCCCCCGTTCAGCACACCTTCGCCGCCAAGGCGTGTTCGCTGGTGCCGGTGCTGCGCCTGCTCGCCCGGGCCCGGATGGGCTGTGAGGTGGCGTCCCCCGGCGAGCTGGAGCTGGCGCTGGAGGCCGGCTTCCCCACCGACCGGCTGGTGTTCGACAGCCCGGCCAAGACGGTCGCCGAACTGCGGTTCGCGCTCGACCACGGCATCGCGGTCAACCTCGACAACTTCCAGGAACTCGCCCGCGTCGACGCCCTGCTGGCCGGCCGCCCGCCCGCCGGACCGATCGGTCTGCGGGTGAACCCGCAGGTGGGGGCAGGCGCCATCGGAGCGATGAGCACCGCGACCACCACGTCCAAGTTCGGCATCGCCCTGCGCGACGAGGGAGCCGTCCAGGCCGTGGTCGAAGCCTTCGCGGCACGCCCCTGGCTGACCCGTCTCCACGCCCACGTCGGCTCCCAGGGCTGCCCGCTGCCGCTCATCGCGCAGGGCGTCCGCGCGGCCCACGACCTGGCCGAGCACATCAACGCCACGCTCGGCCGCCGCCAGGTCACCGGACTGGACATCGGCGGCGGACTGCCGGTGGACTTCGACAGCGACGAGGACCGGCCCGCCTACGCCGACTACGTCACCGAACTGCGCGCCGCCGTCCCGGAGTTGTTCGACGGCCGCTACAGCCTGGTCACCGAGTTCGGCCGCTCGCTGCTCGCCAAGAACGGCACCATCGCCTCCCTCGTCGAGTACACCAAGTCCGCCGGGGGGCGGCGCATCGCCGTCACCCACGCGGGCGCCCAGGTCGCCACCCGTACCGTGTTCATGCCCGGCTCCTGGCCCCTGCGGGCCGGTGTGTTCGACGCCGTCGGCCGCCCCAAGCAAGGGGCGACGGAGACCGTCGACATCGCCGGCCCCTGCTGCTTCGCCGGTGACCTCACCGCCGTGGGACGCGAACTCCCGGCCGTCGACCCCGGCGACATCGTGGCGCTGTACGACACCGGCGCCTACTACTTCTCGACCCACTTCGCCTACAACTCACTGCCGCGTCCGGCCGTCCACGGCTACCGTACGGACGCGGAAGGACGGATCCGCTTCGCCCTCGTACGCGAGGCGCAGAGCGTGCGCCAGGTGGTCGAGGAGAGCGGCGCCGCGCACGCCGACGCCCTCGTCGGCCTGCTCGCCGAGAACAGCCCCGGACGCCCGGACGAGGCCGCCGTCTGAAACGGCCGCGGCCGGGCCCCGGCCGCCCCCTGGATCGGAGGACGATGCAGTCAGGACCGTACGAAGTCGGCGCCGACGCCGCCGGGCTCGCCGCCCGGCTGCGGAACGTCTTCTGGATCGGCGGCGGGAGCGGTGCGGGCAAGTCGACGATCGCCCGGCGGCTCGCCGACCGCCACGGCTGGCGTCTGTACGCGACCGACGACGTGATGCGGGACCACGCCGGGCGGACCACTCCCGAAGAGGCGCCCTGGTTGCACCGGTTCATCGCCATGGACATGGACGAGCGATGGGTGAACCGGACCCCGCGCGTCATGCTCGAGACGTTCCACTGGTTCCGGGGCGAGGGCTTCGGTCTGATCGTCGAAGACCTCCTGCGCCTGCCCGGGGAGCCGTGCGTCGTCGTCGAGGGATTCCGCCTGCTGCCGCACCTCGTCGCACCCCTGCTGGCCGCCCCCGAGCACGCCGTCTGGCTGCTTCCCACGCCCGGCTTCCGCGCATCGGCCCTCCGGAGCCGGTCGGTGCCGGGGGAGGGGTTCGTGTGGAGGACCAGCGACCCCGCGAAAGCCGGCCGCAACCTCGCCGAACGCGACCGTCTGTTCACCGGACGCCTCAAAGAGGAGACGGCACGGCTCCGGCTGCGCGCCATCGACGTGGACACCACCATGACGGAGGACGATCTCACCGAGCGGGTGTCCGCGGCGTTCCGCCTCTGACACCGGGCCCGGCCGCCCCGCGCGGCCCGCCTCCGCGCGGTCACCCACACGGAGGGGGCGGGGGCGGCCGCCGGAACCGACGGGGGCAGGGTGTCGCCGGCGCGGGTGCAGCGTACGGGCGCGGGCGCCGCACGGCGCGAGAGGATCAGGTGAACACGGTGCCCGTCTCGTCGGCCAGTGCCCGCAGGAGACGGTCCTGGAACGCCTCGTCGTGGACGGCGGGGTGGGGCCGCACCAGCCGGCGGTGGTACCAGTACCCACCGCTGGTGCGCAGCGCCTCGGGATCCTTCCCGGCGGCCAGCCACTGCTGGGTCCGGTGCCCCAGCTCCAGATCGTCCGGCGCGCCCGGTCCGCCCATCTTGGTGGGCACCCAGCCCGGATCCACGGCATTGCTCGGCACGGCGGGCCGCAGACGTGCCACCGCCGCGGCGAGCACCGTGACGAACAGCTTGCTGTCGGCGTACGAGCCCGCGCTCGCGCCGGTCCAGTCGACCCGTTCCAGTGACGGACGCCCGCTGAAGTGCGAACTGCTGCTGAGGTACACCAGCCGGCGCGGAGCGCGCAGCAGGGCCGTGAGCAGGTAGGGAGCGACGACGTTGACCGGCATGACCGCCGGTCCGCTCCACACGCCGGCGTTGTGGATGACCGCGTCCAGCGGCTCGGCGTCGTTCAGCTCGGCGGCGACGCGCCGCACCGCGTCCCGCTGCGTGAAGTCGGCCACCGTCAGGTGCGCCCCGCGGTCCACCAGTGTGTCCAGCACCGCCCCGCGCTCGCGGCTGCGTGCGTGCACGACCACGTCGTGGCCCTCGGACAGCAGCGCCTCGGCCGCGGCGCGTCCCAGTCCGTCGGTGGAACCGGTCACCAGGATCCGGCTCATGAGCGTGCCAGTGCGCCGGCATGCCCGACGCGGGTCGGTTCGTGGTTCGTCCAGGCGGTCATCCGCTGGTCTCCTTCGCGATCTCTCCGGCCGCTCCCCCCGCGCGCCCGTGGAGCCGCCCGGTGGAACTGTTCCCTGCCAGGATTCCTCAGCCCGCCGGGGACCGCCGGGCGGGCGGGGGCTTCGCGGGGGCCCCGGACGGCCCGGCCGAGGAAGCCGGAGGGGGCATGGTTGTGCTGGTTCTCCGCCCCGGTGAGGAGGGCGGGGCACCAGTGCGGGCGAGCGCAGGGGCGGCCAGGACGTCCCGCCGCCCGGTGCACACGACCGCGGGCTCTGTCCGCGACGCAGGGCGGGCCCCGCGTCACGCTCCGCCGGACGTCAGCAGGGTGCGCAGCCGGCCGGGAGGCATCCCCACCGCGCGGCGGACGGCGCGGGTCATGTGGGACTGGTCGGTGTAACCCAGCTCCCGGGCCAGTCCCGCCAGGTCGCGTTCGCCCTCCTCGAGCCGGTCCAGGATGCGGGCCAGGCGCAACCGGTCGCGGTGGGCCGACAGCGTGCTGCCGGTGACGGCCGTGAAGACCCGGCTCAGGTGGTGCGGTGACGCGCCCACGATCCGGCTCAACGCCTCCAGGCCGACCGTCGGCCGGGCTGCCAGCACGGCACGAGCGTCGTGGGCGAGACGCCGGCGCGCGGCGGCGGAGGCGGGCCGGCCGGAGGCGACGCGGTCCGGCGCGAGCCGCGCGAACACCGCGGCCGCGAACACGGCCGTGCGCTCGGCGAGTTCGAAGCCGTCGGCGTCCCGGCGGGCGCGGGAGAGCAGCAGCCGGTGCGCGAGGGCGAGTTCCGGCGTCACCATGACCAGGCCTTCCGGGACCGTGGGATCGCCGCCCAGCAGATCCGCGACCCGGGGCTCGGACAGGACGATCTCGGTGAACGTGTCGGGGCCCAGGGGATGCGCGAACTGCTGCTCCGAACCGAGGCGTTCGACGAACACGCCGGCCGCGTCCAGCACGTGCTCGACACCGTCGGACCGCCCGCGCAGCACCCCGTCCCGGACCAGCACCAGACCGAACACGGGGGCGGGCCGCAGGGGCGACCAGCCGCGCGTCGTACTGCCGCAGCGCACGTCGGCGAGGTGAACGTCGTCCTCGCACAGGTACACCCGCCGGTCCCCGGACATGCGGGCATCCTAGGCGTGTTTCGAAGGCCGCGCCGTCCGCCCGGAGGGCGGGCCCCGCGGCGTCCGGTGCGTGCGATCGCAAGGCGGGGGGGGCGTCCTCGTACCGGGCGTACGGGGATGATCCCGGCCACGCGGCGAGCGTGCGTGCCGGACGCCGCGGGGCAGGTGGCACTTCCGAAACACGCCCCAGGCCCCTGCCCGGCGGATCACGCCCCGGGCGCGGGGGCCGGCCCGCCCGCCCGTGGCGTTGTCGTCACCATCACTCGCCGGCGCTCCGCGTCGGCTCCCGCTTGCGTCCGGCGACTGCACGCACCGGCGCCCGTCGGCCTGGACCGACCGGGCGCGGTGAGTCGACTGCCGCTCGATCCGCCGGACAGACCCTGGCCCCGCCCCTTGCCCGCCCCCCTGCGAACCGGACACGAACGTACAAGCCCCCGTGCCCCGGCCCCCCGCACGATGGCGGACAGGACCCCCACCGACGCCACGAGGGAGAGACCATGACCGACCGCCGCGTTCCGGACGGCGCCCCGACGACGCACCCCTCCACGAGCCGCCGCCGGCTCCTGCGGGGCGGCGCCGCCGCGGGCGTCGGCGCACTCACCGCATGGGCCGGCCCGGGCGGCTCCGCCCACGCGGCCGGGCCCCGCCCTGCCACGCGCACCGCGCACATCGTCGCCCGCCGCACGGGCCCCTACGAGGTGCTCGCGCTGCTGGACGCCCACGGGACCTTCCCCGGCCGGCGGCAGCACTGGTTCCCCGACGCGGCCGAGGCGGACTGGGCCCGCGCGGAACGGCTCGACCCCGCCGCCTTCGGCCCGGACGACACGTGGGAACTCGACTTCCGCTGCTACGCCGTCCGCAGGCCCGGTGGCCGTGTCACCCTCGTCGACACCGGCATCGGCCCGGTCGGCAGCCCCGCGTCGCCCTGGGCGCCGGTGCCGGGCCACCTGCCCGCGGTCCTCGGGCACGCCGGCATCGAGCGGGACGACGTCGACACCGTCGTGCTGACCCACCTCCACGAGGACCACTACGGCTGGACGGTCGACGCCACCGGCGCCCCGGTGTTCCCGAACGCCCGCCATGTCGTCCAGCGGACGGAGATCACGGCCCTGGCCGCCGGCGACAGCGCCCTGGCCTACGTCATCGAGCCGCTGCGCCGGGCCGGTCTGCTGCACGGGATCGACGGGCGTGTCAGAGTGCAGGGCGGGCCGGGCGGCCCGTCACTGACCGCCGTACCGACACCGGGACACACCGCCGGACACCAGTCCGTGCTGGTCGAGGGCGGCCGGGAACGCGTCGTGATCACCGGCGACGTCCTCGTGCACGCCGTCCAACTGGTCGCGCCGAGCGTCGCGTACGGGCTGGAGAGCGACCAGGCCACCGCCCGCCGCACCCGCCGAAGGCTCCTCGACGACGCCCGCGCCCGCGGCGACCTCCTGGCCCCCGCCCACCTCAACCGCCCCTTCCTGCGCCCCTGACCCGGTCCCCGGCCCGACCGGCGGCGCGTCCGTACGCCGCAGTGCGACCGGGCCGCGCATCCTTGCGCCGTGCGCCCACCGGGGGTTAGAGCTGCGAACAAAAGGGGAGTCCGGTCAGCTCGCGGCGTCCGGTGCGTGCGATCGCAAGGCGCCGGAAGGTCCTTGTAGCGGAGCTACCAGGACCTTCCGGCAACGCCGCGAGCGTGCGTGCCGGGCGTCGC